>NZ_SOHD01000017.1:0-230789 GCF_004403235.1 Cryobacterium sp. Hh38 | reverse complement strand
ACGCCACTAACGTTCCCGACCACGACCTGGATCAACGAACCCCTGAAAGCAGGAACGAACTCAATGACCACCTAAAGAAACTGACTCATAAAGGTTGACATCTTCCGTATGCGCGGGTGGCGTATGCGCGGACCGCCGTAGAGTCGAAGCATCAATATTTTGCGCACGCAGCCCATAGACCGGGACATTTTGCGTCTCGCCGTACCCGCGCTCGGCGCGCTCGTGGCCGAGCCGCTGTTTCTGCTGGCGGATTCGGCGATGGTCGGGCACCTCGGCACCACTCCGCTCGCCGGACTCGGCCTGGCCAGCGCGGTGCTGCAGACCATCATCGGTCTCATGGTTTTTCTCGCCTACAGCACGACCCCGGCCGTGGCTCGCTGGCTCGGTGCGGGCGATTCCAAGAGGGCGGTGTCGGTCGGCATCGACGGGCTCTGGCTCGCCCTCGGCCTCGGCGTGGCGCTCGCGGCTGGCGGCCTGCTCGCCACCCCGGCGCTGGTCGGGGCGTTCGGCGCTGAATCCGCCGTGACAGCGGATGCCGCCACCTACCTCGGCATCTCCATGTTCGGCCTGCCCGCCATGCTGCTGGTGTTCGCGGCAACGGGCCTGCTGCGCGGCCTGCAGGACACCCGCACCCCGCTCTATGTGGCCGGCATCGGTTTCGGCGCGAACATCGCACTGAACTACGTGTTCATCTACCTGCTCGGCTGGGGCATCGCCGGGTCAGCCGTCGGCACCGTTGTGGCGCAGTGGGGCATGGTCGCTGTGTACCTCGTCGTGGTCACCCGGCATGCCCGACGCCACAGCGCCCCTCTTCGCCCGCACCGGGCTGGGCTTCTGCTGGGTGCCAGGAGCGGCGGCTGGCTGTTTGTGCGCACGCTGAGCCTGCGCGCCGCCATGCTGCTCGCCGTGTTCGTTGCCGCCCAGCTCGGCTCGCCCGAGCTCGCTGCCTTTCAGATTGCGATGACGTTGTTCGCGACCCTGGCGTTCGCCCTCGACGCCCTCGCGATCGCCGCCCAGGCCCTCGTCGGCCGCGGCCTCGGTGCCGGGGATGTGGCACAGGTTCGCGCCGTGCTGCGCCGCTGCCTGGAGTGGGGCGTGCTGGCCGGACTCGTCCTCGCCTTGGGCGTCATCGGCACGAGCGGGGTACTCGGGCACGCGTTCACCAATGCCTCAGCGGTAACTCAACTGCTGCCGCTGACCTTGATCGTGCTCGGGGCGTCCGTTCCCCTCGGCGCGGTCGTATTCGTGCTCGACGGCGTGCTCATCGGCGCCGGCGACGCCCGCTATCTCGCCCTGACCGGGCTGCTCAACCTCGCCGTGTTCGTGCCACTGGCCGCCGCTGTACTGGTCTGGGCTCCGGCGGGCGAGGCCGGGCTCGCGCTGCTCATGGCCGCGTTCGCGCTGGGCTATCTCGGTGCCCGTGCCGTGACGCTGTCGCTGCGCGCCCGCAGCCTGGCCTGGATGGTCGTCGGCGCCCACTAGCCGCCTGCCGCGCACGCTTCCTGCTCGCGCGCCGCAAAGCTGCGTGCGCGAGCGGCGTGCCACGCGCTCGAGCAGCAATCGGCAGCCCGTGCAGCAAAAGGCGAACCTTGTAGATGGCAACGAACCCTAAAAGGGGTTCAAAAACCCCCAAAGAGGGGGTAGAACGCAGCACGCGAGAGCTAATGCTTAAATACCCATTTACCCAACCGATACTTTCTGCAGATGAGCAAAAATTTGAGAGTCCTAGGGACGGGTACTGCGGCACTCATCGTGCTGTCGTTGATGGGCTGTTCTGCGGTCGAGTCCACGGGTGCGACTGGAGCGACCGGTGCAACTGGAACGGTGGGAACTGCCGGCACAACTGGCGACATCGGACCCGCGGGCACAACTGGCGACATCGGACCCGCGGGCATCACGGGTGCCGAGGGAAGGACGGGTGCTTCGGGAGCTGCCGGACAGACCGGTTCGACGGGACCTCAAGGACTCACCGGGACTACGGGATCAGCTGGACTGACCGGGTCCGCGGGAGCCGCTGGCAGCACCGGCAATTATGGGGCGGTCGGAGCCACTGGTCCGACCGGCGCGACCGGAGACACGGGGCCCCAGGGCGCAACCGGCGCGGCCGGGGCTTCTTCCTCGAGCAGCGCCATCTACGCCCTGAACCCCGGCTCTTGGATGAACCTCGTTGCTTACAACAGTGACTGGGAGGTCTATACAGACGTCGTGCAGGCGTTCGCTCCGGAAGGACGGTATGTCGTGACGTATTCCGGTAATGCGGCCAACGATTCGGGAATCTGTCAGATTGACGGCGGATACACCGGTCGAGGCCAATTCTTCACGCCGTTTTTCACCACCGGACCCATGACGTCATTCTCGGGCACCGCCGTGCTGACGATGCCGAGCGGTGGTGGAAAAATGACCGTCTCCTGCGCAGGGTACTCCTCAACCCAGGTGATCCAGGTGTCCTTAGCCGCGGTGCCGTTTGATTCCATCACGTCGAGTCTCTACAACCCCGCCGTCTGACCCATCGTCCAATCGCCGCCCTCAGGCCAGCGGATAGGCGAGGGCGTTCTGGCGCACTCCGAGCTTCACCCGTGCGCTAAGTGGCGGCAGGTCGGGCGCGGCGACGCGGGCGCGCACCTCTGTCTTTGCCAAGTCGGCGATCGTAAAGGTGACCAGGGCATCGTGGCCGGCGTAGGCGATGGCCGTGGTGACGGCATCCGTCCCCCGCTCGGCTGATGGGTCGGCCAGGGTCAGCCATTCCGGACGCAGCAGCACGAGCACCGGCGTTCCATCACGGGGAGCGGATGCTGCGGTCCGCTCACCCCTCGGCGCACCCGACGACTGCGCTGGCACTGCCTGCGCGCCCATCCAGTCCGCCGCGAGCGAGCCGAGGGCACACTCGACCCGGCCGCCCCGCCACAAACCGTCGAGCTCGACGGTATCGCCGACGAAGCCGGCGACCCACGGATTGACCGGGCGCTCGTAGACATCCGCTGGCGTGCCGAACTGCAAAATCTCGCCGCCGCACATCACGGCGACGAAGTCGGCCAGCGACAGCGCCTCCTCCTGGTCGTGCGTCACGAGCAGGCTCGTGTTGTGCTGGCCGCGCAGCAGTGCCGCGACCTCGGTGCGCAGGGCGGAGCGCAGCAGCGGGTCGAGGGCGGCGAACGGCTCGTCGAGCAGCATCAGGTCGGGCCGCGGGGCGAGCGCCCGTGCCAGCGAGACCCGTTGGGCCTGCCCGCCGGAGAGCTGGGAGGGGGCGCGATCGACGAGTTCGGCCAGGCCAACGAGGGTGGCGAGCTCTGCAATGCGGGCCGCGCGGCTGGTCTGGCGATCGCGGTCGGGTGTGATCGGTGCGGGTGCGAGGTGGTTGTGCCCCGGCGCGACTGGATGGTGCGCCAACGAAACTGTGCGCGGGTTCGCGGGCAGCGCCGCACCGACCCTCAGCGAGGCCGGTCCTGTGCGGTTCGCGCGCCCCCGCTGCCTGAGTCCGGCAAGGAGCCCGGCGACTCGGCTCGGAGCCTCGCCCGGTTCGCAGTAGAGATCGTCGTTCTGCTTCGTACGCGGCAGCCCGAAGCCGATGTTCTCGCCGACAGTGAGGTGCGGAAACAGCGAGGCATCCTGCGGGACCCAGCCCATTCCGCGTTTCTCCGGCGCCCGCTGCACGCCGGGGCCGGTGACGAGGCGTCCACCGACGCTGATGGTGCCGGAGGCGACCGGCAACAAACCCGCGACGGCGCGCAGGAGCGTGGTCTTGCCGCATCCGCTTGGACCGAGAACGGCCACGAGCGAGCCGCGCGGAATGCGCAAACTGACGTCGTCAAGCACTCGGCGGTCACCGTAGGCAACGCGGAGCGCCTCGATCGTTACCCAGCCCACTAGTTCTCCCTTGCTGTGCCGCGGATGCCGCTAAGCAGCACCGCGGGCACCATCGCCACGAGCACGAGCGCCGCAGCGTACGGCGCCGCAGCGCCGAACTCGAACAGTGCCGTGCGACTCCACAACTCGGTGGCGAGCGTGGACACGCTCGTCGGCCGCAGCAGCAGCGTCGCTGGTAATTCTTTCATGGCCGAGATGGCCACAAGCAGTGCACCGATCGCGATGCCGGGCAGGGCGAGGCGCGCGGTGACCCGCCACCAGGCCTGAAACGGTGACAGGCCGAGCATGCGGGAGACGTCGCTGAGGCTCGTCGGCACCGCCGCGATACCGCTGCGCACGCTGCCAATCGCCCGCGGCATGAACAGAACGACGTAGGCAAAGACGAGCACGACGGAGGTTTGGTAGAACATCGGAACCGCGGCGAGCGCGAAGAATACGAGCGAGAGACCCACGACGATGCCTGGCAGGGCGTGGCCGAGAAACCCAACGGCCTCGATCACGGCGACCAGGCGACCGGAGTAGCGGGCCGCGAGCGCCGCGATCGGCAGCGCCACGAGCACGGCGACCACGGCGGCAGCGAGGGCGATCCCGAGGGTCGAACCGACGGCCTCGAGCAGCCGGGGAACGTCGATGGCGCGCAGGGTTTCGGCCTCGATCAGCCGGCTGAGCAGCCCGACCACGGGAACCACGACCCCGGCCAGCGGCGCGGCAACGAGCACTGCCACGTAAAAGGGCCCATTGCGGCCGGGCGCGCGGGAAGGCATGGTGCTGCGGCCGGGAACGCTGGCGACCTGACGGCGGCTGCGGCGTTCGCCGGCCACGACCACGAGGGCGAGCACCACGAGCACGAGGGCGAGCAGCGCGGCCTGGTTGCGGTCGAAGCTTGCGCCGTAGGCGGCGTTGATTCCCCAGGTCAGCGTCTGCAAACGCAGCATCGAGACGAGCCCGAAATCGCTCAGTGAGTAGAGGCAGACCAACAGCGCGCCGGCAATCGCGGCCGGGCGAATCTGCGGCCAGGTCGCCGCCGCAAAGGCCCGCAGCGGACCGCGACCCAGGGTGCGGGCCACCAATTCCAGATCAGCGGATGCCCCGCGCAGCGCCGCCGCGACCGGCAGCGTCACGTAGGGGGTGCAGACCATGGTCATGACGAACCAGCTGGCCCAGAAGCCGTTAAGGTGCGGAAACCACACCAGCCAGCCGTAGGCGGCGAGGTAGCTCGGCACCGCGAGCGGCAGCGCCGAGACCAGCAGGAGCGTGCGCTGGAACGGCAAGCGAATGCGAGTGAGGATCCAGGCGCAGATCGTGCCGAGCACGAGAGCGGACAGGGTGACGGCGGCGGCGAGCAGCGCGGTGTTGATCGTGAGCTGCAGCACTCGCGGGCGCACGAGGGTATCGAGAAGTTCGGTCAGACCGGCCTCGGTCGTGCGCACCACCAGGTAGACCAGCGGGATGGCGGCCGTTGCGGCGCAGAGCGCAGCGACGGCCAGCAGCCAGGGCGGGGCACCGAAGCGGTACCGGGCTGGCGCGCGGGTCGCGGCCGTTTCCGGCGGCGGGATCAGTAGTTCGGTCATGCGCGCGGCCCGGGTGATCGGGCGGCTCGGGGAGCGGCCACCGGTGGGGTCGGGCGCAGCTCTCCGCAGCGGCTGGCGCTCCGAGACCGGGCAGGCGCCGGGGCATCCGCTTTGGTAAAGGGTAGGGCGCGGCTGCCGACCTGAGCCCGCAACCGCGCCTTCACTGCTTTAATATTAGATCAGGCCGTGCTTGCCCAGCAGGGTCTGGGTGTCTTCGAGGGTGTCGAGGTCGGCGAGGTCGAGGTCGGGGTTGACCAGCGAGTCGAGCGCCGGCAGGCCAGCCGGGGCGTCGATGCCAGCGATCAACGGGTACTCGAATGTCTCATCCACGAAGTACTGCTGCGCCTTCGCGCCGACCAGGTAGTCGATGAATTCGAGCGCGTCGGCGTCTTCGGCTGCTCCGGCGAGCAGGCCGGCCCCGGCCACGTTCACGATGGATCCAGCGTCTCCAGCTTCGGGGTAAGAGAGCTGAGCACGCATGTTTTCTTCGCCGGTCTCGGCGGCCATGGCAAACCAGTAGTAGTGATTGAGCAGTCCGGCCTCGATCACACCGTCATTGACGGCGGCGAGAATGGCGCGGTTGTTGTCGAAGATGACCGGGCTGTTCGCGGCGATGGCGGCGACCCACTCATCGGCGGCTTCTTCGCCGTTCAGCACACGGTAGGCGGTGACGAAGGCCTGGAAGCTCGCATTGGTCGGCGCGATTCCGAATTTTCCGGCCCACGCCGGGTCGGTGAAGGCGTCAACGGATGTTGGCACCTCGGCCGCGCTCATCGCCTCGCTGTCGTAGGCGATCACGCGGGCCCGGCCGGTGACGCCGACCCAGGTGTCGTCGGTCGAGGTGAATCCGACCGGGACCGCGTCGGTCGTCTCGGCGGGAAGCGTGGCAAACAGGTCGGCGTTGGCGAGAGCACCGAGCGCTCCGGCGTCCTGCGCGAGGAAGACCTGGGCGGGCGTGGCGTCGCCCTCCTCGAGCAGCAACGCGCCGAGCTCGGCGGTGTTGCCGTAACGAACCTCGACGCTGATGCCGCTGGTCTCTTCGAACTGGTCGATGAGCGGCTGGATGAGCGCTTCGTCGCGACCGGAGTAGAGAGTGAAGGCTCCGTCGCTCGTGGCCTCTGCTGTCGTTGGCTCGGCGGCTTGGGTGCACCCGGCGAGGGCAAGAACGGTGGCGCCGGCAACGAGGGCGGCGAGGGAGAGCGGGATGCGCATGTGACTCCAAGGACAGGGGTTTGATTGGCTAAGGTAAGGCTACGCTAACCCGCTGAGCGACGCCAATCGGCGGTGTCTTCCGGCGTCATGCGCCGGTGTCAGGCAGGTCTTGAGCGAGAACCACCGCGAGCGAGGTCACCCTGAGCATTCAGTGCCATCTCCACCCTCTGTGGGAACTTCTCGTTGTAGCGTTAAGGTTCCCACCCACCCGCTGTCGAGGCCTCCCGCCCGCCACTTGAGGAGCCCGATGACCAACTCCCCCGTGATTACCACCGCCACACGCTCGGGCCTGATCGGCTGGCGCAACGCCGTATTCGCAGCGTTCTTCGTCTCCGGACTGGGCCTGGCCAGCTGGATGGCGCGGGTTCCCGCCGTCCGCGACGGCCTGGGCCTCGATACCGCGCAGGTCGGCATCCTCATCTTCGGTCTCTCGGCCGGTTCGGTCGTCGGACTGCTGATCGCAGCCGGCCTGCTCGCCCGCCTCGGCGCACGCCGCGCCATGCTGGTCAGCATCTCGCTGTCGGCGACCGGACTCGTGTTCATGGGCGTCGGCGTCAGCCTCGCGCCCTCGGCCCCGTTCGTGTTCGCTGCCCTCGCCGTGTTCGGCGTGGGCATGGGATCCCTCGACGTCATGATGAACGTCGAGGGCGCGGCCGCCGAGCGGGCCATCGGCCGCACTCTGATGCCACTCATGCACGCCTGCTTCAGCCTCGGCACGGTGGTCGGCGCGCTCGGCGGCGCCGCGGCATCCGCTTGGCAGGTTTCGGTGTTCTGGCATCTGCTGGTCATGGCCGCACTCGTTCTGGGCACCGTTCTCGTGGCCGTGCGGTTCCTGCCGGCCGCCATCGAAATCGATACTGAAGCGGATGCCCCGCGCCTCGCCTGGCGCGCGCGCCTGCAGGGCAGCCTCGCCGTCTGGCGTGATCGCAAACTGCTGCTGATCGGGCTGATCGTGCTCGGCATGACATTCGCCGAGGGCTCGGCGAACGACTGGCTGGCCCTCGCCTCGGTCGATGGACACGGCCTCAGCAACACCGACGGCGCCATCGTATTCGGGGTATTCGTGGCCGCGATGACCGTGGGCCGCGTGATCGGTGGCCCCCTGCTCGACCGGTTCGGCCGGGTGCTCGTGCTGCGGGCCTGCGCCGGAATCGGCATCGCGGGGCTCGTACTGTTCATCCTCGCGCCGAACACCCCGCTCGTTTTTGTCGGTACAATCCTCTGGGGTATCGGCGCCTCGCTCGGTTTTCCGGTGGGCATGTCGGCGGCCGCGGACGACACCAAGAACGCTGCGGCGCGGGTGAGCGCCGTCGCCATCATCGGCTACGGTGCTTTTCTGGTCGGACCGCCCGTGCTCGGACTGCTCGGCGAAGCCTGGGGAATCCTCAACGCGCTGTACCTGGTTTTGGTGCTGATGGTGCTGGCCGGGCTGGCCGCCCCGGCGGCACGGCCCCACGCCGCGTGAGTCACGTCACAGAAGGCTACGTCGGCTGGTGTGGTTCCTCGCCACATCGAAGCACCCGCCGCTAGCGCCAAGGGGGGACAGACCCATAGGGTGAAGTGCTGTCTACGGAACCAGGCTGGCTTGCACACTCAGAGACGAGAAGACGATGGGCCCGACCCCGACTCACCTGCCGACCCCTCGTAATGCCCCTCGATCGCAGACCGATGAACCCGGCGATGAAGTAGCCCTGTTCCTGGCTACGGGGCCGGCCGGTGATACGGGGCTCGGACCTCTGCTGGAACGGATCCTGCTGCGCGCCGCCCAGTTGCTGGGATGCGCCATGGGATCGATCTGCACTATTGATGAGACCGCTCAGGTCTACCGCAAAGAGGTCGACCTCGGCGACGAATGCCGGGCTGGCCAAGTCTTCTCACTGGATGAAGGCGTCACCGGAGCAGTCGTGCGAGCCGGTGGATCCGTTGTGTTCAGTGAGTACTCCAAAGTGCCGGGCGGTCATCTCGGCCGGGACGACGCCCGCTACCAGCGCCCAGTCATCGGCGTGCCGATCAGGCTTCCTTCCGGGGTCATCGGCGCCTGCGTGGTCTTTGCCAATACCTCCGAGCGCCTCTTCACCAGCCAGGACGCCCGGATACTCGAACGTTTCGCCGCTCAGGCGGCCGCCGCCATCGCCGACTTCCGTCTGCACACCGTGGCCATCGAGGTCAACATCAATCTGGCCGAGTTCCACACGTCCGAGCGTGCAGCGCTGGCCCACAGATTCGGGCTGCCGGGCGGCGACGATCCGTGCAGACCGACGCACGTATCGATCGGGCGCCTCACCGAGACACACCCCCCTCGGGTGCTCGTCATGCACGAACGACCGGTGATCCGCGCCGGCTTGGTGCACCTGCTCACGCAGGAGGGGACGGGCATCCAGGTGATCGCCGAGTGCGGCGACGCTGCCGGCGCCCTCGCTGCGGCACGGTATCTGCAGCCCGACGTCGTGGTCACTGACATCGATCTGGTCGACCTGCCAGGCACCGACCTGCCAGACACCGACCTGATCGAGGCGCTGGCTCGCACCAGTCCGGGCACGGCCGTCGTGCTCCTGGTCGGAGACCCACACGACGAACGAATCCGGCGCGCGGCCCACTCTGGCGCCCGCGGGTTCCTGAACCGATCCGCCGAGGGGCATTCGCTCGTGCGAGCGGTCGACTCGGCCGTTGCCGGCGATGCTGTTCTGTCGCGCTCCCTACTGGAAATGTGGGGCGAACCGGCCGATCCCGCCCTCCTCACGTCCCGCGAGCGGGAGGTGCGCCGGCTGGTGGAGGGAGGACTCCGGGACAAGCAGATCGGTACGGAACTTGGCATCTCGGTAAAAACCGTCGAAAAACACGTCGGCACGATCCTCAGGAAGACGGGAGCAGCCAACCGCACAATGCTGGCCGGGCTGGCCCATCCGCATCATTCCTGAACGGATGCCGACGACGACCAGGGATTTCCCCCAAAGCGAATGGGGGGACTCCCCGATAGCGCGCGATGCGCGTGCCGGTTTAACGTGGGACGAAGCCAAAGGAGGCCGTCGTGCCAGTTGTTTCCCTGAAGGAAATCGTCGACCGGGCGTTCGATGCCCGCTACGGCGTGCCTGCTGTCAACGTGTTCAACGACCTCACCATGCAGGGGGTGCTGGTTGCCGCAGTCGAAGTTCGCTCGCCGATCATCGTGCAGACGTCGGTCAAGACCGTGCGCTCGATCGGCGCGAAGGTGCTGTTCGCTATGTGGCAATCCATGACCGCCGACATCGACGTGCCCGTCGCCCTGCACCTCGACCACTGCCCCGACCGTGACGTGATCAGCGAGTGCCTGGCCATCGGCTGGAACTCGGTGCTCTTCGACGCGTCCCAGCTGCCCGTGGCCGAGAACCAGCGCCAAACCATTGAGGTGGTCAAGGAGGCCCGAGGCTACGGAGCCCATGTCGAGGGTGAGATTGAATCCATCACCGGCGTCGAAGACGGTGTCGGCTCCGATCAGACCGCGGCGCGGCAGACCCTTGACGTATCCCTCGCGTTCATTGAAGCGACCGGCGTCGATGTCTTCGCTCCGTCCATCGGCAACGCCCACGGCGTCTACAAATCGAAACCCGTTTTGGACTTCGACCGGGTCAGCGATCTGGTGGCGGCGCATCCAATACCCATCGCCCTGCACGGCGGCACCGGAATGACGGACGCCCAATTCCACGACCTGATCCAGCGCGGCTGTTCCAAGGTGAACATCTCTACCGCCCTCAAGGTGACCTATCTGCAATCCACCCTGGCCAACCTGCGGTTCGCCGAAGAGGCCGACAAATGGGACCCGCCGACGCTTTTTCGCGCTGTGAGTGGCGATGTCGTCGACCTCACAACGGGCCTGGCCCGCACGTTCGGCTCGGCCGGCCAGGCCTGGTAAGCGATGCCGGCACTGATCTTCGACTGCGACGGCGTACTCGCCGACACCGAACGCCACGGACACCTGCCCGCCTTCAACGCCAGCTTCGCGGAGTTCGGACTGCCCGTGCACTGGAGCGAGGAGGATTACGCCGAGAAGTTGCTGATCGGCGGTGGCAAGGAACGCCTTACGAGCCTGCTCACGCCGGACTTCGTTCAGGCGGCCCATCTTCCCGCCGATCCGGCCCGGCAACAAGAAACCGTCGCCACCTGGCATCGGCGCAAGACCCAGATTTACACCGACCTGATCGCTGTCGGAGCGCTGCCCGCCCGCCCGGGGATCGCCCGGATCGTCGCCGAGGCGGCTGCTGCCGGCTGGATGCTCGCGGTCGCCTCAACCTCGGCCGAACCCTCCGTGCGGGCAGTGCTGACCCACGCGGTGGGCGAGTCCCTGGCCGCGCAGTTCCAAGTATTCGCGGGAGACATCGTGGCCGCCAAGAAACCTGCGCCGGACATCTACGCCTATGCCTTGGAGCACCTCGGCGTGAGCACCGACGAGGCGATCGTCATCGAGGACAGCAACAACGGCCTGCGCGCCGCCCGCGCTGCCGGGTTGCGCACCCTCGTCACAGTGAGCAGTTACACCGTCGATGAGAACTTTGACGGTGCTGCCCTCGTCGTCACCTCGCTCGGCGACCCGGATGGCGAACTCGCAACCGTGCTGGGCTCTCCTGCCGGCGTGGTGCCGAACGGTTTCGTGACGCTGGGCGACCTTTCGATGCTGCTGCGCGCCCCCAACCAGGAGGAAGAATCATGACCAGTTCCCTGAACGCGACTGAATTCGTGGTGCGCTCCATCGCCGAGGAGGCCCTCGTCAACGAGAAATACTTCGGCGAACTTGACTCAGTTGTCGGTGACGGGGACTTCGGCTACTCTCTGGCCCGCGGTTTCGAGGTTGTGCTCTCCGGCTGGGACGGCGTTGACCGCACGGACCCCGGGGTATTCCTGAGCAAGATCGCGATTGTCATCACCAGCACCATCGGGGGAACGTCGGGGCCGCTCTGGGGAACGGCATTCCTGCGCGCCGGCACCGCGCTCAAGGGCCGAAACGAGATCAGCCCGGCGGACACCATCACCGCGCTGCGCGCGGCCATCGAAGGGATCAAGTACCGCGGTAAGTCCGATGTCGGTGACAAAACCCTGCTCGATGCTTTTGTGCCCGCCGTCGACACGCTCGAGGCCGCATTTGCGGCCGGCGACGACGCCAAGACTGCTCTGGGCAAGATGGCGGTCTCCGCTCGGGAGGCCGCACAAGCCACGAGCCTGCTCCAGGCCCGGCGCGGGCGCGCGAGCTACACCGGCGAGCGCAGCGTGGGATCGCCCGACGCTGGCGCGATCGCCATTGCTGTGCTGGTCGAGCGCCTCGCCCGAACCTGGGCCAACTAGCCCACCGATAACCATCCGATCCCGACAACGACGTGGAGACATCATGAAGAAGTTCATCAACGACCCCCAGCAGTTCGTTCCCGAGATGCTCGAGGGCATCGCGCTCGCGAACCCCGACACCCTGCGCTACGTTCCCGAGTATCACCTCATCCATCGAGCGGATGCCCCCAACCACGACAAGGTCACCATCATTCAGGGCTCCGGCTCCGGTCATGAGCCAGCCCACGTGATGACGGTCGGTAAGGGGATGCTGGACGGCGCGTGCCCTGGAGACGTCTTTGCCGCCCCGCCGATCGACTTCATTATCGAGTCCACCAAGCTCCTCGCCTCCGACAAGGGGGTGCTGCTCCTGGTCAACAACTACACCGGAGACCGGATGGCGTTCGAGATGGCCGAGGAGGCATCCAGCGCCGACGGCATCCAGGTGCGCACGCTGTTCATCGACGATGACGTGTCGGTGCAGGACTCCACCTACACCGTCGGCCGCCGCGGCGTGGCCGGCAACTTCTTCGTGATGAAGGCCGTTGGAGCCGCGGCGGAGTCCGGTGCCGACCTCGACGAGCTGGTGCGCATCGGCGAAAAGGTCAATTCCGTCACCCGCACCATGGGTGTCGCGCTGACGGCCTGCACTCCTCCCGCCCGGGGGGAACCCCTGTTTGCCCTCGGCGACGACGAGATCGAGATCGGCGTCGGCATCCACGGCGAACCGGGGCGACGCCGGGCCAAATGGATGCCCGCCGACGAGATCGTGGACGAGCTGCTCAGCGCGATCGTTCCCGACCTGCCATTCGTCAGCGGGGACCGGGTCGCCGTGATGGTGAACGGCCTCGGCGGCACGCCGATCAGTGAGCTGTACATTCTCTACGGGATCATCCACAAGCGGCTCACCGCGCTGGGCATGACCGTGGGACGTAACTATGTCGGCGAGTACTGCACCTCGCTCGACATGGCCGGTGCCTCGATCACGCTGGTGCGACTCGACGACGAGATAACGGCACTACTCGCCGCCCCGGCCGAGATCGCAATGCGAGTTTTCTGAGCCGCCCGACCCGTGAGCGCGGTCGCCGAGGCCCGTGAGCGCGGTCGCCGAGGCCCGTGCCGATGAGAGGCCGAAGGCGACCAGGATAAACTCGTTCAGTGCGCCTTGTAATTGCGAAATGCTCCGTTGACTATGCCGGGCGTCTTAGCGCGCACCTGCCGCTGGCCACCCGTCTGCTGATGATCAAGTCCGATGGCAGCGTGCTCGTGCACTCCGACGGCGGCTCCTACAAACCGCTGAACTGGATGAGCCCACCCTGCTCGATCGCCATCTCCGAGCCCGACGGCGATCAAGCGGATGCCGGAATCACCGCCCTCTGGACGGTCACCCACGGCAAGACCGCCGACCAGCTCGTGGTCAGCGTGTACGAGGTGCAGCACGACTCGGCGCACGAGCTCGGCATCGACCCCGGCCTGATCAAGGACGGCGCGGAGTCGCACCTGCAGAAGCTGTTGGCCGAGCACATTCATCTGCTCGGCGAGGGTTTCACCTTCGTGCGCCGCGAGTACATGACCGCCATCGGGCCGGTCGATATCCTCGCGCAGGATGCCGCCGGCCGATCTGTCGCGGTAGAACTCAAACGAAATGGCGATATCGACGGGGTGGAGCAGCTCACGCGCTACCTCGAACTCATGAATCGCGACCCGCATTTGGCGCCGGTCAGTGGGGTTTTTGCGGCGCAGACGATCAAACCGCAGGCCCGCAAGTTGGCGGAGGATCGCGGCATCCGCTGTCTGCTCCTCGACTACGACGCCATGCGCGGCCTCGACGACACGGCCTCGAAACTCTTTTAGGGCAGCGGGCGCCCGCGGGCCGCAAGGTACAACGCGAACCACTCGTCGCGGGTCATCGCCGCTGCCTGCGCGGCTGCATCCCCGCAGGCCCGAATGCGCGCCGGATCGCTCGATCCGAGGACGGGATCGATGTGCGCGGGGTGTCGCATCAGCCAGCCGAGAACGATGGCCTCGCGGGTCGTGTTCTTCGCCTCGGCCAGCGTCTGCACCAAAGCGGATGCCGCCTCCTCGGCCGCCGCGCCCGGCGCCCCGGAATACCGGCCCTGCGCGAGCGCGCCCCAGGCCTGCAGCCGCACCCCATTACTCGCGCAGTACTCCAGCGTGCCGTGCGGAAAGGTGTTGTCGGCGCCGTCCGGGTGGTTAACCAGCACCGTGCTGTCGACCCAGTCGCGCTTGAGCAGGCTCATCTCAAGCTGGTTCACCACGATCGGCAGGTCGATCTCGCGCTGGAGGAACGCGATCTGCGCTCCCGACATGTTCGAGACGCCGAGCGCGCGAATTTTTCCGGCGGCGTGCAGGTCGGTCACCGCCGCAGCGACAACGGCGGGTTCGAGCAACGGATCGGGCCGGTGCAGCAGCAACGTGTCGACGTAGTCAACGCCCAGGCGCGCGAGGCTGTCGTCGACGCGCGCCACGATCGCCCCGAGGTCGTAGGGAGCGTGCTCTGCATCCAAGCGGATGCCGCACTTCGTCTGAATCTCGATGCGCTCGCGCAGTCCCGGCGAGCGTTTCAGAACCTCACCGAACACCTGCTCCGCCTTGCCAAAGCGGTAAATGTCGGCGTGGTCGAACACCGTTATGCCGATGGACAGCGCGGCCTCGACCGCGGCGACGGCCTGATCGATCGCGGCCGGGGTGACCGGCCCGGGCGTCCAGTCGCCGCCGAGTCCCATGCAGCCGTAGATCAGGCGGGCGGGCGGAGACAGCGTCATACGGATTCCTTTGTGAGGGGGAACGAAAAGGCTAGCGCCTCACTAACCGTACGAATGCTGAGAAAATGGGTAAATGGGACACTTTTTCGGCTGACCGCCTAGGCTATGCCGAATGAACGCAACATTGACGCGCACCTGGAGCGCCATTCTCTTCGACCTTGACGGAACCATCACGGATTCCGCCCCGGCTATCACCAGCTCTCTGGCCCGCACGTTTACGCTGCTCGGCCGCCCGGTGCCCTCCGCTGCCCAACTGCTCGCCTACGTCGGCCCACCCATGTTCGACGCCTTTCAGGAATACGCCGGCATGACCCCCGCCGAAGCCGTCGAAGCCATCGCCGTCTACCGCGCCGAGTACCACGGCGCCGCCGCGCTCGACACGGCTGTCTTTCCCGGCGTCGCCGGCCTGCTCGAACGTATCCACGCGGCCGGAATTCCGCTCGCCCTGGCCACCAGCAAGCCCGAGCTCAGTGCGATCGCCATTCTCACGCACTTCGACCTCGCCAAGTACTTCACGGCCACCGTCGGTGCCTCCGCCGACGACACCCGCAGCAACAAGGCCGACATCGTCGCAGAGGCGCTCGCCCGCCTGGCCGCGACCGGCGTAGACACCGGCGGCGCCGTCCTGGTCGGCGACCGCAGCTACGACGCCATCGGCGCGCAGGCGAATGGCATTCCGGCGATTCTGGTGGAGTGGGGCTACGGCTCGCCGGCCGAGGCCGAGGCGGCGACCGCGGTCGTGCACTCGACCGACCAGCTCCGCAAGCTGCTGCTCGGCTGAGGCCATCGCGAACCAGGCGGAACCCCCACGCGGTTCACCTCGCATTTGCCTCGTGTTCACCGGGAGGTAAACGGCTGGTGACCGGGGAATGACAGCGTGTTGAAGAACCCGAGCGGCGAATACTCTCGGGTTCTTCTATTCTCGCCGCGTCACAACCAGTTAGGCTCCATCTTTTGCGATCCAAAGCTAGCCACAGGTCCATTCCCGCCCTTGCCCTCGTCAGCATTCTGGCCTTGAGCGGATGCGCCGCAACCAGTACCGCGAGTGACCAGCCTCTCGCCGCGACCGGCGCGGACTCGTGCCCCGACACGCTTCGATTCAGCGACACGGGCGTGGAAGGACTCGAAACTCTCGTCGTCGAATTCGAGGGATTCCGTACGGCATTTGAAGAAGCCACCGGCAAGAACGTTGAGTTTTACCCAATCTCCAGCCGCACCGCAGCGTCGACCGCGCTGGAATTCGACGAGATCGACCTGCTCCTGACTGGTCCCGCCGAATATGTCGTTCTGAAGCAGGAAGCGGACGCCATCCCGGTTGTCGGTATCACCCGCCCCGGCTACCGCTCCATGATCGTGACCCGCGCCGATTCCACCGTGACGGAGCTTGCCGACCTCGAAAATTCCACGGTCATCACCAAGGAGGTCGGTTCCACCTCCGGTCACCTGGGCCCGCTGGAAATGCTCTCCAACGCCGGCCTCGTCGCTGGCGATAACGTCGACGTCGTTCCGCTCGGCGCGACCCGCATCGCGGCATTCGGCGCCGGTGAGGGCGATGCGCTCGGCACCGGCCTGAGCGACTTCGCGGAGATCGAAGAGGAACTGGGGGCCGGATCGATCAAAATGCTGGCCGAGGGACCCGACCTGCCCAACGATCTGTTCGTGGCCCGCAGCGCTCTCGGCAGCGGATGCGCGACCTGGCTTCAAGAGACCCTGACCGAAAACCAGCAGGTGCTTCTCGACGCCATCACCGCGACCGGCGAGAGTGACAAGTACCTCGAATCCGAATTCCAGGTCGCCACGGATGCCGACTACGACCCGACGCGCGCGGCCTTCGAAGCGGCTGGATTCGCCGATTTCGCCGAGCTCCCCGAGTGAGCCGGCAGCACAGCCCATGCAGCACCTCTGTCCCCCACGCCACACCCATGATCAGCGTGCGCGATCTAAGTCATCGCTATCCCGATGGAACAGAAGCCCTCGACGGCATCAACCTGACCGTTGACCAGGGTGAGGCCATCGTGCTGCTGGGGCACAACGCATCCGGTAAGTCGACCTTGCTCAAGGCACTGACTCGTCTGATTGAGCCCACGGCCGGCGCTATTTCCCTCGATGGAACGGCGGTGACCGGAGCCACGGCGAGAGAACTGCGCGACGTGCGTCGGCGGGTCGGCACGGTCTTTCAATCGATTAACCTCGTGGACCAGGTCAGCGTGTTGTCGAACGTCGGACACGGTTCTCTCGGGCGCACCGACAACCCACGAAATTGGTTCGCCTGGACCTCGTCCAGCACTGTGCGAGACGAGGCCATGGTCTGTCTGGAACGCGTGGGCCTGGCCCCCTTCGCCTCGCGCCGCGCTGACCAGCTGTCCGGTGGGCAGCGCCAGCGCGTCGCGATCGCCAGGATGCTGATGCAACGCCCAACGATCGTGCTCGCGGATGAACCCGTGGCCGCCCTCGACCCCCGGGCCGGGCGGGAAGTGATGGACGTGCTCTGGCAGGTCGTGGCAGAAAAGAGTCTGACGCTCGTCTGTACCCTGCACCAGCTGGAACTCGCCGAGGCGTATGGCGACCGCGTGGTCGCACTGCAACGCGGCCGATTGCTGCTCGATGGGCACATGCGTGATCTGTCTCGGACCGATTTGGCCGGGCTGTATTCCGAGGACTCAGAGCAGGCTGATTCCGCCGAGAACTCGCAGCACGACGAAGCAGGAGTGAATCGATGATCATGACCACCCGGCCGACGCGCGTCACCAGCGCGCCACCCAGCCGGTTTCGGCGCCCCCACGGCGGAGCATTTCTGGCCGTGCTGGTGCTCGCGGGACTCGCCATTCACGGGGTGTCCCGCCTCGATCTGAGCCCCGAACGGCTACTCATGGCCCCAGCGCGCACGTGGGATTTTCTCTCGCGCGGATTTCCACCGGCGACTGATCGCGTGCCAAACCTCGCGGAGGCCATGCTCGAAACCATCGAGATGGCCATCATCGGTACGGCCCTCGGCGTGCTCCTCAGCCTGCCGATCGCTCTGCTCGCTGCGCGAAACACCACACCACACAGCATGATTCACGTGGCCGCGAAATCACTGCTCACGGTCATGCGCAGCGTGCCCGACTTGGTCTGGGCCATGGTTTTCGTCGTGTCGGTCGGTCTCGGACCGATCGCCGGAATCCTGACGATCATGGTCGATACGATCGGTTTCGCGGGCCGCTTCTTCGCGGAACGCATCGAAGAGCTCGACCGCGGTCCGATCGACGCGTTGCGCTCTACCGGAGCCAACCGCATCAGCGTCATGGCCTGTGCGGTCATCCCGACCGCGTTTCCGTCGTTCACGGGCACCAGCCTGTACTGCCTCGAAAAATCCATTCGTGGCGCGGCGGTACTCGGCCTGGTCGGAGCCGGTGGCATCGGCGTCGAGCTGAACGTGGCATTCCAACTGCGCCAGTTCGACACCGCGATGACGATCATCATCATGATTCTCATCGTCGTCCTCTTGGCCGAGCGACTCAGCAGCGTGGCACGCAAGCGGATGCTCGACGGCAGCTCCGCAGTCGCGCCGCACTAGCCGCGGCGCGGCATCCGCTGGTCGGTCCAGGCCCGCCGAGGTATGGCATCCTCTTGTCTGACATTTCGGGACCGGAGCCTGGATGACCCGGTCGTTGTTGTTGGACGCGGTCGCTGACCGCTATGTTCTGGACCATGACCTTCGAAGCCGAGCAGTTCTACCTATTTGGGATCATTCCCTGGGACGGAACGTTCGTCGCTGCCTGCATCGCCGGCCTCGCTTCGCTGCGCAAGCTCGCGAAAGAAGACGAAGCAAAAGAAGATGATAGGGACCTGGCACAGCTGGTGGTCGCTCGCTTGCCAGCCACCTGGAAGGGGTAAATGATGAAGGATGAAATCTCAGACGCGGAACTCTACAGTTATGCCCGTGAAGTGCGCGCCGAAATACTCACTGATCTCAGTCGGCCGGAAGAGGCCGACGCCGTGTTGGCCGAAAAGGGCCTGCCAGGTCCCATCGGCAAATAGTCGGTCCCGGCTACGAGTCGAAGCCTAGGCCCACGGCATCGAGCCCCTTAAGCAGCACGTTGCGGCGGCCCCGATTGTGGTCGGCACGATTGAGTGCCCAGCGCGTGGCCTGAATTCCAGCGGATGCGAGCGGCTCCGGTGGGAACGAAAGCGGACGGCCCCGCACCATGGCCAGTTCAGTGCGCTCCGTACTGCGGCCGGCCAGCTGGTCTAGCATGACCTGGGCGGCGAAATGCGTGGCACCAACACCGAGGCCGGTGAAGCCGGCCGCATAACTGATGCGCCCGCCGCGAGCCTGCCCGAAGAAGGCGCAGAACTGCGTGGACGTGTCGATCGCACCGGCCCATTTGTGGCTGAAGCGCACGCCGGCCAGCTGCGGAAACGTCGTGAAGAAGTGGCTGCTGAGCTTCTCGAAGGTCTCCGGTCGGTTCTCGTAGCCGCTGCGCACCTTTCGCCCGTAGTGGTACACGGCGTCGTAGCCGCCAAACAGAATGCGGTTGTCGGCGCTCAGTCGGTAGTAGTGAAACTGGTTGGCGAGGTCGCTCAGGCCCTGCCGATTCTGCCAGCCGATCGCGGCGAGCTGGCTCGCATCGAGCGGTTCGGTCATTAGCACGTAGTCGTAGACTGGAACGGTCGCGAGTTTGTTGCGTTTGAGCAGCGAGGGAAAGACATTGGTGGCGAGCGCGACCTTCTGCGCGGTCACGGTGCCGCCCGCGGTCACTACCCGGGCGCCCTGGGCCGGCAGACGTCGGGCCGTGTCCACGCTCTGCACGAGCGAGTGCTCGAAGATCTCCACTCCAAGGTCGGTCGCCACGCGCGCCAGTTCGGCGGCGAGCTTGCCCGGATGCACGAGGGCGGTGCTGCGCCGGTGCCAGACGCCGGCGAGATAGGTCGGTGACGCGACCTCGGCCCGCACTGCGGACTCGTCGAGAAACACCACGTTTTCGCCGATCGTCTCTTCGCGCAGCCACTCAATCTGATGCTCTTCGATGGCGAGGTCGATGGATCCGGTGCGTTCAAAATCGCAGTCGATGCCGAGGTCTGCCACCGCTCGTTCGATCTCGTCGAGATTCTCGTTGCCCAGTTCGGTCAGTCGGTCGATCTCTTTCGGCCAGCGGCTGCGCCCGTTGTCGTCACCGTGGGTCAGGCTCGCCTCGCAGAAGCCGCCATTGCGACCGGATGCCGCCCAGCCGACCGTGCGCGCCTCCAACAAAAGCACCCTCGCATCAGGGTTTTGCTGCTTGGCCAGCACCGCACTCCACAGTCCGAGGTAGCCGCCGCCAACGATCGCGAGATTGCAGCGCAGGTCGCCGGTGAGCGCTGGATAGCCGGTACGCGGCTCGAGCTCCTCGAGCCAAAACGAGCCCTGGCGTGTTCCCGTGAGCGAGGCTTTAACAACGGATGCCGCTGGCCGGGCCCGGTCGAAAATGGTGCTATTCATGCGTGGCTGCTGGTCATGGGTGGCGTCCTCTCGCGGCGACGATGCCGCCAACTAGTCTGGGCGCCACCAGCCTAGCCGCGCCCACCGACAGGCCGGGGCGCGGAATGTGCGCCCATGCGTGCAGGAGTGCCCCATCGACCAGGCCCGGGCCCGGTCGGATTTCTCGTCACCCGGGCAGGGACATCCGCTTAACGCGATAGTGCCGCTAACGCAAAAGTGCCGCCCCGCAGACGCGGGACGGCACCAGATTAAGCGCTTGGGCTAGATAATCGCGGCGCGAAGGGCGGCAGCAGCTGCGGCCGGGTCTTCGGCGCCGTAGATTGCTCCGCCGGCAACGGCGACCGTTGCTCCGGCGCGCTGCACCGAAGAGATGGTCGACAGGTTCACGCCGCCGGCAAGGGAGAACGGAACCTTGGCGGTCTCGCCCTGGTTGAGCAGTGTGGCGAGCGAGAAGCCGGGCTCGGCCTGCTCGTCGAGTCCAGCGTGCATCTCGACGAACTGGGCACCGAGCGCCGTGACCTCGCGGGCGCGGGTGACCTTGTCGGCAACGCCGATGAGGTCAACGACGATGCCCTTGCCGTGCTTGGTCGCGGCGGCGACGGCTCCGATAATGGTGCTGTCCCCGGCCGTGCCGAGCACGGTGACGAGGTCTGCACCGGCGGCGAAGGCGATGTCGGCTTCGAGCTCGCCGGCATCCATCGTCTTGAGGTCGGCGAAGACGATCTTGTCGGGGTGCGCGTTCTTGATCGCGGTGACGGCGCGCAGGCCCTCTGCCTTGATCAGCGGGGTGCCGAGCTCGATGATGTCGACGTGCGGTGCAACCTGAGCAGCCAGCGTGAGCGCCGCTTCGGTGGTCAGTACGTCCATAGCTACCTGAAGCTTCATGGGATTCTGCTTTCTATTAGTGTTTAAGAGTGGAAAGTTCTTGGAAAGGGTGCGCGCTCTATTCGAGGTTGGCGTGACGCGGCCAGAGCTGTTCGGCCGTGGAACCGCTCGCCTTCCAGAGCGTGTGAAACAGGGCGTCGCCGACGAACAACACCGACTGCTCGAACAGGCCGCCCGAATACTGGGCCGACACCTGCCCGGCGTGGTCCTGCTTGGCAGCCGCGGGAATGACCACGGTCACCGCGGCGAGCCGCCCGAGCGGCGACTCGGGCGCCGTGGTCAGCGCGAGAATGCTCGCCCCCACGCCGTGAGCCGTCTCGGCGGCACGCACAATGGCGCCCGTCGTTCCGGATCCGCTCGCCACCAGCAGCACGTCACCCGACACAATCGCCGGGCTGGTCACCTCGCCCACCACGTGCACGTCGAGGCCGAGGTGCATGAGTCGCATCGCGGTCATCTTCAGTGCCAGCCCGGAGCGGCCAGCACCGAGCACAAATACCCGGGGTGCCGCGGCGAGCAGGGTTGCCGCCTCATCCAGTACTGAAGCGGATGCCGATTGCAGCGCCTCGACGACGCGGCCGTTCTCGGCGAAAATGAGGCCGAGGGCATCCGCTGCCAGTGGGGTGGTTGTCGTTTCGGTCATGATTCCATGTTCCACTCCTTCGAGTGGGAATGCTGCCCGCCAAACGAGCGGTTTTCCTACCCAAACGGATGGCTCTGGGTGGGCTCCGAGGATGGCCCGGGTAGGCTGGGGGCATGACTTCCGCTCCATCTAACCCCGGCGTGCGCGCCACCGCCACTGAGGCCGCTGCGCGCAGCACGGCCGCCGCCCTCCGGTCTGATGCTGCTACCGGAGCAGCCGAACCGGCCGCGTCATCCGCCACGACCGCAAAACGCTCGACGCTCCCCGCAAACTCCCCGGTTCAAACAGCGCGCAGCGCAGCCGCCGAACGTTCCAAACTCATCGCCGACCTCACCGACGCACACGCCACCACGCTGGAATCCCTGCTTGCTGTGCTGCGCTCCGGCAGCACGAGTGACACCGCCGCCCGACAGAAGGCCACCGAACTCGCCGCCGCCGCGATGGTCGCCCTGCGCGCGGTGAGCGACCTCGATCGCAGTCTCACCGAGGAACCCGTCGCCCGCGCCTTCGAACGTCTCAGGAACGACCTGCGCCCGCTCGTGCGCTTCGGCGACCTCGACGTGCAGTTCATCGAGCCGCCGGTGAACGGTCGGGCATTGCCCGGCGAGGTCGCCCACGAAGCCCGCGCCATCGTTCGCGGCGCCGTACTCGCCCTCGTCGAACAGGCCGGGGTCGCGCGGGTGCGCGTGCAGTGGGACTGCGACGGAAGTAACCTGCTCATCCGCATTCGGGACGACGGTCCGGGCAACCTCGATGCCGAGGTTCCGAGCGTGCGTCAGCTCGCCGCCCGCGTCGTCGCGCTCAGCGGCACACTCAACGTGGAGGCCACCGCCGGCTGGGGCTCCGAGATGGCCGTGTCGCTGCCGCTCGACGCGCCCACGGCATCCGTCACCACCGCCGCGGCCTGGGGCCTCAGCCCACGCGAACGCGGCGTGCTCGAACTCGTCGCCTCTGGGGCGCGCAACAAGGCCATCGCACAGGCCCTGACCATCAGCGAGAACACAGTGAAGTTTCACGTGGCCAACCTGCTGCGCAAGGTCGGTGCCTCGACCCGCGTCGAGCTGGCCGCCCTCGCTCGCTAAGCGGATGCCCAGCGCCAGCTATGCCTGGCACCCGCAGACTCGGGCGCCAGTTCCCGGTCATAGCGCCAGCGATGCCCGGAGCGATGGCCCCCAACGGGCGCGGTGACCGCGACCCCGGTAGGACCCGAGCGCGCAACCAGCGCTAGGGTGAAGGAGTCAGAAGACACACCAACCACGGGAGCGCGCACCAGCGAGCTGAGAGGACGGCCAGGGCCGTCGACCGTTGAACCTGTCCGGGTAATGCCGGCGTAGGAAGTTCGAAACCAATGCGCACAATTGATGAAACAACCATGTCAAAAACGGTCACGACCGGCCCGATCCAGGGCAGCAGCAAACGCTACGAACCGGTAAAGGACTGGCCCGGACTCGAAGTTCCCGTTCGCCGGGTGAACCTCAGCAACGGCGAACACTTCGACCTGTACGACACGTCCGGCCCGTACACCGACGAGACGGCCACCATCGATCTCGAGACGGGGCTGCCGCAGACTCGGGCCGGGTGGGAGCATCCGCTGCCCATCGATGGCGCTGCCACCCAGCTGGTCTGGGCCCGCGCCGGCATTGTCACGCCGGAGATGGCCTACATCGCCGCGCGCGAGGGCGTCTCGGTCGAGCTTGTCCGCGACGAGGTGGCGCGCGGCCGGGCCGTCATTCCGGCCAACCACAAGCATCCGGAGAGCGAGCCGATGATCATCGGCAAGGCCTTCACCGTGAAGATCAACGCGAACATCGGCAACTCGGCGGTGACCTCGTCGATCGCCGAAGAGGTCGAGAAGATGGTCTGGGCGGCCCGCTGGGGCGCCGACACCCTGATGGATCTCTCCACCGGCAAGGACATTCACCTCACTCGGGAGTGGATCATGCGCAACTCGCCCATTCCGGTGGGCACCGTTCCGCTCTACCAGGCCGTTGAAAAGGTCAACGGCGACCCGTCGCTACTCACCTGGGAGATCTACCGCGACACCGTGATCGAGCAGTGCGAGCAGGGCGTCGACTACATGACCGTGCACGCCGGCGTGCTGCTGCGCTACGTGCCGCTGACCGCCAACCGGGTGACCGGAATCGTCTCGCGCGGCGGCTCGATCATGGCCGCCTGGTGCCTCGCGCACCACCAGGAGAGTTTTCTCTACACCCACTTCGTGGAGCTGTGCGAGATTCTGCGCCGCTACGACGTGACCTTCTCGCTCGGCGACGGCCTGCGCCCCGGCTCGATCGCCGACGCGAACGACGAGGCCCAGTTCGCGGAGCTGCGCACCCTCGGTGAGCTGACGAAGGTCGCGAAGTCCTACGGAGTGCAGGTGATGATCGAGGGCCCCGGCCACGTTCCGATGCACAAGATCGTTGAAAACGTGGCGCTCGAGGAGGAACTCTGCGAGGAGGCCCCGTTCTACACGCTCGGCCCGCTCGCCACCGACATCGCTCCGGCCTACGACCACATCACGAGCGCGATCGGCGCGGCCATCATCGCCCAGGCCGGCACCGCCATGCTCTGCTACGTCACGCCCAAGGAACACCTCGGCCTGCCCAACCGCGACGACGTGAAAACCGGCGTGATCACCTACAAGATCGCCGCGCACTCCGCCGACCTGGGCAAACAGCATCCGCGCGCCCAGGAACGCGACGACGCCCTCAGTCGGGC
This sequence comes from Cryobacterium sp. Hh38, assembly GCF_004403235.1. Classification (NCBI taxonomy): domain Bacteria; kingdom Bacillati; phylum Actinomycetota; class Actinomycetes; order Micrococcales; family Microbacteriaceae; genus Cryobacterium; species Cryobacterium sp. Hh38. The sequence continues at coordinate 206,357 of NZ_SOHD01000017.1, read as the reverse complement.
CCGGTTCGAATTTCGTTGGACCGACCAGTTCGCGCTCTCGCTCGACCCGGACACCGCGCAGAGCTTTCACGACGAGACGCTGCCGGCCGGCCCAGCCAAGGCCGCCCACTTCTGCAGCATGTGCGGTCCCAAGTTCTGTTCCATGCGTATTTCAGCGGATGTTCGGGTGTACGCCGAAGAGAACGGCCTCACCAGTCTCGAGGCCATCGAGGCGGGAATGGCCGAGAAGTCGGCCGAGTTCACCCGTCTGGGCAGCTCGGTCTATCTACCGCCGCGGGTGCTCTGATGACGGTCATTTTCGACAAGCGGATGCCCACCGGGCACTCCCACGGTCGCCGCTTCCGGGGTCGCCGGTGCCCGGATCGCTGGCGCCGCGAGCAGTTGTGAACGACCGGTCGCGAAGGACCTTCGCTACTCCAGCCCGTTCGCCCGCGCGACCCAGCCAGCCAGGCCAGGCTCGGCTTGGGCGTGCGAACGAACGTCTCGTGGTCGACCTCGATGAGCCCTAATGTCGGCCGGAATCCGCTCGCGCACTCGTAGTTGTCGAGGGCGCTCCAGTGCTCGTAGCCGAGCACCTCGATCCCGTCCTTGACGAACGCGCCCACGCCAGCCCATCCGCGACAAACCAGACCGGAGCAGGGTTTTCCCATGGTCCCGCGGTCAGAATTCCGCACATGACTCCCGCGAATGTAACGCTGCGTCTGGTGCGTCCCGACGACGGGGAGAAGCATCCGGGCACCACACGGCACAGGCGTCCCTCGCCTCGCACCCTGTTCCAACGCCGCCGCAAAATTCTGATCCCATTGGCCATCGCCTGGCTCGTGATGGCTGCCCTGGCTGGCGTGCTGCTGCTCACCGGTACGAAGCCGAGCACCCCGTTCGGCGATACGGCCGCCGTGCCCGGCGGACTCGCCCGCATCAGCGCGATCATCCCGCTCGAAACCGATGGCTGGGTGCCGGCGACCGCCGCCGATCTGCTCTCCAGCCCGGTGCAGCCCGGGGCCCACCGCGTGCGCATTCTGCTCGAACTGACCGAAACGGATGCCTCCGGCCTCGCCTTTCGCGCCGCCGACTACTCCCTGTCCGGACTCGGCGCGCGGTCCACCGCGCTCTGGGTCGACCCGGCGGAGCAGAGCGGAGCATCCGTTCAAGCCACCCTCGTTTTCGAAATCCCCAATCAGGTCATTGCCCTCGTCCTGGACGGGCCTCAGGGGGCCAGCCTGTCCCTCGGAACCGGGCATCATACCAACTCCTGAAATGATCCCCGAAATTGGGGGTAATTTCCTAGTCCACCCGCGGCTTACCCCGGCTTGGGCAAACAGGCATCATTGTCGCATTCCAACAGTGGAGGTCGTTATGACAATGGAATCGGAAACCCGAGTGCAGCCAGCCAGCGCGCCCGTCGCACACCTCAGCGTTCAACTCTTCGGCAACCTGACCATTCGATGCGGCCCCGTTGTTCTGCACGCCCACCAACTCGGCGGACCGAAACCACGCCAGATCCTGGAGATTCTTCTCGTACACGTTGGCCTCCCGGTGTCGAAAGACCACCTGATCGAATTGCTCTGGGGAGCAAACCCTCCAGCCGAAGCCCTGCCCACCCTGGAAAGTTATGTCAGCGTGCTGCGCCGCCACCTGCAGCCCGGTGCGGGAAAGTTCGGGCCGTTGCAGACGACGACCGGCGGCTATGTGTTGGACCGCGACCTGGTCGATGTCGACCTTGAACAGTTCGACGATCTGCTGCAACGAGCCCAGAAAACCAATCCCGAGCTGGCTTACCCCTTCTTACTTCGCGCCCTCGACCTCGCCCAAGCCCCACTGCTCTGCGATGAACTGGTCGCAGCGTGGGCATCGGAGGCGCGGGACCTGCACGAGTCCCGGCTGACCGTCGCCCGCGTTCTGGCGTCCGAAACCGCCGCTGCTCTGCACCGGATCGACGATTCCGTCGATCTCGCCAACCTCGCGATTGCCAATGACCCGCTCAATGAACGAGCCTGGACGGCCCTCATCCTCGGGCTGGAGGCTGCCGGGTGCCACGCCCAGGGCCTGCAGGCCTATGACCGGTGCCGCCATGCCATGCAGAGCGAACTGGGCTGCGCACCCGGCCAGATTCTGCGCTCAGCCCAGCTGCGTCTGCTGCACGCGACGGCCACCGAAGACGGCGACCTTGCCGACGTGCTCTCGGCTTTTCTCGTGCTGCACGAACACCTGGGAGTGCCAGCACCCGATTCTCACCCCCGCACGAGCACACTTCCGCGACCAGAGCCGGTCCCGGATTCCCTCCGAGAGGCCACTGATGTCATCACGTCATTCCTGCGCCGCGCCGTCGCTCGCGCCTGATTCCCGGGTAGTATCACATGGGGGACAAAAACAGCAGGACTCGACGGAATTTCAGGTTCTGCAGATGCTGGTTTCGTCTATCGAGCTAACACAGCTCGGGACTGGGCAGAGAGGTCTCCGCAGATGACCACGCAAATGTCCCCCCTCGAACCTTACTTCCAGGGAACGGCCGTTCAACCGCCGCCGCCCGCCCAGATTCGCATTCTCATCGTCGACGATCACACGACCTTCGCTGAACTGCTCACCGATTCCCTCAACCGCGAGCCTGACCTGTGCAGCGTCGGATCAGCCAACGACGTCGCAAGCGGTATCGCCGCGTGTCTGGAGCTGCGCCCCGACGTCGTCGTCATGGACTATCACCTACCCGACGGCAGTGGGCTCGTCGCGGCCGCGGCCATCCTGGCGCGCGCCCCGCAGACCCGCATCGTCATCCTCACCGGCGACCCGGCCCTCGAGGCCCTCGAACAGGCCGCGGCGATCGGCGTCTGCGCCTTCCTGCCCAAGGACGGTTCGCTCGCCACGGTGCTCGATACCCTCCGGCACGCTCGGATTGGCGGATTCATCGTGCATCCGTCGCTCGTGAGCCTGCTCAGCGCCCGACGCCGACAGCACAACGATGAGATTCCGTTTCCCGAGCTGACCAAGCGCGAGCTCGCCGTGCTCCGCCTCATGGGAGAGGGTTCCGACGTTCGGGCCAACTCCAAGACCCTCGGCATCTCGGAGAACACCTGCCGGGGTTACGTCAAGTCCATCCTCGGCAAGCTCGGCGCACACTCACAACTGGAGGCCGTCGTGATCGCCACTCGACTGGGCTTGGTTCCCGCCCAGCATGTCTAACTCGGCGGCGAAGCCCAGCCGCCTCGACCGAACCCGGTCGGACGAACGTTCCGAGGTGCGGTCGGCGGTGGGTCGGTTCATCACCGTCGGCGTCATCGCCATGATGATCATCGCCGTGCCGGCCGCACTCTGGGTTCGCGCTGAATCCATGAGCAACGCCATGGACAACGCCATCCAACAGGCTCAACGCCTCGCCGACTATTCCATCGGACCGCTCATTACCGACGACCTCCTCGCGGGGTTGCCCGGATCGACCCGTCGGCTGGACGACCGCCTGGCTCCCCGCATCTCCGACGGATCGATTGTGCGCATCAAGGTCTGGGATTCCGGAGGGCGAATCGTGTACTCCGACTTCCCGGCATTGGTCGGCCAGGTCTTCGACCTGCCGAGCTTTGCCCCTGAACTCCTGGCCGGAGGCAAGGGGCATGCAAACCTCGGCGTGCAGGACGGCGCCGAGAACGCGCACGAATCCCAGGCCGGCGAATTGGTCGAGGTGCACGTGCGCACCACGGCGGCCAACGGTCAGGTCGTAATTTTGGAGGCGTACTTCAATGACGACGGGGTCCGTGACGAGCAAAACGCACTCGTGGTCGGGCTGATTCCCACCTTCCTGCTGTCCCTTGGAGCCCTTCAAATGGCCCAGCTCGTGCCGGCGATCCAGCTGGCCCGGCGCATCCAGGGTCACCAGTCAACGAAACGCCGCCTCCTGCAGCACGCGATCGACGCCTCCGACCTGGAACGCCAGCGCATTGCCCGTGATCTGCACGACGAAGTCATTCAAGATCTGGCCGGCCTGTCCTACGCCCTCGAAGCCGAGGAAATGCATTCCACCCCCGAGAATCGGGCGCTCTTCGGCCAGGCCAAGGCCATCCTGCAAAAAAACGTGCGCACCCTGCGCGCTATGACGACCGAGCTCTACCCACCCGATCTGGCCGAACTCGGACTGCTGGCCGCCCTCACCCGGCTGGCCGCCCCGCTGCTCGAGCACGACATCGAGGTCAAACTGCATATTCCCCCCGACTGCGATCTCGACCGGGACCGCTCGGCGATGTTCTATCGGGTGGCCCGCGAGGTGCTCGCCAACACCGTGAAGCATGCCAAGGCCGGCACCGTCGAGCTGACGCTCATGCAAGATACCGATCGCACCATCCTGCTCATCCATGACAACGGCTGCGGCTTCGACATGGCCGCGGACGCACCCGAGAATCACATGGGTCTGCGCATCATGCGCGACACCATCGAGGTCGCCGGCGGCACCCTCGAAGTGCGCTCCTGGGTGGGCGGTGGTACCTCCGTCATGGCTACTCTGGATCGGGTCGTTCCGGTTCGAACGCGCTAGCCCGAAGTCCGCGCCGCCGCTGCACCAGACTCCAACCGGCGAGCAGCACCGTCACGCCCAGCACCACCGCGAGTCCGATCCAGTAGGCCAGCCACGGTCCCAACGGTGTCGAGTCAACCTCGGCCCCGGCCACCGGCGCATCGCTCACCACCTCATGCGAGGTTCCGCCAGCCAAGACCACCGGCTGTGGGATCGGTTCGGCGGCGATGTCAACGCCCGCCCCGCCGGGAGTGCCGGCCAGGACAGCCACCCGCCGGGGTGTGGTGCCGGCCGGGCGTGCCATCGCGCTGCGCACGGAGTCCACCATTTCGTCGCCCAACAGTGTCCCGAGGTAGCTCACGCCCAAGGTGTCGGCGCCAGCCGTGGTCTCGTAGTTTCCCAGAGCATCAGAGAGGATGCCTTCACGCGCAATAGCATCGGCCAACGCCCCCGGGTCGGTCGCGTCCACCTCGAAGACGAGATCGTGCACCAGAACGGTCAGCACGAAGTACTGCGCGGGTTGGGTGGCCGTCGATGCATCGATAAGGCCGCGCGCGTCGTCTTCGGTCGACCCCGCCGGCAGCAGCAGGGTCAGCTGGGGCACGGCCTGCTCCAGCACCCCGGCCGGCAACACATCGGGGGAAATCTCGGCGAGCCTGAGGTTGGCACCGTCGGCATGCTGGTCCACGCCGGCGCGCAACGTGGGCAGATCGGCATCCGCTTTCGTATGTATCGCGAGTACGACCCGGCGTTGCACCAGTGGTCCGTCGTAGTTGACCAGGGGTCGGCCATTGCCAATTTCGCTGCGTGAAGCGGATGCCGCGGCTGGCCTAGTCGAGGTGCTGGTCGTGCCAGGCGGGGCCGAGGCCGAGGCCGAGGCCCAAGCCGTGCAGCCACTCAGCACTCCAGCCGCCAGTAAACCAGCGTTGAGCAGAGCGAGCAGCCGCACCGCCGAGGTCGGACGGGTCGCGTGAACCATCAGGTGCCGGCTGGCAGCCCCGGCAGGTACACCGGCGGGTAGGCATTCATCGGCATCGTGTCCCAATAGGCGGGATCGGAGGAGATCGGGTCGTTCACCCGGGAGTCTCCCACCGCGAATTGCGCCATCATGTCATGGTCCTCGTGCACCAGGTTGTGGCAGTGAATCATGTAGCGGCCGCCGGCCTCCGGCCCGGTGTCGAACTGCATGAGCGCCGTGATCGACTCGTTCTCGCCGACGTAGAAGACGTCCTTCGGCCCGTTTTCCCAGACGAACGGCTTGCCGCCGTTGGTGTTTCGGCCGACGATCTTGGCATCGATCAGGTGAATGTGCACCGGGTGGAACCAACCGCCGGAGCCGTTGGTGATGGTCCACTGCTCGACATCGTAAGGCTGCGGGTTCGCGAACAACTGGGTGAAGCGGGAGGCCACGACGTCGTCCCAGGTCGTGCCATTGATCTTCCAGACGCCATTCACCTTCTCCACCTTGAGGCTGCGTTTGACTTTGGCCATGGCAGGGGTGAGGCTCATCGTGGCGATCCCGCCCTGGTGCGGGTTGACAGAGCCGCCGTCATCGAGCGTTGCCGGAATCGACGTGATGCCGCCCAGGTTCGACCCGGAATCAGCACCGACCTCGAACTGCATGATCTTGTTGGTGTTGACGAAGTTGACGTTGTTCTTGTTGCTCAGATTCAGCAGGCCGATCTTTTGCCCGACCCGATACTTGCGAAAGTCGATCAGGATCTCGTACCGCTCTGCCGTGCCGTGGCGCCAGGAGGCGACGGGCTGAACGATGGGCACCATCCCGCCATCAGTCGCGACGATGTAGACCGGGTCGCCGGTCGACAAGGTTGGGCGATAGGACCGCGAAATGGAGGCGACCAGCACGCGAAAGCGGTAGATGCGTGGCTTGACCTTCATGGTCGGCCACGGCACCCCGTTGACCAGGATGATGTCGCCGTAGAGGCCGCTGTGCAGCCGGTCGTTGTATCCAAGCGATCCGTCGGCGTTGAACATGGCGTCGGAGATCATCAGCGGTACGTCGAACTCCCCCTGGGGGAGTTGCGCACTCTCATAGCTGTCGGTCAGGGGGTAGAACGCGGCCAGTCCCGAATAGACGTTCTGGGCGGTGAGGTGCTGATTATGGTCGTGGTACCACAAAGTGCGGGCATTCTGCCAGTTCGGATATCGGTAGGTCTTGACGTTGCCGGGCGCCGTCGAGTCGTTCGCATAGCCGTCGTACTGTGGCAGCGACGCCGAGCCGTGCAGGTGGGTCACGGTGCGGAAGGCGCTGGGATGTAGCAGGCCTTTGGCCGGCAGTGCGTTGCGAATGCGCACCTCGCACCGGGTGCCCTGCCTAGCCCGAATGGTCGGCCCTGGGAAGATGCCGTTGTAGCCGGCGATCGTGGTCGACAGGCCCGGCACAAACTGCGCCTGGCCAAGTTTTTGGGTGAGTGCGTACCGGGCGAATGGGCGGTCGGGGTCACCCTCGTCGAAACCGGTTTGGTACGGGGCCAGCACCGGCGGGCGGCGAAAGACGCCGGCGTAGGGCACCGGCATATTCGCGGGGGCGAGCTGGCTTTGAGTGGGCAGCGGCACGATCGGAACGTCATTGTCATTCCCTTCCATGCTGGCCAGACCAAGCGCACCGAAGGCGCCGAGCTGGAGAACTTCCCTGCGTGATGTCATTTCTCTCCTCAAGGCTTTGTGCTGTTCAGCTGTAGTGGTGGGACCGGCCGGCGACTGGATTCAGTCGCCGGCCGGGTGAAGCGGATCAGGTCGTTCTTAGAGCACGGTGCCGGTCGTGAAGGTCCACGTACCCGTCACCAGGGGGTTTCCGATCAGATCTCGAACGCTCGTGGTACCACCGGTGATGGTCACCCGGTATTGAACATTGGAGGTCAGGGTCACCGAGGGGTTGATCGTCAACACGTTGGTGGTGGCGTTGAACGCCGCCGCCGATGTGACAACCGCGCCGGTGGAGACCCGGGTGATCTGAACCGTGGTCGCGCTGACTCCGGTGATGTCTTCGCTGAAGGTCGCGAGCACGTTGGCGTTCCGGCGCACCCCGGTGGCTCCCGAAGCGGGAGTTCTCGTGGTGATCGTCGGAGCCGGGCCGGTGATGAACGACCAGGTACTTGTCGCCATCGTGTTGCCGGCCGCGTCCCGAATGCCCGACAGAGTAGCCGTGTAGCTGCGGTCGGCGAGCAAAGTCGCACTCGGGTTCAACGTCGCGACCCGAGTCGTGGCATTGTACGAAACCAGCGCCGGAACCACCGTGGTACCGAGCCGCAGCACGAACGTCGTTCCGCTGACCCCAGCGACAGGTTCACTGAACGTTGCCGTCAGATTGCCGGTCTGGCTGACCGAGCGAGCACCGGAGGCCGGCGTGCGTGCGATCACCGTGGGGAGCACGAACTCCGTGCGCGGTGTGACCGCGACCGAACGAGCGGAAGCCGCTCCGGTGCCGACCGCGTTCATCGCGGCGACATCGAAGGTGTACCCGGTTCCGTTGGTCAGCGACCCGATCACCGTGCTGGTGACGTTGGCCACCGTCGCGGTGGCAACAGCCGTTGCTCCCGTTCCGACGAAGGTGCGCACCCGGTAGCCCGTGATCGGTGCCTGGTTGGCCACCGGTGCCGGGGCGGCCCAGTTCACTGTCGCCGATGCGTTACCGGCAACCGGGGTTCCGATCACGGGAGCTCCAGCTACCACCTGCACCACCGGGGCGGTCGGGGTGACTACCACTGACCGGGCCGAGGCCGCTCCGGTGCCGACCGCGTTGATCGCGGCGACGTCGAAGGTGTACCCGGTTCCGTTGGTCAGAGCGGTAATCGTGACGGTAGAGACGTCAGCGACCAGCGAGGTTCGGAACACCGTGGCGCTCGTTCCTTCGTAGGTGCGAACCAGGTAGCCCGTGATTGTCGCTTGGTTGGCCACCGGCGTCGGGGCCGTCCAGTTCACGGCCACCTGGGCGTTACCGGCGACCGGGGTTCCGATCGTCGGAGCATCGGCGACCACCTGCACCACCGGTGCCGACGGAGTCACCGCGTTGGACGGTGCCGAGAATGCGCTCGTCCCCTCCGCATTGGTCGCCGATACCTGGAAGGTGTAGCTGGAGCCGTTGTTCAGCCCGGTGACAACCAGGTTGAACGCGGTTCCGGCTGCGGTGCGGAGTGCACCGAATTGGCCTCCGAACGCGTCGAGCACCTTCACCGAGAAGCTGGTGGCGATGCCGGTCGGCGACGCGGTCCAGTCCACGGTTGCCTGCCCGTTGCCGGCAATGGCAGCACCGATGGTCGGGGTTCCCGGAGCCACGGTGTCGCTGAACTGCAGGCGTTCGATGTTGCGCAGGGTGTCTGTACCGTCGGTACCGCGGTTGTCGTGCACCGTTGTGGTCGATCCGGCAGACCCGAGCGTGCCGTCGCCGCCGGTGGTGGTGACTTCGTAATCGCTGGTCAGTCCTGAGAGCTGCGCCGTGTCGGTTCCGCCAGATCCGTACAGGATCTCGCGGACAGCCACGATGTTGCCCGGGTTGACCGCGCCGGCGAAGACAGCTTCCTGCAGCGTCGGCCCGGTGAGCCCACCGGCGCCGTCGGAGAGGTACTGGCTGGTCATTGCACTCTGGTTCGTGCCGTTGATGCTGGCACTGCCGATCTCCGTCGCCGGATCGTTCGGGTTGGTCCGAACGCTCAGTCGAAGGCTGAGGTACGCGTCACCGTCGATGATGTCGTCGGCTCCTCGTCCCTCGATCAGGTCGCTTCCGCCGCCGCCGAGGAGCACGTTGCCGGCGCCCCAGACGTTCGGGCCGGTCAGGATCGGGCAGTCACCCTGTGCCGACAGTGCGACAACGGATGCCAGCGTGGTCGTGAATTCCGGAATCAGCGCGTCGAAGCCCGCAATGCGGTCAACTCCGGCCTGGTCCAGAACGTCACAGCCGATGAAGCCGCCGCCACCCACAGCACCGGGAACAATGTCGTCACCACGCAGGATGTCATTCAGCTTCCAGCCGGAAAGTGCCTCGACTTCATTGAACTTGTCGCGCACACCGACCTGCAGAATGTCGAGGGGCGCGATCGGCAGGGCCAGATCGGCGTCCTGCGCCTGCGGGTCACCCTGGCCGGTCGACCAGTCGTAGCCGGACCCGCCAGCGTTCTTTTCGATTCCCGGACCGGCAACGCCAATGTCGTCGCCACCCTCCATGTCGTAGTCGTCATCGCCGCCCTGGCCGATCATGAAGTCGTGACCGGGCTTCTGTGAGTCGTCCAGGAAGAACAGATTGCTACTGTCTCCGATCATGAGGTCGGGTTGGTTGCCGCCCTCTTCCCAGTCGTCGCCACCGTCACCGAAGGCCGCGTCGAGGCTTTCACCGAGAATGATGAAGTCGTCGTCGGCGCCGCCGAAGGTTTCGTTGGCATTGGCTCCACCGTTGGTGAAGTCCTTGCCCTCGCCACCCATGATGATGTCGAGTCCGGGACCGGCGTCGATCGCGTCGTTACCGGGGCCACCCTTGGGCACGTCGTCTCCGGCAAGGTCGGTGATGATGTCGTCACCTTCACCGCCGAGAGCCACGTCGGCTCCGCCACCACCCTCGATGACGTCGTTGCCGAGGCCACCCCAAAAGGTGTCGTTGTCGTTGCCGCCGAATACCCGATCCACTTGGGCGGTGCCGTTGTAGACCGCCTGGCCGTTGATGCCGGTCGGGTCGACCGTGTTGCGGGCACGGTACTTGATCGTGCCGTCGGGCATGCGAATCAGCAGCGCTGTCTCGTCACACTCGGACTGCGGGTCGTTGGCGACGGTGTTGCCCGAAGCCGCGAAGCCTGCGACGGTTCCAGCCAGGTTCTTCAGCTCGAACTTGCAGTCGGCCGTGGCGAAGGGGTCCGCTTTGAGCGAATGCGCGTTCGTGTTGCGCATCATCAATTCAGCAAACGAGTTGCCCTCCAGCTGGGTGCGCAGGTTCATGCCGGGCGTGCGGGCCAGGTAGTACAGCCGATCACCGTTTTGCAGGTCGGTCATCTGGTTCTCGAACACGTAGTTGAACGTCGTGCCGAGCAGGCCACCGAACGGCGTGGTCATCTCCGCGAGTCCGCCGACCCAGAGGTCGACCTCGTCGAGACCGGTGATCGAGTGCGTGCCCGAGTTGGCCCACGCTCCCGTGCTGTTCATGAAGTCCATGGCCCCGTCCGGAGAAACTTCCAAGGCGAGGGCATCGGGGCTCACGATCAGTCGCGCGGCGTCGCGCTTGCCGTCGAGCGTGGTCGCGCCCGTGATGGTGGGGAACTGACCATAGGCGGCCACGAAGTTGATCAGCGATTCCGGGTGCTTGAGGTTCTCTCCGAAGTCGATCCAGTTCGTGTAGGGCTTGAGCGCCCCGTCGTTGGTCCTGTTGAACAGGTCGCGGCGGAACACGTTCAACCGCGGCACGCCCTCAGAACGCGCACGGGTCATGTTGATCGCTGCCAGGTCGAGCGGTAGTCCCAGCAGGTTGTTGCGCAGGGTATCGGTGACGAATTCGTCGAGCTCGTTACCAACCTGGTCACTCATGCCCATGATGATGCTGCCGGCGGCTTGCTCCGAGGTTAATTGTCCCTCCGGTCCGCCGTCGGTATACGCAGGCGGGTTGAGGAACCCGTCGAGCAGAGAGATGTTGTTCTGGCTGCCCAGAACGTCATCACCAGTACCGAACAGGCCGTCAACGCCGGGCTTGTCCTCGTTGAGACGCGAAATCGTCTCGGTCAGCATGGAGTGACCGAAGCGGTACACGGCGTGGGCGAACTCCGCCTTGACCGCCGGGTTGATCTCGGTCTGGGTGAACGCGAACGGTTCGAACGGGTTGATACCAGGCTGCACCTTGCGCGCGAATTCCTCGAACACGAGGTGCTGGTACTCCATCTCGTTGACGAAACGGGCCGCCTGGAACAGGCGTTCACCGTTCCAGCCGGCGGCTCCGCTGGCCAGCTTCCACTCGGCCAGGGCCGCAACGCCCTTGGCAGAAGTGTCGTTGGTCAGGGTGTTCTCGATAGCGTCCACCAGGCGGTCGTGCTCCGAGTGGAAGACCTGGTGAATGGCGGTCAGGCCGATGTTCTCGTTGACGCGACCGTCTCCGGCGATGAAGTGCGCGTTGAGCATTTCATCGTCGTAGGTTCCGGCCGGCTGGCTGGCGAAGTCAGCGGATGCAGTCGAGTTACCGTCCGGGGTCAGTCCGGCTTTCGGCTCCGCGTTGTGCGCGATGTCGGTGAGGAACGGGGTGTTGAAGTACAGCACGTTGCTCGGAACGGCCACGGGGTTCGCCGGGTCACCCTCGACCAGGCCGGTCGCGGTGGCATACTGCGGCATTCCGCGCAGCGGTCCCGGGATGAACTTGCCGTAGGCATCCACTGCCAACATCGGAATGTTGGTGACGTTCTGGTCGACGAGCAGGAGTCCGAGCACGTTCGCGGCCTGGGCCTTGGCGGTCGCCCAGGTGGCCATACCGCCAGCTGTGGGTCCGGCCGGTCCGCCGAGCAGCTTGCCGGTGGCAACCGGTCGATTTCCCTCGGTGACGTACTCGCGCAGAAATACCTGGTGCGAGGCGTGCGAGGAGTAGGTCTGGCTCTGGTCGATCCAAGGCGAGTTAGTGTTGAGGGCATCCCGAATGTCGTCGGCGCTCTCATCGGCCGGGGTGGACGGGTTATCGCCCGCGACGCCGTCGGCTCCGGGCTGGTTCTGGCCGCGGGTCAGCACCATGAAGCGCAGGTTCGGGTCGAGGTCGTCAGCGTTGCCGAACACGTGGTCCGGCCCGGCGACCAGCGGGTCATCGGCCTGCAAGGGCACGAAGACGGTGCCGCCGCCCTTGACCGTCTGGTCAATGCCATGGTCGAAGAACTGGCCGAACAGGGTGAACAGGGAGTTGTATGGCGGCGAGAGGCCGACGTCGGTCGTCACATTCGGCATGAACAGCGTCTCGTGGGAGGGGATACAGCCGGCGGGAACGCCGAACGGCACGTCCGGGCTCGGGTCGGTCGTGCAGGCCACAACGCCCTCATTGCCCTGGGTCCGCACCGGGTTTCCGGCGGCAGCGATGGCGGCCGGGTTGGTCGAGGTCTGATCGACGATCAAATTGCTGACCGTGCGCGGCTCCGAGTCGAAGACGAGGCCCTTTTTCTGGGCGTAGGAGGTCGGGTTCGGCGGTCCGAAGCCGGAGGGAGTGACATCCGCTGCGGAGAAGACCGGCGTCGCCAGGCGCGGGAAGACCTGGTCGGCGGCGCCGAACTGATCCTGGCCGGGCTGCAGGTTGTTGCAGGAACCGTCGACGGTACGCAGGCCGAGCGAGAGCAACGGGCTGGCGATTTGGTTGGGGCCCGTTCCGACCAGGGCGCCACAGGGGCCGGTGGTCGAAGTGGTGTTGGCCACGTGGGCTTCAGCAATCTTGATCTGCTTGAGAATGTAGGCGAGGTCAGAGGCCGTCACGGCGAATCCCTGGCCGACCGGGGCGACGGCGGCCTGGGCCGGGAGGGCGGCCGACAGGCCGAGTCCGGTGTAGAGCACGGCAGCCATGCCGGCGGCGAGTATGCGCATGGGCTTGCCGAGAACCCGCTTGGGTCTTGCACTGTCCTGGAAAGGTGGATTACCTCGCATTCCGCTGGAATTGCAGTTGCTGCGAACGATTCCCTTACCTTCGAACCTGCTCATGACGTACCTATCTCTTCAGGATGAGCGAACGCTGCAAGAGTGCTGTGCGGGCCTTATGGAAACCTTGTGCATACGCCGGTATGTCCATCCACCGTCTCCCGCGTTCCGGGCCCGGGCCCCGACCGTCTTCTCGCGGCGGCGCGACGGCCGCCCACCGTTCCGTGCTAATTTCGCCAGACCATGTCTGATCCGTCTGCACCAGCCGCACTCACCGCCCTCGCCCCGGTTTCCGGCTCCCGGCAAGCGGATGCCCGCAGCCGCGTCGCCGTCGCCGACATCGCCGTCGGCCTGTTCCACACCCAGGGATACGAGGCCACCAGCGCGGCCCAGATCGCCGCCGCCGCCGGGGTGTCCCGCAGCACCTTTTTTCGACAGTTCCGGTCGAAGGACGACGTGATCTTCGCCGATCATGATGAGCTGCTCGAGCAGATCGGCGAGTATTTCACCCGCGAGCACGATGACCCGTGGCTGGCCGTGTGCGACGCTGCCGCGCTTGTTTTCGAGCGATTTCGGGAGCGCCTCGAGGTCGTGCGGGTGCGCGACCGGGTGGTGCGCCAGACATCCGTTCTGCGCGACCGGGAAACGGTCATGGTGTCGCGCTATGAGAAGACCTTTTCGGCCTATCTGCGGCGACGGCTGCCGCAGGTCGATCCGGTGCTGGCCATTCAATTCGCTGCGGCAGTGACGGCCACGCACAATTATGAGCTGCGCCGCATGATTCGCGCTGCCGGAACAGAACGGATGCTGGATTCGGCAGGACTGGCCGCCCACCTGCAGGCGGTACGCACTCGCTTTGCCCCCGGAGGCGTGGCCGCGGCCACCCCGGACAGCGAGCTGCTGGTCGCGGTGTTTCCGGCCTCCGCCCTGCCCGACGACGTCGCCCGGGCGATCGCGGGCCGGTACCAATCGGGCGGCATGTGACACTAAGTGTCACTTGACCTGAAACTCAGTGTCAGGTAGAACTGTAGTCACACCCGCTGCTGCGAAAGGCAATGATGCCCGATTACGATGTGTCCGCCCCGCTTGACACCGACTATTACGGCGTCTTCGCCGATGTTCCCGAGGCGGATCGGGCCTTCTGGGGCAGGGCACGTACCTTTGCGGTGGAGACGCTCGACGAGCTGAGCGAAGCCTGGGACAAAGCGGAGTACCCGCTGCACCTGGCTCGCCGCCTCGGCGCGCTTGACCTGCTCACGGACGGCGTCGAAGGTCCGGGCCTCACTCCCATGTCTCCGCTCGCGGCTGGCCTGGTCAACATGGAAATCTCCCGCGGCGATGGTTCGATGGGCACCGTCGTGGCCGTGCAGGGCGGGCTCGCCCTGCGCAGCATCGCCATGTTCGGCAGCGACGAGCAGAAGGCCACCTGGCTGGTGCCGCTGGCCCGGGCCGAAAAGCTCGGTGCCTTCGCCCTGACCGAACCGGACCACGGCTCGGATTCGGTGGCCTTGGAGACCACCGCCCACCGAGACGGTGACGAGTGGGTGATCAACGGCGAGAAGAAGTGGATCGGCAATGGCTCGGTCGGCGACGTGACCGTGGTCTGGGCCCGCGACGACGACGGCAACGTGCGCGGATTTCTGGTCGATCAGTCCCTGCCGGGCTACCACGGTGAGACGATGCTCGGTAAGGGCTCCCTGCGGGCCGTGCACCAGGCCCGCGTCACGCTGACCGACGTGCGCATTCCGCTGGACGCCGTCCTGCCGGGCACCCACACCTTCACGGACACCGCTGTCGTACTGTTCGCGACCCGGCTCGGTGTGGCCTGGTCGGCTCTCGGACACGCCACTGCGGTGTTCGAAGCCGCCCTCAACTATGCCCAGCAGCGGGTGCAGTTCGGTAAGCCGATCGCCGGTTTTCAGATCGTGCAAGAACGCCTCACTCTCATGCTCTCCGAACTCACCTCGATGCAGTTGCACTGCATGCGCCTGGCCGAACTCGACGCGGCCGGAACGCTGCGCCCGATCCAGGCCAGCCTGGCCAAATTCCACAACACCCGGGCGGCGCGCTCGCTCGCGTCGCTAGCCCGCGACATGCTCGGTGGCAACGGCATCCTGCTCGAAAACCACGTTATTCGGCACCTCGCTGACATCGAGTCAATCCACACCTATGAGGGCACCGAGAGCATCCAGTCGCTGCTCATCGGCCGTGACCTCACCGGGGTCAGCGCCTTCCACTAGCCCCACTTCGGTGCATCTTTCCGGACACAGGAGTCCCGCGTGATTGATACCAAGACCAGCTCGCCCAACGATTCACCGCTCACACCGATGCGATTTCTCCAGCGCAGCGCCGAAGTATTCCCAAACAAGGATGCGATCGTTTACGGCGCTCGGCGCTAGAGCTACCTGGAGTTCGCGCAGGCCGCCGAGGAGCTGGCCCACGCCATCCGCTCGCGTATCACGCCGGGCGACCGGGTTATATTCCTCGCGCCGAATATACCCGAGATGCTAATCGCCCACTACGCCGTTCCGCTGGCCGGCGGGGTGCTCGTCGCGTTGAATTCCCGGCTGGCCGGGCCCGAGGTGACCGCCCCAGTACCCAGGCCCTGTCACGGCCGAAACGCGGCGAACCGGCGTTTTGTCAGCATCTGCCTATAGGTTTAGACGCACAATGGAAGACCCTCCCTCGCATAAACCCTCGCCCGCCACCACCGACATGCCTCTCGATCTGAGAGGAGCACAACATGTATGAGTGGATCATGGTGGGCGTAGGACTCCTACTCACCGTCGGAACGGGAATTTTCGTAGCCTCCGAGTTCGCCTTGGTTACGCTCGACCGCAATGAGCTCGAAGCTCGCCGCGATCGCGGCGAAAAGCGACTCGGTCCGACTATTAAGGCGCTCAAGATCACCTCGACGCACCTGTCGAGCGCCCAACTGGGCATCACCCTCACCACGCTGCTGACCGGATTCACCTTCGAACCGGCCATTCGATCCCTGCTCAGCGGGCCGCTGACAAGTGCGGGCGTACCGGCCGGCATCGTGCCGCTGCTGGGAACGATAATCGCGATCTCGCTCGCGACGCTGTTCTCCATGGTGGTCGGCGAGCTCGTTCCAAAGAACTTCGCCCTCGCCGTGCCGTTGGCAACCGCGAAAATCGTCGTGCCGGCCCAAACCGTGTTCACGGCCGTGTTCAAACCCGTCATTCTGCTGTTCAACAACACGGCCAACGCGATCATTCGCCGGTTCGGCATCGAGCCGAAAGAAGAACTCTCCGGCGCCCGTAGCGCCGAAGAGCTGAGCTTTCTGGTGCGCCGCTCAGCCCTCGAGGGGGTGCTGGACGACGACCACGCCGCCATGCTGCACCGCACCCTGCGGTTCTCCGACCATTCTGCTGCCGATGTCATGACGCCGAGGGTGCGCATGGCCTCTGTTCATGTCACCGACACGGCCGAGGCCGTTGTGCGTCTTGCGACCAGCACCGGCTACTCACGGTTCCCCGTGATCGACAGGAACGCCGATGACATCGTCGGCGTATTGCACGTGAAACAGGCCTTCGCCGTTGCACTGGATGAGCGGGCCACGGTGACGGCAGCTGACCTGAAAGTGGAGGCCCTGCGCGTTCCCGAGACCATGGGCGTAGATTCCCTGCTCGCCGCTCTGCGCCAGCAGGGGTTCCAGATTGCCGTGGTCGCCGATGAATACGGCGGAACCGCCGGCATCGTCACCCTCGAAGACCTCGTCGAAGAACTCGTCGGCGAGTTGGAAGACGAGCATGACCGGGCCAAGGCCGGCGTCATCCGCTCCGGCCGGTCGGTCGTGTTCGACGCGGCCTGGCGCCCCGACGAGCTGTTCGACCGGGCCGGCGTCACCGTCCCGACCGACGGCGACTACGACACGGTCGGCGGATTCCTCGCCGATCAGCTCGATCGCATTCCCGAACTCGGTGACGAGGTCGCCATCGAGGGCGGCGTGCTGCGCATCGACCGCGTCGACGGCGTACGCGTTCACCGCGTCCGCTACACGCCCGTCGACCCCGAGACCGATCCGAGCCTCGCCACCCCGCACGACCGCATCGTCAATAAAATTCAGAAAGACCTGATCCATGAGTAGCGCCGATTTAACCGCGTACTTGCCCGGACTGATCTGGCTCGTCGTCCTGTTGGTGGTGAACGCGTTCTTCGTCGGCGCCGAATTCGCCGTCATCTCCGCCCGGCGCTCCCAGATTGAACCGCTCGCCGCCCAGGGCAGCAAGGCTGCCAAGACCACCCTGTGGGCCATGGAACACGCCACACTCATGCTCGCCACCAGCCAGCTGGGTATCACGGTGTGCTCACTGCTCATTCTGAACGTCTCCGAGCCGGCCATTCACGGTCTGCTCGAATACCCGCTCGCGGACACCGGCCTCTCCGAGGGCATGATCAGCACGATCGCCTTCAGCTTCGCGCTGATTCTGGTGACCTTTCTGCACGTTGTCTTCGGCGAGATGATTCCGAAGAACATCTCGTTCTCCGTTCCCGAAAAGGCCGCCCTCATTCTGGCGCCGCCACTCGTGTTCGTGGCTCGGGTGTTCAACCCGATCATCTTCAGCCTGAACTGGCTAGCCAACGGCGTGCTGCGCCTGTGCAAGGTCGAGCCCAAAAACGAGGCGACGAGCGCGTTCACCCTCGACGAGGTCGCCAGCATCGTGGAGCAGTCCACCCGCGAGGGCATGCTGCAGGATGCCTCCGGCACGCTCACAGCCGCGTTCGAGTTCACGGCGAAAAAGGTGTCCGACGTGCAGGTGCCGATCGAATCGATGGTCTGCCTGCCCTCCACGGCCTCACCGGCCGACATTCAGCGGGCCGTCAGCCAGCACGGATTCTCGCGGTACATCCTCACCGACGACGACGATCAGCCGACCGGCTACCTGCACCTCAAGGACGTCATGGATCTCACCAGCGGCGACACCTTCACCCAGCCGGTACCGAGCAAACGGCTGCGTCGTCTCGCATCCGTGTCGTGTGACAGCGAGCTGGAAGACGCGCTCGCGTCGATGCGACGCCTCGGAGCGCACGTAGCGACGTCCTTCGACGCAAACGGCACCGTGACCGGTGTGCTCTTTCTGGAGGACATCATCGAAGAGCTCGTCGGTCAGGTCGAGGACGCCACCTCGATCTGAGCCGCGCGGTTCCCAATCGAGCGAACTACACTTGCTCGGATGCTTAGTGAAAATCAATCCGAGGGTTTCGTGCGGGTGCGCGGTGCCCGCGAGAACAACCTGCGCAATGTGAACGTCGATGTGCCCCGGGACGCCATCGTGGCCTTCACCGGCGTTTCGGGCTCCGGCAAATCCTCGCTCGCCTTCGGCACCATCTTTGCCGAGGCTCAGCGCCGTTTCTTTGAGTCGGTAGCGCCCTACGCCCGTCGGCTCATTCAACAAGGGCATACCCCGCACGTCGATGAGATCACCGGCCTGCCCCCGGCGGTCGCCCTGCAGCAACGACGCGGTACACCGAGTTCCCGTTCGAGCGTCGGCACGGTCACCACGCTGTCTAACTCGCTCCGCATGATGTATTCCCGTGCCGGCATATATCCAGCGGATGCTGCCGGTCGCCTCGAATCCGACTCCTTTTCACCGAACACCGCGATGGGTGCCTGCCCGCGCTGCCACGGTCTGGGTATGGCGCACACGGTCAGTGAAGCATCGATGGTGCTCGATCCCACCCTCAGCATTCGCGACGGCGCCATCGCGGCCTGGCCCGGTGCCTGGCAGGGCAAGAACCTGCGCGACATCGTCGCGGTGCTCGGCTACGACATCGACCTGCCCTGGCAGGACCTGTCCAGAGCCGACCGGGACTGGATTCTGTTTACCGAGGAACAGCCGGTGGTCGAGGTCGTGCCGCAGCGCGACCGCATCGCCAAGCCCTACCAGGGCCGGTTCTGGAGCGCCAAGAGTTTCGTACTGCACACCCTCGCCGACAGCAAGAGCCCGAACGTGCGGCAGCGGGTGTTGCGCTACGTCGATACCGGCCCGTGCCCCGACTGCGGTGGCAGTGGCCTGAAGCCGGAAGCCCTCGCCGTCACCGTGGCCGGTCACTCGATCGCCGAGCTCAACGCCCTGCCGATGAAGGCTCTGGCCGATGTTCTGCGGCCGATTGTGTCGGGCGACTCTGTGTCAGAGGTGGCCGTCACCCTGGCCGGGGACCTGCTGCGCCGCATCGATGTGCTGCTCGAACTGGGCCTCGGCTATCTGGCCCTCGGCCGCTCGACCCCCACGCTCTCGCCGGGCGAGATGCAGCGGCTGCGCATCGCCACCCAACTGCGCTCTGGCCTGTTCGGGGTGATCTACGTGCTCGACGAGCCCTCGGCCGGTCTGCACCCGGCCGACGCCGAGCCGCTGCTGCTCGTGCTCGAGCAGCTCAAGCTCTCGGGCAACTCCGTCTTCGTGGTCGAACACAATATGGACGTCGTCGGACGCGCCGACTGGGTCGTCGACGTCGGTCCTCGGGCCGGCGAGGGTGGCGGCGAGGTGCTCTATAGCGGGCCGACCGCGGGGCTGGCCGAGGTCGACGCCTCGGTCACGCGGCGGTACCTGTTTGCTGCGGACCGGGAGCCGGTGGCGCGGGCAGAGCTGCGGCATCCGCTTGGCTGGTTGGGCCTGCACGACGTGACCCGGCACAACCTGCAGCGTCTCAATGCGCAGATTCCGCTCGGGGTTTTGACGGCCGTCACCGGCGTCAGCGGCTCGGGCAAATCCACCCTGGTCAGCCAGGTGCTCGCCGAGGCCGTCGGTCGACACCTGCACCCCGACCCCGACGACGTTCCGGTGCTCGATCTGGGCGACCCCGATACCGAAGTCGAGTTCGACTCGAGCCCGGTCGCCGCGGTCACCGGCCTCGAAGCCGTGGATCGCCTGGTGCAGGTTGACCAGAAGCCGATCGGCCGCACCCCGCGCTCCAACCTCGCCACCTATACCGGCCTGTTCGATGCCGTTCGAGCCACCTTTGCCGCCACCGACGACGCCAGGGCGCGCGGCTTCACCGCGTCACGGTTCTCGTTCAACGTGGCCGGCGGCCGCTGCGAGACCTGCCTCGGTGAGGGTTTCGTGGCGGTCGGACTGCTCTTTCTGCCGGGCAGCTACGCGCCCTGCCCGGACTGCGGGGGTTCGCGCTACAACCCCGAGACCCTCGCGGTGACCTACCGCAGCAAGAACATCGCCCAGGTACTCGGCCTGACAGTGGATGCCGCACTCGACTTTCTCGAAGACGTCCCCGTCGCCGCGCGCAGCCTCGAAACCCTGCGCGAGGTGGGCCTGGGCTATCTGCGACTCGGGCAGCCAGCCACCGAGCTTTCCGGCGGCGAGGCCCAGCGCATCAAGCTCGCGACCGAGCTGCAGCGCGCCCGCCGTGGCCACACCCTCTATCTGCTCGACGAGCCGACGACCGGGCTGCATCCGGCCGACGTCGAGCTGCTCCTGCAGCAGCTCGGACGCCTGGTCGAAGCCGGCAACACCGTCGTCGTGGTTGAACACGAGATGGACGTGATCGCCGCCGCCGACTGGGTGATCGACCTCGGCCCGTCCGGTGGCGACCAGGGCGGCCAAATCATCGCGGCCGGCACCCCCGCGACCGTGGCGGCCCACCCGACCAGCCGCACCGCGCCCTATCTCAAGCTCCGCCTGGCCTAAATCGCGCGCCTCACCCGGTTCTCGGTGGCTAATTCGCGTGCCCAGGAATAATTCACACCCTGCAAAACGCTGCACCTAGAGGCGCACACAGCGAGCCGGCTCGGGGGCGGCGGCCGCTCATTTTCGCATGTCGTTTTATGCATATCCTTTTCGTACCACTGTCAGGACCAGTTATGACCACAACAGCCAGCGTGCCCACAACCACGGTGGACCGCCGCCCCGATGCCGATGCCAAGCGCAACCAGCTGGTGATTCGACTGCTGCTGGTCTCGGCGTTCGTGGTCATTCTGAACGAGACCATCATGGGTGTGGCCCTGCCGCACCTCATGGACGACCTCAGCATCACGGCGACCGCCGCGCAGTGGCTGACCACGGCGTTCATGCTCACGATGGCCGTGGTCATTCCGATCACCGGTTTTCTCATTCAGCGTTTCAACACCCGCCCGGTGTTCATCGCCGCGATGACCCTGTTCAGCACCGGCACCCTGATCGCCGCGCTCGCTCCCGGCTTTGAGTTGCTGCTGCTCGGCCGCATCGTGCAGGCCAGCGGAACGGCCATCATGATGCCCCTGCTCATGACGACCGTGATGACCCTCGTCGCACCCAGCTCCCGCGGCAAGACCATGGGAAACATTTCCATCGTCATCTCGGTCGCCCCGGCGATCGGCCCGACCATCTCGGGCATCATCCTCAGCGTGCTCGACTGGCGATGGATGTTCATCCTGGTCTTGCCGATCGCCATCGGCGCCCTCGTCCTGGGCGCCTCACGGATCCAGAACGTGACCACGCCGCGCCAGATTCCGATCGACGTGCTCTCGGTCATCCTCTCGGCCTTCGGCTTCGGCGGGTTCGTCTACGGTCTGAGCAACCTGGGCGGCGCAGCAATGGCCGGCTGGCTGCCGCTCGGCATCGGCCTGGTTGCCCTGGCCCTGTTCGTGCTGCGCCAACTGCAGTTGCAGCGCACCGATCGTGCCCTGCTCGACCTGCGCGTGTTCACCTCGCGCACGTTCACCCTGTCGATCTCCATGCTCAGCATCAGCATGCTGGCCCTGTTCGGCACCATTATTCTGCTGCCGCTGTACATGCAGAACGTGCTCGGCATGACCGCTCTCGCTACCGGGCTGCTGCTGCTGCCAGGAGGGCTGACCATGGGCCTGCTCGCGCCGTTCGTCGGCCGTATCTACGACCGTCGCGGCCCGACCATCCTGCTGGTTCCCGGGTCGATCCTCGTCAGCGCGGCGTTCTGGGCGATGACCAGGATGGGCGAGACCACCGAACCGTGGATGCTCATGGTCGCCCACATCGGCATGAGCGCCGGCCTGTCCCTGCTGTTCACACCGCTGTTCACCTCGGGTCTCGGCTCCCTGGGGCCCAGCCTGTACTCCCACGGCAGCGCGGTCGTCGGCACGGTCCAGCAGCTCGCCGGCGCCATCGGCACAGCCTTGTTCATCGCCGTCATGACCTCGCAGTCGGCCGCGCTGATCGCGCAGGGCGTCAACGAGGTGTCGGCGACGGCCGCCGGTATTCGCGGTGCGTTCCTGTGCGGCGCGATCATCTCGCTGTTCGCCATTCCGGCAGCATTCCTGGTACGGCGTCCGCCGCTCGACGCGCCGGTTCCGATCGGGCACTAGCCCGCGCACCTGCACAGCGCAGCACGCTGGTTCAGCGGATGCGCTGGTTCAGCACCGCAGGGTGGTCCGCCGGCAGTCCATGCCGGCGGCCACCCTGCAGCAGCAGCACGTTTTTCTTCTCCCAGTCGCCTAGCGCCTGCCGCAGCGCGTCGATTGCGCTGCTCTCCGCGCAGCTGCCGGCCGTGCTTCCGCAGGAGCACTTCGCCGGCTGAGCCGGGTCGTCGTGGTGCAGCCCAGCGATGCGCCAGAGGCCGCCCATCGCCCAGTCAATCTGGCGCCGGGCCAGCTCGGTATTGCGTTCGGCCCGCTTGACCAGATCATTCTGCAGCAGGGCACGCACTCCGTCGATCCCGTCCGCGAACTGACCTTCCACGACGGCACTGAGCTCGGTGACCTGGGCGCGCAGGGCGGTCAGATCAATGTCGCGGGCGACGAGGAGAGCCTCCGTTTCGGCGATATATTCTTCGTGCGCGGACTCGGAAACCGCCCAGCGAGCGGCCCACAGCTTGACGTGCTCAGCGTCGCGACGCTCACTCTTCTCGGCCCCAATGTGGTGCACGCACTGCGCGCAGACCACCTGGTCGCTCAGCGCGGTGAAGTGAAACGGCTGCGGCGCGAGGCAGCACAGGCACGGCACCTCCACGTCGACGTGCAGCGGATGCGCGTGCGTCACGGTTGTTCCCACCTCACTGTTTGTTCCTTTGAGAATACCGTTGCCGAGTTCGTTCCCTCAGACCACGTGTGCATTTCTGCACGGCGCCCCTGTGCGAATCGCCTTTGACAGTCAGCGGTGCGAAGCGCAAGCTAAGACGAGCCAGACGACGTGCACGCACGTTGTGTCAATGACGACACGAGGGGGAATCCCATGAGCACGACCAGATCCAATTCCCGACAGGACGTACAGACGTCCGGACTGAAAAAGGTCGTGGCAGCCTCCATGGCCGGCACGGTCGTGGAATGGTACGAGTTCTTTCTCTACGCCTCCGCGGCAACCCTGGTTTTCGGCACCCTGTTCTTTCCCAACGCGGGCAGTGAGCTCGAGGGCATCATCGCCGCCTTCGCCACCTACGCGGTCGGATTCCTGGCCCGCCCCATCGGCGGCATCGTGTTCGGACACTTCGGCGACAAGTTCGGCCGCAAACGACTGCTGCAGTTCAGCCTCGTGCTCGTCGGCGTCGCCACCTTCCTGATGGGCTGTCTGCCGACCTTCCAGCAGATCGGCTACCTCGCGCCCGTTCTGCTCGTGCTCCTGCGCTTCATTCAGGGCTTCGCGGTCGGCGGCGAATGGGGCGGTGCCGTGCTGCTCGTCGCCGAGCACAGCCCGGAGAAGTCGCGCGGATTCTGGGCCAGCTGGCCCCAGGCCGCTGTGCCCGGTGGAAACCTACTGGCCACCGGCGTGCTGTTCGTACTCGCCTCGACCCTCTCCGATGAGGCCTTCCTGAGCTGGGGCTGGCGCGTCGCGTTCTGGCTCTCCGCCGTGATCGTGCTGGTCGGGTATTACATTCGCACCAAGGTCAGCGATGCGCCGATCTTTCTCAAGGCGCAGAAAGAGGTCATGGGGGGCGACAAGGGCTTCGGCATCGTCGAGGTCTTCCGTCGCTACCCGCGCGGCGTCTTCACCGCAATGGGCCTGCGTTTCGCCGAGAACATCCTCTATTACCTGGTGGTGGTGTTCTCGATCACCTACTTGAAGATCATCGTCGAGATGGACACCTCGCGGGTACTGCTGCTTCTACTCCTCGCCCACGCCCTGCACTTCAGTGTCATTCCGCTCGTCGGCCACCTGTCCGACCGAGTCGGCCGCCGCCCGGTGTACTTCCTCGGTGCCGTCCTCGCCGGCACCTGGGGCTTCTTCGCCTTCCCCATGATGGATACCGCGAACGACTTCATCATCATCGTCGCGATTATGTTGGGTCTGCTGTTCCACGCCCTCATGTATGCCGGTCAGCCCGCCATCATGGCGGAGATGTTCCCCACCCGCATGCGCTACTCCGGCGTCTCGCTCGGCTACCAGGTCACCTCGGTCATCGCGGGCTCGATCGCCCCGATCATCGCCGTGAGCCTGCTCTCCGCCTTCGATTCCTCGGTGCCGGTGGCCATCTACCTCGCGGCAGCCTGCCTCCTGACGGCCCTCGTTGTGCTGACCCTCAAGGAAACGCGCGGCCTCTCGCTGCACGACATTGATGCAGCGGATGCCGCCGAATCGGCCGATCGCGCCGCCGCCGCCGATTTGGCTGGGGCCGGTCGCCGCTAGCTCGGCGGAACGAAGAGATGGCCCGATCTCGTCGATCGGGCCATCTCGCTGCGCGAGTGACGCACATCCGCTCGCCCGGTCAATCGGTGAAGGCCGCCGGTCGACCCGCGATCTCGAGCGAGATGGCCTCGATCGCGGCGCGCACCACCGGGGAGCGTAGCGATTCGGCCCGCACCACGGCCCAAATCGGCAGCTGACGCTGAAAATCGTCGCGCAGGACGGGCACGAATTCGGGCCGGTCGTGTACGAGAAAATTGGGCAGCAGGCCGATTCCGGCGCCGGCCTGCACGGCTTCCAGCTGCGCGAACAGGCTGGTCGCCTGAAAGGTCGTGGCGGGTTCGGGCAGCTCAGAGGACCGGTAGCCGAGGTCGGTGACGAGCAGTGCGCTCTCGACGTAGGACACAAAACCGTGCGACGGAATATCGTCGAGCGACGCGGGAACACCGCGGGCGAGCAGGTAGCCGCGGCTCGCGTACAGCCGCAGAAAGTAGTTGGTGAGAAAAACCGCCTGTGCATTGTTGACGTCGTTGCGCCCCGCCACGATTTCCAGGTCGACCCCCGACCGGTTCTGGCTCACTTTGCGGGTGGCGCTGAACATCTCAATGTTGATGCGCGGGTGGCTCTGTTGCAGCTTCACGAGCGCCGGCGTGACGACCTCAGCCCCGAATCCGTCGATCGTGCTGATGCGCAGCAGCCCGGAAAGCGGATCTGTCTGACTGATCGCCGTGCTGAGCGCGCCGAGCCGATCTTCGATCGCTTCGGCCGCGCTGACCGCGTGCCGCCCCAGCTCGGTGAGCTCCCAGCCGTGCGGGCTGCGTTCGAGCGTGCGACCGCCCAGTTCGCGATCGAGCGAGAGGATGCGCCGCGAAATCGTCGTGTGGGTGGTGCCGAGTGCCTCGGCGACCGCGTTGAACCGGCCCAGCCGGGCCACGGTGAGCAGTACGAGCAGGTCGTTCGGGCTCGGAAGCTGGTATGAACTCACGGAATGGTCCCTTCGAGTCTGTGCATCTGCGCACATACCCCCTGTGAAATTTTGCCTTGATTGCACTCTATCCGGCTGCGAGGGTGGAGGAACACAAGCAAAGGAGCTTCACATGTCAGTAGTCGCCTGGATCGGGCTGGGCAACATGGGTGGACCCATGTCAGCCAATATGGTGGCCGCCGGCCACGAGGTACGCGGGTTCGATCTGAATCCGGATGCCGTCGCCACCGCAGTGACGGGGGGCGTCACCGCCGTCGGCAGCATTGCCCAGGCCGTGGCCGGGGCTGATGTCGTCTTCACCATGCTGCCCAAGGGGGAGCATGCCCGCTCGGTCTATTTCGGTGCCGACGGCGTGCTGGCCAACACTGACACGAAAACTCTGCTGGTGGATTCCTCCACCATCGACATCGCGACCGCCCAGGCGCTGCACGATGCCGCAGCAGCGGCGGGCTCTCGGTTCGTCGATGCCCCGGTCTCCGGCGGCATTAGCGGTGCGAAGGCCGGAACACTGACCTTCATGATCGGCGGCGAGGCCGGCGCGGTGGCCGACGCGACCGCGTTTATCAAGCCGATGGCGGCTAACATCATCCCCACCGGGGCAGCAACGACCGGTCAGGCTGCGAAGATCTGCAACAACCTGATGCTGTTCATCAACCTGGCCGCGACCGCCGAGGGCGCCGTTTTGGCCGAGCGGCTGGGACTGGACAAGCAGGTGTTCTGGGATATCGCATCCGTTTCTTCTGGCGACAGCTGGGCGCTGCGCACCTGGTATCCGATCAAGGATGTCGTCGCGACGGCCGCGTCCAACCAGGATTTCGCCCCCACATTCACCACCGCGCTCGCGAGCAAGGACATCGGCCTCGCCATAGCGGCCGCCCGTGCGACCAACACCCCGCTCGAAATCGGCGAGCACGTTGCCGAGCTGTTTCAGCGGCTGATCGATGAGGGCGAGGGCGGCAAGGACTGCTCGATGATCGTCAAACTCGTCGACGGCACCCTGCAGCCGAGCGCCTGAACCACGTCACCCATCAGAAAGAGCACCCCCATGCAAACAATTCCCCACTACATCAACGGCCAGCGCGTCGAGTCGGCTGAACGGTTCGGCCCGGTGTTCAATCCGGCAACCGGCGTGCAGGAGAAGCAGGTGGTCCTGGCCTCCCGCGCTGTCGTCGTCGACGCGATCGAGGCGGCTAGGGCGGCACTGCCGGAGTGGCGGGCCAGCAGTCTAGCCAAGCGCACCGCCATCTTCTTCAAGGTGCGCGAGCTGCTCGCCGAGCGCACCAGTGAACTCGCGGCGATTCTCACGAGCGAGCACGGCAAAGTGCTCTCCGACGCGGCCGGCGAGATCACCCGCGGGCTCGAGAACATCGAGTTCGCGACCGGGCTCGCCCACATGCTCAAGGGCGACTTCTCCCAGCAGGTCTCGCACGGGATCGACGTGCACTCGGTGCGCCAGCCCGTCGGCGTCGTCGCCTGCGTCACCCCGTTCAACTTTCCAGCCATGGTGCCGCTTTGGATGATCGGCAGCGCCCTCGCCTGCGGCAACACCGTGCTGCTCAAGCCGAGCGAGAAAGACCCCTCATCGGCTATTTTCATCGCCGAGATCTTCACGGAAGCCGGACTGCCCGCCGGGGTGCTCAACGTCGTGCAGGGGGACAAGGAGGCCGTCGACGAGCTGCTCGACAACCCGGAAGTCCGGGCGATCAGCTTTGTCGGGTCCACTCCGATCGCGAAATCTATCTACAGCCGGGCAGCCGCGAACGGCAAGCGAGTGCAGGCACTCGGCGGGGCCAAGAACCACATGGTCGTGTTGCCCGATGCCGACCTCGACATGGCAGCGGATGCCGCCATCAACGCCGCGTACGGATCGGCCGGGGAGCGCTGTATGGCCGTGAGCGTGCTTGTGGCCGTCGGCGGCATCGCCGACGACCTCGTCGCCGCGATCGAAAAGCGCATGAAGACCCTCACCGTCGGTCCCGGAACCGACCCGGCCTCGCAAATGGGACCGCTCATCACCGGAGAACACCGCGACCGGGTCGCGTCCTACCTGGCCGGCGCTGAGGCAGCCGGCGCCACGATGGTCGTCGACGGCCGCGCCCAGAACTTCGACAGCGACGGCTTCTTTCTCGGCGTCAGCCTGATCGACCATGTCACCCCCGGAATGCAGGTCTATGACGATGAGATCTTCGGCCCGGTGCTTTCGGTCGTGCGCGTTGACACCTTCGACGAGGCCGTGACGCTCGTCAACGAGCACGAGTTCGGCAACGGCGTCGCCCTGTTCACCCGCGATGGCGGGGCTGCCCGGCAGTTCGAGTTCGAGATCGAAGCGGGAATGGTCGGCATCAACGTGCCCATTCCGGTGCCCGTTGGATCGTTCTCGTTCGGCGGGTGGAAGAACTCGCTGTTCGGTGACGCGCATATGTACGGGCCAGACAGCATCCGTTTTTATACCAGGGGCAAGGTCGTCACGACCCGCTGGCCTGACCCGGCCAGCTCCGAGATCGACCTCGGGTTTCCGCAGCTCGCCTAAGCCAGGCGGGTCCCCGCGGGGATCCGCCTGGCTTTCACGGCGGCGGGTTAGGGTGTGGGGGTGCCGCCTTCAACCACGCCCACACCTATGACCCGTCCACCCGCCAGGATCGAGTTCTTCGCCGGAGCCGCATTTCTCGGTCGCGGCCTCAGAATGTGGATTACCTCACCCCGCCTGATGCTGCTCGGCGCCCTGCCCGCCTTCATCGTCGGCCTCGTCTATCTGGCGGGGATCGTGGTGGTGCTGGTCAACCTCGAGACGATTGCCGTCGCTATCAGTCCATTCGCGAGCGGGTGGGATGATCCGTGGCGCACGGGGATGCGGGTCGTGACCGGCGTTGCGGTCGCGGCGGCCGGCATCCTCTTGCTCGCATACACCTTTGTGGCCGTGACGCTGCTGGTCGGCGACCCCTTCTACGAGCGCATCTGGCGCGCGGTCGAGACCAGCCTCGGCGACGCGCCGGTCGAAGCGAAGCGCGGCCTGCTATGGTCGATCGGTGACGCAGTGCGACTCATCGCCCTCGCGGCATTGGTCGCTCTGCTGCTGCTTATCTGCGGCCTGATTCCCGGTCTCGGTCAGCTGCTCGCGCTCGTTCTCGGGGCCGTTTTGGGCGGCTGGATCCTCGCGCTTGAACTCACCGGATTCGCCTTCGACGCCCGTGGCTTCACCCTCAGCCAGCGACGACGGATGCTGCGCGCCCGCCGATCCCGCAGCCTCGGTTTCGGCGTACTCACCTACCTGCTGTTCCTGATTCCGGGCGCGGCGGTCATCGTGATGCCCGCCGCGGTCGCGGGCGCCGCACTGCTGAGCCGGGACGTTCTTGAGGCCGAGGCCCGGACCGCCTAGCGCTTGCGGTTCAGCGCTTGCGGTGAATGATGCGCCCGCTGCGCGCGGCGATGGCGCGCACCACGACCGGGCGCGCCCCTACCCAGACTGCAACCGTCAGCAGGATCGAGCCGACGAAGATCCAGACGCCGAGCCAGCCCGTGTCGCTGCGTGCCGCATACATGTGGTTGAGGTTGGCGCGGGCACCGGTCGTGAGCACGAGCAGAACGTGCACGACAATAAATGCCACGAAGAAGATAAGAGCCGCGAAGTGCAGCTTGCGTGCGACGGGCAGGGGAAAGACCCGGTCCAGGGGCCGAAACCGGGCGGAGAGTCCGGGAGAGATGCGCAGGCCGGTAACGAGCGCGATGGGTGCTGCCACGAACACGACCGTGAAGTAACTGAGCAGTTGCAGGGCGTTGTAGTACGCCCAGCCGTTGTCGGTCGGCCAGTTCAGCGAGGCGTATTGCAGGCCGGCAGACACAGCGTTGGGAAAGACGTCCCAGCTGGTGGGCACAATTTTGAGCCATTGCCCGGTCGCGAACAACAGAACATAGAAAAGGATGCCGTTGATCACCCACAGGGTGTCGAAGACCATGTGCTGCCAGAGGTCGAGGGTGATCCGAATCGGGGGATTCCTGGTGCGCACCAGACCGGTGTTCGTGCGCGTCCAGAAAATGGACGGGCGCTTGGTCGTGCGCACCTGCCAGCCGGTGCGAATGACGAACAGGATGAAGAAGGCGTTGAGCCCGTGCTGCCAGGCCAGCCAGGCCGGCACTCCGATCGGGGTGGCCGCCGGGTGGGTGGAGACGCCGGGATAGCTGCGCAGGAAGGATTCGATGGATGGAAGGGTACGCAGTCCGTGGGCTGCGAGCGCGACGAGGGCCAGTGCCACCAGAATCGCAGGCACGATCCAGACCAGCCGCAACCACCGACTCGCCTGAAATGCACTCGCCCGGGAGGCACCCGTCGTCATCCTGATCCGTTCCCGCGCGGGCGGTTTGCCGCGGCGTCCACGCAAGGCTACTTGTCCCTCGGGCCGGGGTGTAGATCACTGACGCGGTAGGTCACAAATCCTGCCCGGTCGCGCAGTGCCGCACTCGGCATAAGCGGATGTGACACCTTTAGACTCAGAGAATGACTGACACAGCCGCACCCACAGTCCAGCGCCAGCGCCAGCACATCACTATGTTCGGTGCCGAGTGGTGCGGCGACTGCCGTCGCTCCAAGAAGCTGCTCGACACCCTGGGCGTGGACTACGACTATGTCGACCTTGAGGCCGTCGAAGGTGGTGCCGACCGGGCCAAGGCCATTAGCGGCCTCACCAAGATTCCGGTCATCGCCTTCCCCGACAACACCCACGTCGTCGAGCCCACCGACGCCGCCTTGCACGCAAAGCTCACCGCGCTCGGCGTCATCTCATAGCCTGAAGCCACCACGTGGCGCGGCGTGACCGCGGGAGCGGCGGCCGCCGCTGCCGACCGTGACGGGCGCGTCGGCTAGGGTTCGACCGTCTCGGCTTATTTCTGGCCGGTCGCGAGCCCCTTGAGGTAGCCGGCCAGGGCCAGTGGAGCCGAGCGAGGCGCCTCGGCCTCGACGAGCGCGTTGTAGTTCGTGTTGGTGTTCACGTCGTAGGTGAGCACACGGCCGTCTTCAGCTTCAATGAACTCGATGCCGCAGACTTCCAAGCCGTTGCGGCGTGCGAACTCAAGGTATTTCTCGATGATTGAGTGGTCGAAGTCTTCGCGCAGGCTGAACAGCTGCTGACCGGCTACGGGTGCGATGGTGGCGCCGGGAGGCATGATCAGCTCGCGCGTGATGGGGTCGATGGCGCAGGCATCCGCGGGGCAGAGTTGGAAGCCGCCCCGCGCGGTATCGGCCTTGACCGCGTAGATGAACTCGCCCCCCACGATCTCGACCCGGGTGATGAAGGGCTCCTTGGCCTGGATGTATTCCTGAATGAGTGTGATGCCGTCCTGCGGCTCCTCGAACTCGTCGGAGGCCACATACTCGGCGAGCTCGTCCTGGCTGTCGAACTTGCGCACCCCCAGGCCCTTGCCGCCTTGATTGTGCTTGGTCATGAACGGGGCGGCAAAGTCCTGCGCCGCGGCGAGAATTTGCTCGCGGCCCACCGCTGCCACGGTGCGCGGGGTGTCGATACCGGCGGCCTTGAGCGCGACCAGCTGCTCGACCTTGCTCATCTCCAGTTCGAGTACGCGCCGGCCATTCACCGTGCGGCGGCCGTGGGCCTCGAGCCAGGCCAGTACGGCGCGCGCGTAGTCTTTCGACATTCCGTGGTCGCGGGTGTGAGCGGATGCGCTGATGCGCGACCAGAAGATTCCCTCCGGCGGCACCGAATCCAGGTCGAGAACCCCGTCGGTGAGCAGCCATTCCTTCACCTCCATACCCTCTGCTTTAAACGCCCGGGCGAACGGTGGAAACCACTCGGGGTTCTCGTGCAGGGCATAGACCGTGGGCAGGCTGGAAGTCATGTAAATCCTTTCGGTTGCAATGAACTTAAGGAGGCTCCGGCGCGGCGTATTCCTTGGGTCTTGCGTTGTCACTGCTGCGGAATCATGATGCCGTTGCCCGGGCCCATCGGCAGGTCGAAAAAGAAGAAGACACTCAGCACGGCTACCCAGGCGAGCCAGAACGTGACAGCGAAGGGCAGCATGCGGGCAATTATGGTACCGAGCCCCGCCTGTGGCTCGTATTTGCGCAGCATCGTGAGCAGCACGAGCATGTACGGGTTGAGGGGCGTCAGCACCTGGGTGGCTGAATCTCCCACTCGGAAGGCACCTTGGATAAACGCGGGTTCGTAGCCAAGGAGCACGAACAGCGGCACGAACACGGCGGCCATCAGCGTCCACATCGCCGAGCCTGAAATGATGAAAAGGTTCAGCAGCGAGGCGAGCAGTACGAAGGCAACGACGGCCGAAAATCCGGTGAGGCCGATGGACTCAAGGCCCCCGGCTCCTGCAACGGCGAGCCAACTCCCGATTCCGGAGAAATTGAACAGGGCAATGAACTGGCCGAGGATGAACGCGAGCACGAGGAATCCGCTCATGTCCTTGATGGCTTGCCCCATCACGCGGGGCACGTCACTGCCCCTGGCGATGGAACCGGTGATCTTGCCGTATACCAGACCCGGAATCACGAACATGGCGAAGACGATGAACACGATCGAGCTCAACAAGGGCGAGCGCGGCAAGAACTCGCCGTCTTCGTTGCGCCACGGGGATTCGGGCAAGAGCACGCCGATGAGGATCACTCCGGCGACCACGACGCCGGCCACGAACGCCCAGAACAGGCCGCGATTCTCGGTGTCCGTGAGTCGCGTGTTCATCACGGTGGGAACCAACACGGCGTCATCGTCGAGGATCTCTTCGCGAGCAATCCCTTGGCGGCCCAGACGCGGTTCGAGGATTCTGTCGATGATGAAGCCGGCCAGGGCGATGAGTACGAGCGCGGAGGCCACATTGAAGAAATAGTTCGACACCGGGGTAACGGCGGAACCGGCGTTGGGCAGGTTCTGCGTCACAGACGTTGTGATTCCGGCGAACAATGCGTCGAGGCTCGTCACGAACAGCGAGGTCGAGTAGCCGGCACCCACGGCCGCGAACCCGCCGAGCAGCCCAGCCACCGGGTGCCGGCCGGCTGCCTTGAATACCATTGCGGCCAGCGGAGGGATGACTACGAAGGCCGCATCAGACATGATCGATCCAACGACCCCCACGAACGCCACGGCATAGGGCAGTGACCAGCGCGGCGCCGATCCGAAGGCCTTGCGGATCAGCGCCGCGAGCAGACCGGACTTCTCGGCTACACCTACCGCGAGCAGGATGGGCAGCACCGTCGCGAGCGGCGGGAAGCCCAGGTAGTTGACCCCGATATTCTGGGTGAACCAGGTGAGCCCCTCCGCAGTGAAGAAGCCCTTGACCATCGTGATCTCGTCGGTTCCGGGCAATTGCACCGTGACATTTGCCCACGCCATCGCGGTCGACGCCACCGCCGTGATGCCAAAGAGCAGGAGGAAGAGAATGAACGGGTCTGGCAGTTTGTTACCGACGCGTTCGATTCCGCCGAGAACACGATCGATCAGGGCGCTGCGCCGGGTTAGGGACGGTTGTGAAGACATGGGGCCCACCTTGCTTCGCGTTGATCGGTGAATGAGGAGTCAGTCGAAGAAGTGCGGCACATCGATCGCGCCGCCCTGCTCCGCGAACTCCTCGGCCACGCTCCGGCGCAGCTCGGCGTCGCAGAGAAAGTCGAGGGCGGTGAGCGCGAGGCCGCAGGCTCCGTCGAGGGCGCCGAGCTCGGCGGCATCCGTTGCTGAAGCCGCCGCGAATTCTCGGGTGTGCAGGGCAACGTCTGGTGCCGCGATCTTGATCAGTGGGTGGATACCGGGGATGCGATGGCTGACATTGCCGAAGTCGGTCGACGCTGCGATGGTTTCCGACACCACACCGAGCGGCAGCGGCTGGCGGCCGCGGCGCTGCTGGGCAGCGACCCACCGTTCGGTGAGCGCGTCGTTCGTTCGCACCGGCAGGGTGGGGGCGTGTTCATCCCAGTCGACCTCGACGCTGGTTCCGGTCATCAAGGCCGCGCCTCGGGCGATGCCGTTCAGCCGTTCGCTGAGGTCCTTGAGGGTCTCGGCGAATTTGGAGCGGGCGTAGAACTCGAGCACCGCCCGCTCAGGAATTATGCTCGGCCGAGTTCCCCCCTCGCTGATCACGGCGTGCACGCGGTCCACCGGCGGCAGCTGCTGACGCAGCAGGCCAACGGCCTGATACGCCAA
Source organism: Cryobacterium sp. Hh38 (assembly GCF_004403235.1). Lineage (NCBI taxonomy): Bacteria > Bacillati > Actinomycetota > Actinomycetes > Micrococcales > Microbacteriaceae > Cryobacterium > Cryobacterium sp. Hh38. The sequence continues at coordinate 172,586 of NZ_SOHD01000017.1, read as the reverse complement.
GGTTGCCGCATCGAGGGCATTGCGTCCCATAAAAGGTTGAGCGGATGCGTGCGCCGCGACGCCCGTAAACGTCACGGTGAGCACCCGGCGGCCGAGCCACACCTGGTCGGCGAGGTCGTAACCGTAGGGGTGCACCATGATCGCGGCGTCGAGACCATCGAAGGCACCGTGCCTGGCCATCACCTCCTTGCCCGAGAAGCCTTCCTCAGCGGGGGTGCCGAGCAATACCACCCGGCCCGTGAATGCGTTGGGATTCTCAATGAGTGTGTTCGCCAGCGCGAGGAAGGCACCGACTCCGGCCGCTGCGATCACATTGTGGCCGCAGCCATGCCCCACGTCAGGCAAAGCATCGTACTCGCTGAGAATCGCGATGGCCGGGCCGTCGCCCGACCCGATCTCGGCGCGAATTGCGGTATCAACCCCGTGCACGCCGAGCTGTGCGGCTATCCCGTGGCGACCGAGCAGCTCCACCAAATAGGCGGCGCTGCGGTGCTCAAGAAACGCGGTCTCCGGGTCGGCGTGCAGGCTGTGAACGACGTCCCGCAGATCCTTAGCAAGCGCCTCGACGTGGGCTTCGACAACGCTTACCAGTTCCTCCGGGGCCCCGGCGAACCGCGATGGCACCGGCACCGAGGTCTGCATCCTCCGCGCAGTGTCGGCCTGAAGCTTCTGAAGATAAGTGGTGGTCGGCACTATCGAATGACTCATATATCCACACTAGACAAGGTGATTATCTCGTGGCACCATCCTGACCTACGCCGCAATCTCCGGCCGTTGCGCCGGTTTGCCGCCGGTGGACTTGGACTGAGGTCGCCAATCCGTGGAGATCCTCGCAGCGACGTTGATGAGTTTGGGGCGGACGGTCGCGGTGACAGCTTTTCCGAGGGCGGGACTGGCGAGAGTACCGGCGGCGCGGGTGAGGTTGAACGCGATGCAGGCCAGCACGAGTCAGGCGGCGTTGGCGGTGAATACGCTGGACGGGAAGTGCGCCATCGCCGACGCTTTCATATCGGCGTCCAAATTTTCGATGATTGCATGGTGGCGGTGGGTTTTGTCGGCGTCGACGGTTGTTGAGGCCGCAAACACCGGAGTAGCCGAAGGTGAACGCCCGCAGAAACGATCCCAACGTCGACGGTGCGTAAGTTCCCTTGAACAGTTTCCGGAGAGCACCGTGCCGGAGCATGGCCATATCGTCCATGGAATCCGCCCCGGTGAGTGTGAGAAAGTTGCATCTACGAGATGTCTCCCTGAGCGTAAAATAATTTGTCTTACTAACAACTATTTTCGCTGGTCAGAGTGGCATTCTCGGTTTAACGCGCCGTCAAAAATCTCAGGTCGACCAGTGGATTCAGGCTAAGCCGGTCGCTCGGGAGGCGGATGGCCGAAGAGAGGCAGGGTTCCCCAGGCCTCTCCCTCAAGTGAGGGATGCTTTCGCGCTCAATAGCCTTGTCGGTACGGTCGGAACCGACGGTGAGGAGCCACTCCGCACTGGCCCGTGGGAGAACGGACTCAACTCCACCAGAGCCTGCTCGGCCGAGGCAGACACGATTTCCCAAATTGGAACGGATTAGTCGCCATCGCGTAGAGCATAGGGACTCGGGGTGGCGCGGCTACGCCCATGGCGGCAAGCTCATCGATGTGGCGTTGAACGGCAGCCTGATCGCGTTCGGCAGAGCCTACGACGGTGCCCGTGGAATTGTGTAATTGGGCAGAGCTACGCTCAGCAGAGTTGGCGAGGTCGGAATTTCATAGATTACTTTCTTTGCTCTTCAGGGGAGCACCGGGCGACGGTCGCCGAGCACCGGGAATTCACTACGGACGGACTTCACGATGTCGTCGGATACGTCTACGCTGAAGACCCCCTCACGGTCTCGTGCTTCCAAAAGGATGTTTCCCCAGGGATCGATGACCGAGGAATGGCCGCCGAGGACCACCCCCTGCTGCTCGCCGACTGCGTTGCAGGCGATCATCAGTATTTGGCTTTCGACGGCGCGTGTCGCTGTGAAGAGGCGCCAGTGCGAGAGCCTGGTCAGAGGCCAAGCGGCGGGGGTTACCACAATTTCTGCTCCCGAGTCTATGAGCGATCGCCACAGATCCGGAAATCGGAGATCGTAGCAAGTAGTAGCCGCGATCCGACCCAACCTTGATGGGCTCGTTGTGACTGTGGTTCCGGGCGACAATAGTTCAGCTTCACGGGATTCGTAGCCGAAGACGTGGATTTTCCGGTACGAGTGAATTACGCCGCCTTCAGGGCTGAGCAGGACTGCAGTGTTGTGGTAGCCGCCGTTGGAGCCCCGTTCAATGAAGCTTCCCGCATGGACGTAGCATCCGAGTTGGAGAGCCCACGCGGCGGCGTCAGTGACTGTGCGGCCCTCGAACGGCTCGGACTCTTCAGAGTATCGATCGAAGTTGAAGTACCCCGCAGCCCATAGTTCAGGCAGAACCACCAAATCTGCGTCGGTTCCGAGCACCATTTTTGATACTCTGTCACGGCGCTCGTTGCTTGTTTCGTTGTCGGGGCTGGCTACTTGGATGAGGCTAATACGCATTGTCAGTGCCCTTCTAGGTTCTGCGAAGCAGGGTTCCTAAGCGGTCGATTTCCCCTTCCCCATCTTCCGATCTCGAGGCCTTGTACGAAATTACGCGGGAATCCCCCGTCTCACGGGCTCAAATTCCGGCGCCACAAACGAGGACGTCGCTTTGGGATCCGTGGACTTCGTGAGATGGGTCCTAGGCCTGTCCGGCGCACGAGTATACCTTCCTCGGTGTCGCCGAACGCAGCACCTCGCTGCGTGACCATCACGTCGACCGAGCCGAGGACGTACTCCAGAACGCTGGAACACTTCCCTCACTCAGCCTGTGGAAAATGGCACAGAGAATCACCCGTTCACGCTGCCCGGAGAGCTTGGATCCACACGGCTAACGAGCCACTCTGGCCGAGACTGCCGCCCATCTGGAACATCTCGTCTCTCTGCAGCGCGCAACCTGGCTTGCGACGGCCGACAGCGATGTGCTCGCGATCGCCCGACAATAGTGAAACCGCTCCCATTGCATCCCACCCGGTGTCAGGGGATGAGTATGGCGCGCCCGCGCACGCGCCCGGCCCCGAGGTCGTCGACAGCTTGCTGAAAGTCGTCGAGAGCGTAGGACGTCGTGTGCAGTGTGACTTGGCCTCGTGCAGCAAGCACCATTAGCTCGGTGAGGTCAGTGTAGCTACCCACGAGGTTGCCGATGAAGTTGATCTCGCTCGAAATGATGTCGATCGTGGGCACGTCGATGTTCTCGCCGTAGCCCACGACGTAGTAGTCGCCGGCTTGGCGCAGCATGCGAATGCCCTCCGCTGTCGATCCGCCCTCGCCGACGAAGTCCATCACGGCCTCAGCCCCGGCGCCACCGGTCAGTTCAAGAACGCGATCGACGTGTGATCCGTCGGCAATCACCCCGTGGTCGGCACCAAGCGACATCGCGAGTTCGAGCGCGGCCGGGTTACGGTCGACGACGATCAGCTCCGACGCCGTGAGCGCCTTCAGCACCTGGATGCCGATGTGCCCGAGCCCGCCCGCCCCAATGATGACGCACCGATCGGCGGGGCGCAGGTGCCGGGCGGCCTTGGCCGCTGCGTGATAGGCGGTGAGGCCCGCGTCGGCGAGCGCTGCAACATCCGCCGGTTCGAGTGAATCAGCGATAGGCACGAGGCTACGAGCCGAGGTCTTCAGGTACTCGGCGTAGCCGCCGTGGGTGTCGATCCCTGGAAAAGCGCTCGCGGTGCAATGTACGTCGTCACCGGATCGGCACGCACGACAAAACCCGCAGGTGATGAGCGGATGCACGATCACTTTGTCGCCGACAGCCACATTCGTCACCGCACTGCCGATCTCGTCGACCCATCCCGCGTTCTCGTGGCCGATCGTGTACGGGAGGGTGATTCCTGACTTCTGCTCCCATTGTCCCTCGAGGATGTGCAAGTCCGTGCGGCACACCCCTGCGCCTCCGATCCTCACGATCACGTCGAACGGACCGGTGATCTGAGGTTTTGGAACCTCGGTCATTACAAGGTTTTGGTGGTAGTCGACGACCTGAACGGCTCTCATGGTGCTCATGCAATTTTCCTTTTGTGCGTGCGGATGACTGAAGACAAGGGAAAGAAATTCTCTTCTGCCCTGGGTAGTTGATCGACCTCGGAGCCCGGATACCGCGTTGCGAGCAAACCCCGGCAGAAATGAGCGTTGCCGTCGATCGAGATACGAGTCGAGCGAGCCCGGCGAAGGGCGAGAGCAACGGATACTGCAGGGTAAGGTGATCCGCTGTCGTCAACCAGCACCGATGCGGAATCGACGGTGCTCAGGCCGATCGTCGCCCGCCGCCTCAGCAAGGCAGCCTTCGCCGAGTCGTCGGGCAAATCGCCCAACACCACGTTTGCGACCGCCGTCTCTGCGAGTTCAGGCCGAGCGCGCAGGAACGCGGTGAGCGAGCGTTCCATCGCCGCGGTGTGGGCCTTGCGCTGAAACGTGGCCCGCAATTCATCGAGATCACTCTCTGCCTCGTGCAGGAACGTTCCCTTGTAGCCGGCGTTCGCTGCCAGTCCACTGTTGATGATGTCGGAGTCATGGTGGTCGTCGAGCTCGACTGTCACCACCCCGACATTGCGGAGTGCTGTGAGCACGTCCTTGGCGTCCGACGCCATCAAATACGCGAAGTTCGGTGCGCAGAATGACGTGGGCAGACGCAGGTGAACCTCAACGCTCGCACCCGTCAGCGTCACCGAGCGCACGAATCCGAGGTCGGTGATGGGCTCGTCGAGCTCAGGGTCGATGACCGAATCCAAAGCCCGCAGCACGTCGCCCTCCGTGAGCGGCTCTGGTGCTCCTGCCTCCCAGTGCAGAGTGGCCGCCACTGCGGCTGGCATCATCGTGGTACCCATCACACTGCAGCCAGATCGGCCCGTTCGGGCTGACGCGGCCCCGTCGCCGTCTCATCTGCACTCGGCAACTGCAGTTCGACCGGCACCGGAATGTCGTACATCTTCGCCGCGTTAAGCCCGAGGATCTTTCGCTTCTGCTCGATCGTGATGGGAGCGTACTCCGTCATGTCCTCCGGGATCTGAAAGTCCACGAAGGCTTCGATAAGCCAGCGCGGGGTCCACAGCGCGTAGTCGGAGGAGAACTGGATGCGGTCTTCGCCAATCCAATAGATCAACTCCCCCATGATCTGGGCGAAGTAGCGCGGGCGCGTGTGGATGAAGGGCATCGCTACTGCAAGCCCCCCGTGCACATTAGGCTCCTGCGTGGCTATCCAGCAGAAATCTTCGAGGCGGGGCAGGCCCACGTGCTCGACGATGAAATTGAGGTCGGTGAAGTCGGTCGCTGCGTGGTCGACATCGGCCACGTCGAAGGCATCTCGATCGAGTGGGCGGATTGTCGGCCCCTTGTGCACATGGATGTTGCGGATGCCGAGCTCGCGGCACAACTCGAAGTAACGGTAGGTCCAGGGGTCGTTGAGCTTGTAGCCCCGGGAGTCACCGTGCCACTCGGCGGTATAAAGTTTCACACCCTTCAAGTTGAAACGCTCGGCGTCGGCGCGCAGCTGGTCCAGGCCGGCCTCGCCGTTGCGTGGGTCGAAATTGTGATTGTAGGTGAGCCGCCCAGGGTTCGCCTGGGTGAGCGCGAACGCTTCTTCGGTCTGCCCGAAGCCGGTCTTGTAGAACTCGCCGAGGTGGGCAGGCTGGAAAATGGCGTGGTCGACGTAGCCGTCGGTGAAAATGTCCTTGATGAAACGCTCGCCGCCCTGATAGAGGTACTCCTCATATGGCCACTTCTCCGAAGCTGGGGACAGGTTGGCGTGGTAATCGTAGAAGCAGTCGATGAACTGCTTGCCGTGGATGTTGCGCTGATTCTCGGGGCGCGCGTCCCAGAGCGCCACATGGGCGTCGACAATAAAGTAGCTCTCGCCATCCTTCTGATACATACCTGCTCCTTTGCTGCATGCGGGAATCGTGATTACCTACGTCACGCTAACGGACGCCTACCGGAGCGGAGCGATGGCGCCGTCTCATTCTGAGATCGGTCTGGGCACCTCGGTGGCGGGAAGACCTAAACTGATGGTGACCGACTACCGCAAAGGTGCTGATGGACGCTCACGATCTTCCTTCTCGTGTACACGTGCATAACGCACCGATGGCGGCGATCTCCCCCCGCCTTCTCGCTTCGTGGCGGCGCAGTGAAGACTACGGCGTCTCCCTTGACGACGTCCAGCCCATGTTCTCGGGCACGTACGACGACGAATCGCTGTTCGTCGAGTGTGGGCGTGAGGTCCTGACAGAACTGCACGACACCCTCTCGTCCGAACCGGTCGGACTCATGCTCACCGATGCGGAGGGACTCGTGCTTAACCGACTCAGCGGAGACCGCCAGCTGCTGCTCGCGCTCGACGATGTGCACTTAGCACCAGGATTCTCGTACTCCGAGCGGCAGGCGGGCACTAATGGCCTCGGCCTCGCCCTCGCCGATCGAGTACCCACCCTCGTGCGCGCGGAAGACCATTACACGCTGAGCCTGCGCCTGTACAGCTGTGCCGCTGCCCCGGTTTTCGACCCGGTGAGCGGTCGGCTCGAGGGGGCGGTGAACCTGACGACCTGGTCGGAGAAAGGCTCTGACCTGCTGCTCGCGCTGGCGCAGACGGCTGCCACGTCGACCGCGAACCTCATGCTCGCTCGATCGCAGGGCCACCACCCGCGGCGGGTATCGCGCGGCCAGGTCTTTCGCATCGAGGGTCTACGGGAGCAGTCGGGGAACGCTCCACTGCGCGATCTGTCGGACGCCTGGAACAATGCCGTCACCCGCACCGTCGAAGCCCTCACCGCGGGCCGTATGGTTGCAGCGGTGGGCGAGCGAGGTTCGGGACGAGCTACGCTGTTGGCCCAAGCCGTTCGGCAGGTGTACCCTCACGACCGGCTGTTTGCCGTACGCGCCCCAGCGCCGCGCGACACGGATTCGTGGTTCTCGGTCTGGACACCCGAGCTCAGCCGTCCCAACACCGGGTTCGTGCTGTGCGACGTTGATGATCTCTCCTCTCCCGCCGCCGAGCACCTGCGCGCGATGCTGGTCGGCGAGCGCACCTCCGACGCGGCTGCCTGCCCAGTGTCCGCAGAGCATTTCGATGCCATTCCGCTGCCACTTCGCACCCTTGTCGAAACGGTGGTGCAGGTGCCTCCGCTGCGTGAGCGGGCGGCCGACATCCTCCCCCTCGCCAACCATCTAGCCTGGCGGGCACGCCGCCGCGAGGTCGATTTCACCACCGCCGCTTCACGCGCGCTCACCGACTACGCCTGGCCGGGAAACGTCGAGGAACTCGCTCAGGCCGTCAGAGAGGCCGCGAGCCGCACCGATTTAGTCGACGTGCGCCACCTTCCGCCACAGATACTGTCCCGCGGCCAGCACCTTTCGCGCATCAAGGCGTTTGAGCGCGACGAGATCGTGCGCGTGCTCAGTAGACCCGGTGCCACCTCAGAAGGTGCGGCGGCCGAGCTGGGAATGAGTCGCGCCACCGTGTACCGCAAACTGGCGCAATACGGAATTCAGCTCCCCCGCCACGACTGAACAACATCCCTCGAGACGAGGCACCGTAGGCCTCAACCGCGCGCTGTTGCTCGCCGCATTCGCCGCGCTCAACGCACCAGTCTCACGCAATGGCTGCACCCGAAGATCGCCCAAGGCAAACATCACAGCCAAGCCTTCATTCCGGAGCCCGCCGCCGCTGCGACGTCCTCTCCACCATGATCCGAGACGACACAATCGTATAAATCGGGTCCACACTCCCGACTGGACGAAACCGCGGGGCTGCAACAACGCGCAGTGCCCGTCTCAAGTTGAGATAGTCGCCATCACTCGGAACTCCATCGGCCTAATACTCTCGTCACACCGGGGTTCAGAAAAAAGGCTCCGGGACCGCCATTTGGCCTGCATCGACAACGACGTCAAGGAGCCCCACATGTCCGCAATAAGTCCCATCCGCACAGTCATCAGCCCGGGGCGCTACGTCCAAGGGCCGGGAGCCATTTCCCGTCTGGGCGAGTTCCTCGCACCCATCGGAGACACACCCCTGATCGTCGCCGATGATGCCGTCTGGGGTTTCGTGGGGCACGATGTAACCTCATCCTTGAAGACGGTTGGGCTGCCTGTCACCCGAGAAACGTTCCGTGGAATCCCGTCTGCAAGAGAGATCAATCGCCTCGTTGCCGTGATCAAGAGCACGAATGCGAACGTCGTCGTCGCCGTCGGCGGCGGAAGTACGATCGACGCGGTCAAAGCATCCGGATTTCTCGCAGGTATCCGGTGGGTGACCGTACCAACGGTCGCTTCCACGGATGCGCCGACTTCCGCCTTGGCCGTGGTTTACACCGAAGAAGGTGCATTCGAGGAGTACCGCTTCTTTCCTCGCAACCCGGACCTCGTCCTTGTCGATTCGCAGATTATTGCCAACGCCCCGGCGGCCTTTCTCGCAGCGGGAGTTGGCGACGCTTTGGCCACCTGGCTTGAGGCACGGGCAACGGCAGCTTCAAACTCGCTGACGATGGCCGGGGGTCTTCCTACCCTCACCGGCACCGCCCTGGCCCGACTTAGCTGGGATGTCCTTTGGGAGAACGCGCTGCCAGCTCTCGACGCTGTACGCGATCACCTCGTAACCCCGGCAGTCGAGAAAGTCATCGAGGCGAATACTCTGCTTTCGGGCATGGGGTTCGAGTCCGGTGGTCTAGCCGCAGCCCACGCCATCCACAACGGGCTGACGGCGGTACCGCAAACACATGGACTGGCTCATGGGCAGAAGGTCAACATCGGTTCACTCACGCAGCTGGTACTTGAGGGGGCACCAACCGGCGACATCCGGGATTTCATCGAGTTCACCACTCGAGTGGGCCTCCCCACAACTCTCACCGAAGTCGGGCTGACGGTGGAAAGCTCCCAGGAACTCGCATTGGTCGCCAGTGCGGCTACCGAGAAAGGCGAGACCATTCACGCGATGCCTTTCGACGTGCGGCCGGCCGATGTTGTTTCGGCCCTTAAGTCGATAGAGCGTTTCTCTCGCCGGGTCCGCGAGGAAGCCAGCCTCCCGGTTCCGACGCCATACGTGGCTGCTCACTGACGTGTTCTTGGGCTTCTCCAGTCCAACCGGGCTGAGGCCGCCGACGACCTGATTGTTTAGCGGTTTCGATTTGCTGAAATCATATGCGGACGGATCAGAGACCTCGCTTGGAATCAACTTCGTATCAGCTGGCGGGCACCTCGCCGATCCCAGCCGAGGTGCCCAGCATCGCCTCCGCGATCGCCGCTCAGATCTCGTTCACCTCGGGTGCGGTGAGCGGATCGGAGATGATCGGCGCGCGGCGACTTTGCCTAGGGAAGTCCAGCCAGCAGGTCCCGTGGCTAACGTGCCGGATTAGACGACAACCCGCGACAGAGGTATGAGATTGGAAAGGCCCGCTGCTTCGCCACCGTCAGCCAGGTACTCCGCTCCGGTACAGAACGAAGATTCATCACTCGCGAGAAAGAGAACGAGATTGGAGACTTCTTCAGGCTCTCCTAGCCTATGCATGGCCGTGTTGCTGGGGTTAGGGCTCAGTCCCACAGTCATCGGTGTCCTGACAGCACCGGGGTGCACCGAGTTCACTCGGATACCATCGGCCGCGAGGTCGAGGGCCACCGACTTGGTCAGCCCGCGCAGAGCGAACTTCGAAGCGTTATAGACGCCCAAACCCTCAAACCCGACGAATCCGGCGATTGAGGAGATATTGATGATGGATGCGTGCTCGGATTGCTTCAGTGCGGGCAGGGCCGCCTGGATCCCCCGAAAAGCACCGGTGAGGTTGATTGCGATCGTCCGGTCCCACAGCTCCATTGTCGTGTCTTCCAGGCTCACGAATTCCGCGATTCCGGCGTTGTTCACCAGGATGTCCAGTCCCCCGAAGCTCTCAACCGCGACCGCAACGGCCCGGTCCCAGTCCTCAGAGTCGGTGACATCCAAATGAACGTATCTGGCATTAACTCCGAGCTCATCGGCGAGCGCTTCACCCTGGGCATCTCCGATGTCACCGAGCACGACACGGGCTCCTTCCCGAATCATGGTGCGCGCGTGCGCGGCGCCCATTCCCTGTGCGGCCCCACTGATCAGTGCAACTTTTCCAGCTAAACGTGCCATGGTTCTGCTCCTTCAACATTCGTGTTTTTCGAATTTGTCTGGCTTGAGCGCACCCGCGTGCGGCCGTCAGACGGTGTGGCGCGACAAGATGGCGTTGTTAGCTAGGCCGGCGATTTCCCCGCCGTCAGCAAGGTATTCAGCGCCCGTGCAGAACGAAGCCTCATCGCTGGCAAGAAAGAGCACGAGATAGGAGACCTCTCGTGGCTCGCCCATACGGCGCATGGCAACATGGCTGGGGCTCTCACTGAGTCCCTCCGACAGCGGGGTCTTGATGACGCCAGGATGTACCGAGTTCACGCGGATACCGTGCTTCGCCAGGTCCAGGGCCATGGATTTCGTCAGTCCACGGACTCCGAATTTGGAGGCGTTGTAGACGCTGAGCCCTTCGTAGCCGACAAAGCCTGCCGTGGAGGACAGGTTGATGATGGACGCACGTCCTGATTTCTTCAGTTCGGACAGGGCTGCCATGACTCCGCGGAACGGGCCAGTGAGGTTCACCGCGAGGGTTCGATCCCACAAGGCCATGGAGGTCTCCGCGATGGGCGCGAACTCTGCGATGCCCGCGTTGTTCACGAGGATGTCGAGGCCGCCGAATCGCTGGACGGCCGTGTCGACCGCGTGGATCCAGTCGTCCGGTTTCGTCACGTCCAGATGAACGTAGACAACGTTGTCTCCCAGCTCGGCAGAAAGGGCCTGCCCCTCAGCGTCAAGGATGTCGCCGATGACAATGCGTGCGCCTTCCTCGCTGAAGAGGCGTGCATGCTCTGCGCCCATGCCGCGAGCTGCCCCGGTAATGAGTGCGACTTTGCCTTGTAGACGATTCATTTCACTACTTCCTATCGTTGAGGGCTGATGCACGGAGGGCCCTCGCTGATTCGGAGAAGCAATCATTTCTGACTGATCGACTCCGAGCGAAGGCCCCGTGGCTATGTTTCGTTACAACTTGTCGTTCGCCAGTTCATCGGCAAACGATGCCCCGCGCGTTACGGTGCCAGTCCCTGCATGGGCCCGGAAAGGTCAATCCATCCGCCACCGTCAACGGGAGTGCCGTCGATCTTCATGTAGGTCACCTGCCGGCTGAAGGACCGTGCGTACTGGCCGTCGAAGGCATCCCAAGTCTTGGAGAAGTCGATGACAGGGGTCATGCCGCCGTTGTCCACAACGGTTGTCGAAGCGGCGGCGAGGAAGCTCTCCGGCGTGATGTCCCCCGTGATCGACTCGGCGATCTGTGTGAAGGCGCTGTATCCAGACCAAGCTGACAAGGCTCCCAGGGAGCTGTAGTCGAACGTGTCCGGAGCGTCGTTGGCCGTGAGCGCTCCACGGAAGTCGTCCCAGACGGCGTCGTTCAAAGGCATGTAAGCGCCGGTTACAACGCTGTTCTTGACGCCGGCAAGCTCTTCATATCCCTTGGTCGAAACGGCGTTCAGGTTTCCCTGTGCTCCGTACAGAGTCTGCGTTCCGCCGGACTGAGCGAACGGCGCCATCATGCCCGAGATATTGTTCTCTCCGAGGAACATACTGATGCAGTCAGTGCCGTCAGTGGCCTGGGCGACAACGGAACTGTAGTCGGTGGCGGTGAGGGGAACGCGAATGAATTTGAGTTCCTTCTCGTAGCCGTACGCCTTGGCGATATTGCTGAAAATGATGTTCGTGTCGTCGGTGACGCCCGGGATGTCCAGCTCAAGAACCGCGATGTCCTCGCACCCGTCCTGAACCGCACGAGCAACACCGGCGGGGTTCAGCACCGGGTTGTTGCCCATCTGAAATGTATTCGGACTCGTGTACTCAGCGGCGGCAAGGTTGCAGCACGCGCCTAGGATGGCCATGCTCGCGGCGTCATAGATGGGAACGTTGACGTATGCGTTGTAGCTGAAGGAACCCACATCGGCGATGGCACCCGCGGCGATGGCGTCGCGAGCACAAGCGGCCGTGAGCGTAGGGTCGCCCTTGTCATCGCACACGGTGACTTCGAGCGGGTGTCCGGCGATACCACCCTGGTCGTTGATCCATTTTTCGTATGCCTTTGCGGCCACGAAGATGTTCTCGTAGGTCGGGCCGTTCCAGTCGGCGGCAGCTACCGTCACTGTCTTGATGGGGGTGCCGACCGCTGCGCCAGCCACGGACGCGCTGCCATCGATGGCGGAACCGGAGCTACAAGCGGACAGCATGAGGGCGGCAACGGCGACAGCCGCTACGACCCCCAGCTTCTGGGTGGATTTACGGAAATTGATCAATTGAGCTCCTCCTTGAGCTGAAATGTGGTGCGGGCCGAACCGCGAGGTTTGAGTCACGTCGCTCATTTCCCGATGGGGGTGAGGATGCTGTGGGATAAGCGACAACCATCCAGTTGCTCAAGCAAACGATTGGTTGATTTATTTTCTACCACCCCCTCTAACAGGTGTCAAGAGAATTCTTTTCCGGTGATCTCGGGCCAGGCGAACCGGCAGACTCAGCACTTAATCAAACAAACGATTGACGGATAGTGCATGTCTGGGTCAAGCTGTCTCTCACGCCATCACTTCAGGAGGATCCGTGCATGACACAGTATCTGCGCCCAACACCTTTGCTGTGCCCCGCGACGGCGAACTAACCCAGATCGCTCCCGGGATCTTCTGGGGGCGCCTTCCCCTTCACTACGCCCCTCACCACGTCAACATCTACGTTCTTGACGACGGTAACGCTTGGCTCGTTGTCGACACCGGAGTCGACAGCACGGCCAGCCGAGAAAGTTGGCTTTCCCTCATCTCCGGACCGCTGGCGTCCAAGCCGATCACTCGTATTCTTGTCACGCACTGGCACAACGATCACCTCGGAATGGCCGGCTGGCTCGCTCGCCGTACGGGAGCAACCCTGCTGATCAGTGACGAGGAGCACCAGCGCGGAGCGAGTCAAGCGGATCAGACACGTCACGCTCGCGATGCCCGGGAGCGGCGTTACCTGCTGGCCCATGGCGCCGCCGTCCCAGTGCTTGACCGATGGCTTGCTGAAGGCTTTCAGAACATGTCGATGATCTCCCCCCTTCCTGAAACCTACATTCCGATCGGACCTCGTGATCCGGTGAGAGTGGGGAAACGGACGTTTCAAATCCTCCCGCTATCCGGGCACTCCCCTCTTGCATCTGGCCTGCACTGCTCCGAAGACCACATATTCATCTGTGGAGACCAACTGTCGGACCGGCTCGTGCCTCCCGTCGCCGTCATGTCCGACCAGCCCGACGCAAATCCCTACGCTGGGTTCATTGCATCCATGGACCTTATCCGACGGACCATCCCCGAAGACACGCTCATCCTCCCCGGACACGAGGAGCCATTCAGGGGCGTTGCCGCCGCACTCGCCAGACAGGCGACCAAACACACCGAGGTCTGCAACCGATTACTGAAGGCGGCCCACGAACCTCAGTCCGCCGGGGAACTGGTTTCCCAGCTGAGCCGTTCCGACCCCGGTTCGACTTGGTTCGGATTCGTTGTGTCGCGCGTCGTTGCCTACGCCCATCTCCTGCTGGCCTGGGGACACTTGAGTCGGGTTGTCACCGACGGAAGAATATATTTTACAACCACTCTCACCGAGGAAATCGAGATCTCTCAATTCCTCCCTACTACCGAAACGGAGACCACCCCATGACCCACTGGTCCGGATCATTTCTCGATACCGAACTCGACATCACGCTGAAAGGACGAGTTCGCGTCTTCGACCTTGCGGTACGTCTGGAAAACGGTATGGCTCGACACCCTCACCACCCGCCCTACTCTTTCGCCATGGCCAAAACGCATGGCGGGCACGGATACCGTGACGGCGTCTCTGCCGCGATGGAGATGATTGCCATGGGTGCTCACGTCGGCACGCACATTGACGCCCTCGGTCATGTGTCAAAAGACGGCATGACCTTTGGGTGTCGCGACGTGCTCATGGGCGCCGAAGGGCTGGGCGGCCTCGACGCCGGCAGCATCGAGGAGATGCCACCAATCATTGGGCCGGGCTACCTTGTCAACGGCCCTGAGCTCTTTGGTCGCGACCTCACCCCGGCTGACAGCTTCGGCCCCAGGGAACTGGAGCAGTGGTTCACCGGTCGCACTCTCCCCATCCCCGGATCAATCGTGCTCATCCGCACTGGTTGGATGAAGTACTGGGCGGATTCCGAACGCTACATCGGGCTTTCAACAGGACTGCCCGGAGTAACCCTCGAGGGCGCTCAATGGCTCAGTGCGAGAGGCATTCTCGCAACGGGATCCGACACCATGAACTACGAGCACAAGCCTTCTGCCGCCATCATCAACCTGCCCGTGCACGTTCACAACCTGGTTGAAATGGGAATTCCCATCATGGAATCCATGGACCTCGAAGAACTGGGCAAGGCAGGTGTCTCTGAATTCACATTCATCGCAACACCACTGCGCATCGGCGGAGGGACCGGCTCCCCCATTCGGCCTCTCGCGATTGTTCCGCAATAACCACAACCGTCAGGGCCGAACAATTTCCCGGGTTTCTTCCGCAGCACTAGTCACGGGAGGAAATCCGGGTGTAATATTCAAACAATCGTTTGGCTGAATTATAAGGAGTACAAATGCCCACCACAGAAGAGCGCAATGCGAGGGAAGTGTTCACCAGCGCCGCCCGCGTGTGGCTCCAAGAGAACGTCCCCGCGCGTTGGAGGGAACACAGAGGCAGCTTGAGCGAGAAGGAAACGGACGAGATCCGACACGAGTGGGACCGTCAGCTTCACCGCGGCGGGTTTGCCGGACTCTCCCTGCCGAAGGAATTCGGTGGCCAGGGGCTCTCCATGGTTGAAGAGGTGATCTTCCACGATCTCGCCGCCCAGGCCCAGGCCCCCGACGGGCTGGCCCGCATCGGCCGCATCCTGACGGCACCCAGCCTGATCGGCCACGGAACGGATGAGCAACTTGCGCGCTTCCTGCCGAAGATCCTCAACGGGGATGAGATCTGGTGCCAGGGATTCTCCGAGCCCAATGCCGGATCAGACCTCGCAGGCGTATCTTGCCGAGCAGTCAAAGTCGACGGCGGATATCTCATCTCGGGCCGGAAGACCTGGACCAGCTTCGCCAAGATGGCCCATCGTTGCCTCCTTCTGGCCCAGACGGATCCGAACGCGCCCCGCCATAAGAATCTCACCATGTTCCTGCTGGACATGAAGCAGCCCGGCGTGAACATCAGCCCGATCAAACAAGCCTCCGGACTGACACACTTTGCCGAGGTCCAGTTCGATGACGTCTTTGTCGCCGACGCCGACCGGGTATCCACGGAAGGCTCAGGGTGGAAAGTCGCCATGACGACCCTGATGAATGAACGCGGAGGCGTCGAAGCGACAAGCCGCTATGTCGAGATTCGCTCCGACATGGATCTCCTACTCGCGACGCTCGGTGACCGGCCAGACCTGCGAAAGCAACTCGACGAGTTGGACATTCGGGTCGAACTGGTCCACTGGCAGGTCTCCAAAGCGGTTGACCTTGAGCTCGACTCACCGGATTTCTTCCGGGCGACATCCATTTTGAAGCTGCTGTGGAGCGAGCTGTGGCAAGAAACCTCCATTCTCGGACTCGAGAACATGACCCCCGAAACATCGGATCACTGGCGTCTGCAGTATCTCGAAACCCGCGCCTCCTCGATCTATTCGGGAAGCAATGAAATCCAAAGAAACATTATCAGCGAACGAGTATTGGGGTTGCCGCGATGACACTTCTCACCACGCGTCCGGGCGAGATCGGTCTGCTTGCCGCCGGAGCGATCCGTTCAGCCCTCGTCAAGGCCACGGACCAGGCGAACATCTCCTCCTATATCGAAGGGCAGTCCCCTCTCGCCTGGAGCGACATTTCTGATGCCGGCTGGGACCTTGTCGGCGTCACCGAGGACGACGAGTCCGCGACCCTTCGCGACCTTGTGGAAATCGCCAAGGCCTGGGGAGAAATCACCGTTCAGCTCCCTCTGCTGACCACGATCATGGCGAAGCGCCACTCCGCCAGCGCAGCCGAGCACGATGGTCCCGTCACCTTCAGCATTCCCACACGCGCTCTCTCCGCGGGCACCGGGATGGTGCCTTTTGGTCAGATCGCAGACATGCACGTGGTCTCTGATTTCATCTCCGAGACGAGCTCCCTCGTTGCCGTGCAGAGCCTCGCCAGTGACATTTTCGCTCCCAGTCTGCGAGCCGCCCACTCATCGCACATCACAACGTTCACTGCGGAGGCCGCCCGTGAAATATCTGTCGTGTGGGCTGCGGAGGGCAGCGGTATCGCCAAACGCGCCGTGGCCGATGCCGTGACGTACGCCAAGCAGCGCATGCAGTTCGGTAAGCCGATCGGCTCGTTCCAGGCTGTCAAACATCACTTATCGAATGCCCACATGGACGCCGAACAGGCGGAAACCGCCGTCGTCTGGGGCAGCCTGGATCCCGCCAACGCGCATCGCAGTGCTGTCTACTCGCTCGACCTCAGCATCCGCGCTGTTGAGCTGGCGATTCAAGTTCACGGAGGCATCGGATTCACCTGGGAGATGGGTCTTCACTTTTACTTGCGCCACCTCATCACCCTGCGAGAAATGGTCACGGCGCTCGGTGAACATGCCTGAAGCCGTCATCGTCGCCACAGCTCGATCGCCGATTGGTCGCGCCTTCAAGGGATCACTGACCGAGATCCGCGGTGATGACCTCACCGCGCAGATCACGATCGCCGCCCTGGCCCAGATCCCCGAGCTGGACCCTGCCACCATCGAGGATTTCCTCCTCGGCTGCGGCCTCCCGGGAGGGGAACAGGGCGCCAACCTCGGCCGAATTGTTCCGCTTTTGATGGGCTACGACGACATCCCCGGGACGACGGTCAATAGGTTCTGCGCGTCTAGCCTGCAAACGACGCGTATGGCCATGCACGCCATCAGAGCGGGTGAAGCCAATGTGCTCATCTCCGCCGGCGTCGAGATGGTCTCCCGCATCCGCGACGGAAACCCAGATGACCCTCAGTACGGCAACAGTGCCTTCACCTCCGGAACACCGCAGCCCGGAGATTGGGTTGACCCCAGGATCACCGGGGACATGCCCAATGCATTTGTCGATATGGGAACGACAGCCGAGAACATCGCGGGCATTCGAGGCGTTTCGCGTCGGGAAATGGACGAGTACGCCTTTCGGAGCCAGGCGCTGACAGAGCAGGCGCGTCTATCTGGCTTCTGGGACCTCGACATCACACCCATCACGCTTCCGAACGGCACCGTCGTCAGCCGCGACGACGGACCGCGTCCCGGCACGACGATGGAGAAACTAGCCGGGTTGGAACCCGTCTTCCGCGAGGGTGGATCTGTCACGGCTGGTAATTGCTGCGGTCTGAACGACGGGGCGGCGGCCCTCGTCATCATGAGTGCTCAGCGGGCAAAAGAACTGAACCTGACGCCCCTCGCGCGGATAGTCTCAACGGCCGTCTCCGCGCTTTCCCCCGAGATCATGGGCCTCGGCCCCGTCGAGGCGAGTAAGAAAGCGTTAGCCCTCGCTGGGCTCAGCGCCCAGGACCTGGATCTCGTAGAGATCAACGAAGCCTTCGCCGCGCAGGTCATCCCTTCCTACCGAGAGCTGGGCATCCCGCTCGAAAAGGTGAACGTTAACGGTGGGGCCATCGCCATCGGTCATCCCTACGGGATGACCGGCGCGCGGATCACGACCACGCTCATCCACTCATTGCAGTGGCATGACAAGCAATTCGGTCTGGAGACGATGTGCGTTGCGGGTGGCCAGGGCATGGCCATGGTTATCGAGCGGCTGTCCTAACAACTTTTCAAAAGCGTGAGAATAAAACAAACGATTGATTGATTTTTTGATATACGTGGTGTTCAATGGAGAACAAGCTTCTTGTCCCTGAACAACGAGTATCTCATCATCATCCGTCCTCCAAACAGCAGGAAGAGTGCCCCGTGAAGATCATTGTGCTCGTGAAGCAGGTTCCCGACACCTGGGGCGAACGATCCCTCGATTCAGCGACCGGGGCGCTTGATCGTTCCGCACCCGACAACATCATCGACGAGATCAGTGATCGGTCCCTGGAGGTTGCCCTCCGACACAAAGACGAGACCGGCGCAGAAATCATCGTTCTCACCATGGGCCCCGCCTCCGCCGCAGTCGCGCTGCGCCACTGCCTTGCGATGGGCGCGGATTCGGCGGTTCACGTTTTGGACGACGCCCTCGCCGGTGCCGATGTCACATGGACGTCAAGCGTGCTTGCTGCTGCCATTACCCACGCGGGCTTCGACATGGTGATTGCAGGAAACGAGTCAACCGATGGCCGCGGGGGCGTAATCCCTGCCATGGTTGCAGAGCATTTATCGGTGCCTCACCTGACATCGCTATCCGAGGTCCACATAGCCGCCGATGTCGTCAACGGCTCACGCGAAACCGATTACGGGACCCTCACCGTGACAGCACGGCTTCCTGCCATCGTCTCGGTGACGGAACAATCCCCTGACGCTCGCTTTCCCAGTTTCAAGGGCCTCCTGAAGGCGAAGAAGAAGCCCCTGGCAACCCTCTCCCTCTCCGACCTGAGCATCAACCCGGAAACCTCATTCAGGTCAACCGGCCGATCGACGATAACGACCGTCACGCGTCGCCCCGCACGCACCGCTGGAATCAAGATTGTCGACTCGGGAAATGCCGGCGTCGAACTGGCAGAGTTTCTTGCCGCCGGGCGCTTCGTCTAACCCCGCCAAACCTCGATCAAACATAAGGAATGACACCGTGTCGACTGCACTGACCTTGATTGAAGTGTCTCCGTCGGGAGAGATTCGCGGAAGCGCGAAGATGCTGCTTGCCGCCGCGACGCGACTCGGAACTCCCGTCGCCGTCCTCAGCACCACGCCGGGCGACCACAGCGAACACGTGAAACAGCTTGGCGATCTCGGAGCTCACCATGTCTTCATCGCGGAGTCGACCCAGACCGATTCCCTGTTGGCGACTCCTGCAGTGGAGTCCCTCGCGGCAGCGTTCTCCCACTTCGATACCTCAGCCGCTGTGCTCGTGACGAACTCCGTCGAAGGCCGTGAGATTGCGGGAAGACTCGCGGTCAGAATCGGTGGAGGCCTCACAATCGATGCCATAGACATCGCGCTCGTCAACGACAGAGTGGTTGCCCGCAACTCCGTTTTCGGAGGAGCCTTCGACGTCGAGTCGTCCATCCACGGCGGGCCGGCTGTCATAACGCTCCGACGGGGCTCGATCGACGAAGACGTCACGGCCCACACTCCCGACCTGACCACCATCACCCTGTCCCTCACAGGCGTTGCCGCCGCCACGATCACATCCCGAACGGAAGCACCCACCGATTCGGGCCGGCCCGACCTTCGTGGGGCCGCAACTGTGGTTTCCGGCGGACGCGGTGTCGGTTCGAAGGAAGACTTCCTCCTCGTTGAGCAACTCGCCGACGCTCTCGGTGCAGCAGTGGGGGCCTCTCGCGCCGCGGTGGATGCCGGGTACGTCACGCATTCTCTGCAGGTAGGCCAGACCGGAACCATCGTGTCACCCCAGCTCTACATCGCCTTGGGTATCTCCGGCGCAATTCAGCATCTAGCCGGAATGCAAACGGCCAAGGTCATCGTGGCCGTGAACAAAGATCCCGACGCCCCTATCTTCGACTTCACCGACTTCGGCATCGTGGGTGATATCTTCACGGTCATTCCGCAGACCATTGAAGCCCTGCATCGGCTCCGGCATTGAGCTCCTCCCTGAAGGTGCGGGAGCCGGTACGCCGCCGATGGGTCAAGGCCGCCGGGTTAGCGCTGCTAAGTGTCCTTCTTCTCCTCGCCGCAGTTCTCGGTGCCCAGGCCGTGCGCGACGTACCCGAGGTGCGTTCTTTCATGCAGACTTACCCCGGGCATTCCGCCTTACCCGCCAACGCTCCGGTGGGCCTGCCCGTCTGGTTGGGGTGGCAACATTTCTTCAATGCCTTCTTTATCCTGCTGATCATTCGATCGGGATGGCAGGTACGCACCGAGCGTCGCCCCGCGGCCTATTGGACCAGACGCAATTCCGGTATCTTCCGCACGAAATCGGCACCGAAAAGAGTCAGCATCATGCTGTGGCTACACCTCAGCCTGGACTTCCTCTGGATTCTCAACGGTATTGTCTTCATTGTTTTGCTCGTCGTCACCGGCCAATGGATGAGAGTCGTCCCCCTGGGTTGGGACGTCTTTCCGAACGCTGTTTCCGTGGGCATTCAGTATTTATCGCTGAATTGGCCCACTGACAACGGTTGGGTCAATTACAACAGTCTTCAGCTTCTGAGCTACTCGGCGACAATCTTCGTCGCCGCGCCCCTGGCGATCGCAACCGGGCTCCGGATGTCTTCAGCCTGGCCACAACGTGCCCGAAGAATCAACGCCGCGTTCCCCCTGGCGATGGCCAGAGCAATTCATTTTCCCGTCATGCTCTGGTTCGCCGGGTTCACGATCCTTCACGTGACACTCGTACTCGCAACAGGTGCGCTGCGCAACCTCAATCACATGTATGCCTCCCAGGACAACACAACATGGTTGGGGTTCTGGATTTTCGCAGGATCACTGGTGGTCATGATTGCGGCTTGGTTCGCAGCGACACCGCTCGTGCTGCGCTCCGTTGCCGCACTGACCGGAACAGTTTCTCGCTAGCGGCAATTTTCCGGGCTTGCCTGGGCGAAGTGACCGATCACGGCGAGCCGGTCGCGGAATGCGTCCGGAGTGCGACGGGTTGGGAACGACAGAGGGAGAGGCCGGCCACCACCTCATGAAGGCCGCCGGACCCTGCACAGTTCACGATGCGGCTACCATCCTCGGGCGAACCGCAAGAACGCAGAATCCCACCATCGAAGGGAAGAAACCCAAAGATGCCAGTCAGTTAGCGTCGGCGGTGACGTGGGAGATGCTGTTGAGGCAATTCAGGCCGGCCTCGAAGGCAGCCGTCCCTTGCGTCGGGCTTCCGCCTCAGAAGCGGAGTTGCTGTAGCCAAACCTCTGGAGAACTGAAGGTTCTCGTCGCGGCGAGTTCGAGTCCCATTGTGGTCATCAGACACGCTCCAGGATCAAGGCCGAGCCCTGGCCGACGCCCACACACATCGTGGCGAGGCCATGCCGGGCGTTTTCACGTTCCATGCGTCCGAGGAGAGTAACGACGAGTCGCGCCCCACTCGATCCGAGCGGATGCCCGAGGGCTATCGCGCCGCCGTCGCGGTTCACGATCTCCTCGTCAAGGTCGAGGCGCCGGATGCACGCCAGCGATTGGGTGGCGAAGGCCTCGTTCAGCTCGATCGCGCCCAGGTCCTCCACCCGCAGTCCCGTTCGAGCGAGCACCTTCTGGGTAGCCGCAACCGGACCCAGCCCCATGATCTCCGGCGCGAGTCCCACGCTGGCACCGAACACGATGCGGGCGCGAGGAATGAGGCCATAACGCTTCACCGCCTCGCCGCTCGCCACCACGACCGCCGAAGCCCCGTCATTGAGCGAACTGGCATTCCCGGCCGTCACGACAGAACCGCCACTGACGATTGGGCGCAGCCCGGCGAGCCCCTCCAGGCTCGTATCCCGGCGCGGGCCCTCATCCACGAGCACCTCGCCGGCCTTCGTCGGCACGCCGACGATCTCGTCCACGAAATGACCGGCATCAATCGCCGCCGCCGCCCGCTGCTGACTGCGAAGGGCGAAGGCATCCGCCTCATCACGGGTGATGCCGTCGATGCGAGCGACCTCCTCCGCCGTTTCCGACATCGAAAACGTGGCCTTATCCCGCGCCGCCAACTTCGGGTTGATGAAACGCCACCCGATGGACGTATCGAACTGCGCACCGGGCTTCGCCCACGCCCGGTCCGGCTTACCCTGAACCCAGGGCGCCCGCGTCATCGATTCCACACCGCCGGCCACCATCACGTCGGCATCGCCGGCGCGAATGGCCTGCGCCGCCATCGTGATCGCCGACAAACCCGACGCACACAGGCGATTGACCGTGATCCCCGGCACGTGATCGGGCAGACCGGCCAGGAGAGGCGCCATCCGCGCCACATTACGGTTGTCCTCCCCGGCCTGCGTGGCAGCGCCGAAAATGATGTCGTCAATCAGGGCCGGATCGATCCCGGCACGACGCACCGCCTCCGCCACCACGATCGCCGCGAGGTCATCCGGACGCACCCCCGCCAGCACCCCACCATAACGACCGACGGGCGTTCGTGCTCCTCCAACGAGGTAGGCCTCTGCCATGTCCTCTCCTGACGACGATGTAATTATGGCGTCTGTGCCGAGGCACTCTGTTTGACTCGGCTGAGAATATCAGCGTGTGTCAGCAAGCTGACGGGATGGTTCTCGGTCCGCAGCCCAACGGCCGGGCCGGTCGCTCGTCAGGCCGAGAGATAGGCGTTCTCAATGTCTTCAATGCGGTTCTTCGCCTCGGCAATCGGAAGGTCTAGTTCGACTCGCCCGCGCCTCATGACGTAGACGTGGTCAACGTAGTCGAGTGCCTTCCGAACGTGTTGTTCAACGAGGAGAACACCCAACCCTGTCTCAGACGCCGCAGTGCGCAACGCCTTGAAGAGGCGTGTCACGACGAGCGGGGCGAGACCGAGTGACAGTTCGTCGGCCAGAATCAGGTTGGGTCCTCGCACCATGGCCCGACCGAGCGAGAGCATCTGCTGCTCGCCTCCCGAGATGAGTCCGGCCTTAATACGCAAACGTTTCTCAAGTTCTGGGAAGAGCGCGAGCACGGTGGGAATGTCTACACCGCCCACTCGGAGGTTTTCCTCAACGGTCAGCCCCTTGAAAACGGACCGTTCTTCCGTGACATACGAGAGCCCATTGCGTGCACGCTGGTACAAAGGGGCTGTGGTTGCGCTGCCGTTGATCGCCACACTTCCCGCCAGGACGCCGATGGCCCCGCTGATGGCCTTGAGCGTGGTTGACTTTCCCGCGCCATTTGCCCCGAAGAGAGCGGTGACGGTTCCCGATTCAACGGTCAGGTTGATGTTTTCCACAACGGGTTGGGTGCCGTATCCAGCGCTCATCCCGATAACGTCAAGTGCGCTCATCGATTCATTCCTTCCGTGATTTCTTCCGACGAGGGAGCTCCGAGGTAGGCCTCGAGAACAAGGCTGTCCCCGCGAACTTCAGCGGGGCTTCCTTCGGCGATCTTCTTTCCGAAGTCGACGACAACGATCTCGTCGCACAGACCCATGACGAAGTTCATGTCATGCTCCACGAGCAGGACTCCTATGCCCCAGTTCTTTGCAAGTTTTCGAACCATTTCTGCGAGCTCCGCCGATTCGACATCGCCCAATCCGGCTGCGGGCTCGTCCAGCAGCAAAATGCTGGGTTCGATGGCAACAGCGCGGGCGAGAGCGACAAGTCGACGCTTGCCGTAGGGCAGGTTCTCAACCACCGTGTCGAGTTCATCAGCGAGGTCGAACTCACGGATCGCTTCGATTGTGGCCGGGGAGAGTCGCGGTTTGCTCGGCCGAAAAATCTCCAGGAAGTATGAACCCGACTCGAATGGATCGGCAGCCGTAAGCAGATTGTCGAGAACGGTACAGTCTTCGAAAAGCTCAAGAGACTGGAATGAACGGCTGACTCCGGCCCGTGCTCGACGCATGGCCGAGAGATCATTCATCTTGACTCCATCGAGGATGACATCGCCCTCGGTCTGCGGGGCGAAACCGGTGATCGCATCGATGATGGAGGTCTTTCCAGCACCGTTGGGCCCGATCAGGCCGAGAACCTGGCCAGGGCGGACCGTCAGGGTCACGCCTTCCACGGCGACCGTTCCGCCGTATCGAACGGTCAGGTTCCTGACTTCCAATACCTTCTGGCTGACGCGCACCGGAGCTGCGTTGGGAACCATCAGCTCCTTGGAGGAATGCGCCTTGGCATCACGGGCCAGCTTGGGCAGAAGTCCCTTGAACAGAGTCGACATTTCCTTGGCAACACCGTTCTGGTTCTGGATCACGAAGAAGATGATCAGCACACCGCTCACGAGAGGCAGGAACGTGCTGAACTCTCCCGGGATTGCGTTCAGGAGAGCGGCACCAATGGATCCCGGAGCCAGCGTTGCACCAAAGAGCGGGCCGAGGAGGAATCCGATTCCGCCGATCATCGCCCAGCCCACAGCCGAAATCGAGTTGAAGCTCGTGAAGGTCGAACCGAAGACGATCGATTCGCTGCGGAACGCGAGGATGATACCGCCGCACGCCGCTATGCCGGCAGCGACACCGAAGGCGTACAGCTTGGCTGACGTGATGCTGATTCCGAGTGCGGCGGCGGCTCGTTCATTCGTTCGCACCGCAATGAGCTTGCGGCCGCTTCGGCCGCGACGGATGTTGCCCACGACCAGGGTCATCAGGAGCAGGAGCCCCAAGGCCACGAGTCCATATCGCTCGGGATGAACGATGGCGCTGATGTTAAGGCCGAAAAGCAGGGGTTGCCCGATTTGGGTCCCGAAGAAGCCGCCCGTCAAGAAGTCGCTGTTGAAGACCATGAACTCGAGAGTCGTGCCCAACCCGAGAGTGACAACGGCCAGGGTGATCCCCCGGGTTCGCACCGCGGGGAGCGCGATGAGAATCCCGACCGGAATGGTGGCCAAGATGCCGGAGATGAGAGCCACTTCGAAGGAGACATGCCAAATGGAAACCATTCGACCGGCGATGAATGCGCCAAAACCTGCCATCGCAAATTGGGCCAGCGAAATCTGTCCGGCATAGCCGGTAAGAAGCACGATGGACAGCGTTATCATGGCCGCGGCAATGGTGATGGTCAAGGCATCCTGCCAGCGAGGCGGAACGGCGATGATCAGGATTGCGGCAGCAACGAGAACAGGAACGACGATTCTCCAGCGGATGCGTCCCGATCCAACCAGGGGAAGCTTCTGGAAGATGTAATCGCGGAGCGGAAGAGACTTGCCCCGCACCAGCAGGATGATAACGATGGCGACAAGGGGAAGCGAGTCCGCCAGCCCCGGGATGTCTGCTGAGAAGCGTCCCACAGCGGTCTGCATCATGCCGATGACGAGCCCTGCCACCAGTGCGATCGGGAACGAACGGAAGCCGGCAATCAGCGCCGTTGCCATGGCCGCAAGTACAAGGTTCGTCATCACCGAGACCTGAAGGGTGATGATGGGCGAAACGAGGATTGCGGCAAGACCGGCCAGTGCGGAACCAACGGCCCAGTTGATCATGGCGATGCGATCAGACGACCAGCCCAGGGTCGAGGCCGCCAATTCATTTTCAGCCACCGCTGAGGTGCCGAGTCCGAATCGTGAGTATTTGTAGACAGCCCAGAGGATGACCGTCAAGACCACGGCGATGACGACCATGATGAGTCGGTCCCAAGGAAGGACTATCGATCCGGATAGGGGAATGACGCCTTGGGGCAACTCGGGCGTCACGAATGTCGTTCGGCCGCCGTATTTCAAGACTGCGAGGGACTGCAGGGTGAGCAGGATCCCGAGGGTCGCCACGATTCGCGCCAGCGGCGAGGCGTTCTTGAGCCGGCGCATGATGACGACCTGCACGAGAACACCGACAATTCCCGAAGCGGCGATGCCGATCAATGCCGATACCAGGAAGGGAAGCTCGAACGTCGTGCGAGCCTCGTAATAGACGTAGGCCCCGAGCATGCCGACGGCACCCTGCGCAAAATTGAGAACACCCGAACCTCGGTAGATGAGAACAAGACCTTGCGAGGCAAGTGAGTACATTGCACCCAGGCCAAGGCCGATCAGTGCAAACCGCAGAACTTCTTCCATCAGGTCCTTCTTCCATCAAATTCAGATTCAACAAAAGGCCGGAAGGGCATGAAGCTCCTTTCGATCCTCATTGATCGGGGTTGGACAGGGGGTCAACGCTCGACCTGCTGCACGGTCCCACAGGCTACTTGATATTTCTACCAATCGTATGGTGGAAAGTCAACTATTGTTTCTACTCGATCACGCCGGGATTCTCTGGCTGGCGTCCCTCCGGAAACAAACAGTAATTCAAACAAACGCTTGACAGATTTATCTCGCCTTTGCGACACTTATCGAGAGCTCACAGACCCGTCGTTTCCGCGCAAGCGGTCGAAGCGCAACAGGGCAAATGTGATCATGACGCAGCGAGGCGTTGCTATGAAATGGAGAACACAAGGACTATGAAATCGCAGCTGGTTGAAAAAGGTGACTATGCCGTTGGAGTCGACGTCGGGGGGACCCATACCGACCTCGTCCTCTCGGGGCCCAATGGTCTCGTACGCAGTAAGTCGTTCACGACACATGGTGATTACAGTGTCGGCATCTTCAATGCGCTTGAGCTTGCAGCGAACCAGCTCGGCCAGGAACGCGATGAAGTTCTGGCCCAATGCCATGCGTTCATCAACGGTTCAACTATTGTCACCAACGCCATCACCGAGTTGCGTGGTGCCAAAGTAGGCGTGCTCATCACACGCGGATTCAAGGACACGTTTCGTCTGGCCAGCGGCGCCCGCCGCGTTGAATACGACGACCATCTCCAGACTCCCCCGCCGGACGTCGTTGCGCGGGACTGCATTGAAGAAATAAGTGAACGCGTGATGAGCAATGGCGAGATCGCCGTTCCCCTCGATGAAGTCGAAGTCCGTGCCGCCGTCCGTCGTCTTCGCGACAATGGTGTTGAAGCCATTGCAATTTGCTACCTGTGGTCGTTCAGCGACGGCACGAACGAGAAGCGAACCCGCGAGATTGTTCTCGAAGAGATCCCCGGAATTTTCATCACCCTCTCTTCTGAGGTTCACCCCGTCGTCGGCGAGTATCCGCGATTCATGACCGCGGTTTTCAACTGCCTGTCACACCGGGCAACGACACGATATGTCGAAGGCCTGCAGACACAGCTCGGCAATGCGGGTTTCACCGGCACCCTCACCTTCTTTCAGGGAATCGGTGGATCCGTCGGCGCCGAGGCCGTTCAGGCCAAGCCTGTCACCCTGATGCAATCCGGCCCGGCGGGCGGCGTGATGGGGGCCCGGCACGCTGCCGCCCGACTCGGACTGACGAATATCTTCGTCGGTGACATGGGTGGAACGAGTTTCGACACGGCGGTTCTCCCCAACCTCGAGCCGTCCATCGCCAAGCAGGCAACATTCGGACCGTTTCACACCGGAATCAACATGTTGGACATCGTCTCAGTCGGCGCCGGCGGCGGCAGCGTGGCATGGCTCGACGGACGAGGCGTTCCCCAGGTGGGCCCGCACAGCGCGGGTTCCGAGCCCGGCCCCGCCTGCTACGGACGCGGCGGAACAGAACCGACGGTTACCGATGCGAACGTCATCCTGGGGTTGATCGATCCAGGAAACTACCTCAATGGTCGCCACCAGCTCAGCGTTGCGGATGCGTCAGCAGCTGTGAAGAACCGAATTGGGGATCCGCTGGGCTGGGATGTCAAGCAAGCCGCAGCAGGCATCTATGACCTTGCCGTCATCGAAATGGCCAATGCACTGCGTGTGGTCAGCATCGAACGAGGCCATCACCCTCGTGATTTCACGTTCTTCTCGTACGGGGGAGGGCTCGGCTTGTTTGCCGTGGAAATCTGCCGCCGATTGGGCTGCCCGAGTATCGTCATCCCCGATAATTCCTCGGCGTTTTCCGCGTATGGCGTTCTGATCGCGGACTACGTGCGTCAGTACGAGCAAACAGTCAACTGGGATCTCAGCGACCCAAGCCAGGCCGATCGGATTAACGAAGCCATGGCGGTCATGCTCAGCCAGGCCAAGCACGACGCTGGTCTCGAGGGGATTGCTCCAGAGGATCTCTCGGTTGAACGAAGCGGTGATTTCCGTTTCCTCGGACAGACATATGAAGTCACCGTTCCTTTGCAGGACGTGGATTTCGTTCCAGCCGACGCTGCTCGCCTCGCGGAGGATTTCCCTCGCGTCTACGAGCGCAACTACGGCGAAGGAACGGCATGGAAGGGCTCACCTGTTGTTCTCATGACCCTCTCGACCCGGGTCATCCACCACCGCCCGAAGCCGACTGAGCGTCAGCAGGCGGTTGTCGTCGGAGCCCCCACGCCGCAGCCTGTCGGAGAACGCTCCGTCTTCCTGCCCAGCGAGCGACGCGACGCAGTGCTCCCCATCTACGCCGAAGCAGACCTCATCCCCGGCGCCGTGGTCAACGGCCCCTGCATCGTTGACGTCGGAGATACGACAATCTACGTACCCGAAGGCTCCGAATGTGGCCGTGACCAGTACTTCAATTTCACGCTCACCGCGTAAAGAACCAGAGAGAAGACAGTCATGAATTCTGCAAAGACGCAGGGAACCCTCGAATACGATCTAATCGATGTCGAGGTTCACCAGAAGTCGATTCGCAACATTGCCAACGAAATGGCCATCACCCTGATGCGGACATCGGGTTCCCCGGTCGTCACCGACGCCAAAGACTTCAGCACCTGCATCCTGGATGCAAACGGTGAGCAGCTCGCGTTCTCGGGATTCGTCTCGTTCCACGTCAGCACCGCTCTCCTGGGCGTTCAGGCCGTTATGCGTCGAGTCGACCCCGCCAACCTTCGGCCCGGTGACGCCTTCGCCTGCAACGACCCGCACACCTCCGGCGCCGTGCACCAGGGCGACGTGGGTATCGTTATGCCCTTCTTCTTCGAGGACAAGCTCGTGGCCTGGGGCTATGTGAACGAACACGTCCTCGACATCGGCGGTTCTGCCATTTCCGGTTTCGCGCTGGGTGCCGTGGACTCCTTCTCGGAATCCCTCGCGTTCCCCGGAACGCGAATTGCTCGTGATGGCGCCATCGATCCTGAATGGGAAGGTTTCATCGCTAATAACGTACGCATGGCGGGAACAGTCCTCAACGACATTCGCAGCATGATCGCCGCCAACAACGCCGGCCAACGCCGTCTCGAAGCGACATTGGCTGAAATCGGCCTTGACCGCTTCACAACGTTGAACGAAGAGAGCAAGCGGCTCTCTGAGATCGGCCTGCGTGCCATCATCAAGTCAATGCCGGACGGCACGTATGACAGCAGCGACTGGGTCGAATTCGACGCCCGCGGCATTGAAGAACTCCACGAGATTCACTGCCGCCTCATCGTGGAAGATGATGAGATAACACTGCAATTCCGCGGTGGACCTCAGACGGATTCATTCGTCAACGGTGTCGAACCGTCGGTTCTCGGCCAGTCCTGGACGACGATCTTGGCGCAGCTGGCCTATGACATCCCCATCAATGCCGGAATTTGGCGTCCGGTCCACTTCGATCTGGGACCCAAGGGTTCCATTGTCAACGCGGTGGCCCCGGCTCCCGTCACGATGTCACACATCCAGACGGGAATGCGCGTCAACAAGTTGCTCATCGATGTGTTCTCCCAGGCCTGCTCCTTCAGCAAGAATCCCGTCATCGGCGCTCGTGTTGCCGGACAGCCTGCCCAGAATCAAACCTATTTCACCGCCTTCGGCGTTGATCGCCGGACAGGGAACCCCACTGTTTCGTTCTCGATGTCCGTGGGTATGTCCTCGGGCGGAGCGGGACAAAGCGTTGGCGACGGCATGGAAATCTATGCCGCACAGGCGATGGCCGGGTGCGACATGCCCGACGTTGAGGCTGAAGAGATGAGCCAGCCCGGAATGATCCTCTGGCGCCGCGTGGAGCCCGACACCGGTGGTGCCGGAGTGTTCCGAGGTGGCAACGGCGTCAACACCTGTCTCGCCATCCTGCACTGCGACCGGATGAATGCCGGCGCCTACACGAACAGCGCCTATGTTCCTCCTCGTGGCGTTGCCGGCGGATTCGCCGGTTCGGCCGGCACGTGGAAGCTTCTTCGCGACACGAACATTCTTGATCTCCTGGAGACGGGAACCTACCCCACTGAAGAATCGCTTCAGGGACACTCCATCCCCGGCCCCACGCAATCCGCGTCGCTCACGCTCAACCGAGGTGACGTCTACACCGTTATCCACGGCGGCGGCGGCGGTGCCGGTGACCCGCTCCTGCGGGAAACGCACCGTGTGAGTGCGGACGTCTCCGACGGCTACGTCTCCGCTGGAGTCGCCCACGATGTCTATGGTGTCGAGCTCGCCGAAAATGGCAGCGTTGATGAGCTCGGAACCATGGCTCTTCGTGAGTCAATCCGTGAAGCGCGAATCGGCGGCAAAGTGAAGCGCCCGATCCTGAGCAACGCGACGGCCTTCGCGCCTCTGGGTATCGTCAATGAGCGCTGGGCCTGCAACATGTGCGGCGAGGACCTAGGCGCCAGTACGGGCAACTGGCGCACCCAGGCGGTGACGAAGGAACAAGAGATTTCCGGCCGTTTCGCGGAGCTCAAGTCGAACGTTCGCAAGCGTGTGCAGTTCGAAGAGGTTGTTCTTCGCGAAAACAGCTGCCCGGGCTGCGCAAGTTCGCTCGTGGTCGACGTCACCCTGGACGGGCACCCCTTGGTTCAGTCCAGTCGTCCCGGTATCTTCGAGCGGTTCCCCGCGGAAGCGTAAAGAACCACACACCACGCACTACAGCCCCGGACCTGAAGGTCCGGGGCTGTAGTGCGTTCGGCCCGCGCGGGGTGTCCGGTTCACGAGCGGAAGCCGGATCAGAACCGGCTTGCGACAACACCCCGATGGGCTGCCATGTTCGCGATCGCGGAGACACGCAGGCGCGCCAAACGACCGCGCCGAGCAGCGAAAGCAGCCAGAGCAGCGGTCGTTCGTCTAGAGAATGGCGAGTGCGTTTGCCGTTGAGCTCGCTCCCCCGGTCAGGGGGAGCGGTGCGGCGGAAAAGAGGAAGTTGTATGCGTTGAGCTCGAAACACCTGTCAGCGAGGGCATCCAGATCGAGGAGCTCTGCCAAGGCGAAGCCCAGCCCGGGGATCAGTCGCCGGTGAAGCGAGCCATTGCGAGGATCGCCAGGAGCGCTCTCCACAGCGGGGTTGTCCGATGCGACGGCAGCAACCTTGTTGTCCCAGAGGAATCGCGCCATTGCCTCGGTGGACGCTATTCCGGCAAACTGGTCCCCGACGCGGGAGAAATCTCCGTCGGTGGAAGCTCGACGTCGATATTCACCCATCCACCCGGTGCGAACACAGAGGATATCTCCGGGCTGCAGATGCTGTCCTTGCCAGGCGATGATGTCGGCGATTTCAGACGCTTCAACGGCGTCCTCCACGAACGGGTCCCACGCGATATTCTGCGCGGCCCGATACCGAACGACGTCGACGAGCAATCCGCGGCCAACGATGCCGTGCTGGGCCCAGTGGTGCATTCCCAGTGTTGTTCGGGCTTCGTCGCCGTCGGTGATGCCACCGTAGAATCCGAATTCTCGGGCCCGGATGTGGGTTAGGCCGTCCCATTGTGATGCGGACTGAGGATTGAAATCGTTCAAGGTGTCTTCGAACGTGTTCTTCCCGGTCTCCGTCACGAGATGCCCCAGGCTGGGGCGGCCGAAGAGGGGCGGTGCGAAGTCGTCGAAGGGAACATTGAGAGAAATCGTCTCCCCCGTACGGACGGCATGGCTGGCCTCGAGCGTCGCCGCCGGGCTCAGAAACGCGAGCGTTCCCAACGAAACGGGAAGGACCCCCCACGAGTGCTTGATGCCGATGGTGCCGATTTCAGGGAGGTCATCGAATGCGGGAATCATGGGATCCGTTCTTGGCTAGAATTTCATTTCGCCGGAGTTGAAGTGAGCGATGGCGCCCTTGAGGCCACGTTCCTTGATCAGGTTCTGCAGGAGCTGAACCTCGGGCGTGAGATGGAGGAGCGCATCTGTTTCGGCGCCCATCCGCCCGATCGTGACGAGACCCTGAAGTTCGGAAACCCGATTAATGGCCTCCTTCTTGAGCTTCAGAATCGCCGTCGGCGTGCGAGCGATGGAGACCGCGAGCGCTCGCACGTGTTCATCCAAAGCATCCGCAGGGACCGCTTCCGTGGCCCAGCCCCATTCGACAGCCGTCACACCGCTGATGCGATGGCCGGCGTCGAAGCTCATGAGCTTTGCGCGCTTGGGACCGACGATGGTGGCCCACAACGGGGAGATGAACCCACCCCCGATGGGAACAGCCGGGGAAGCGGCGATGACGGCATCTTCAGCCACGATGGTGATGTCGGAGAACACACAGAGCTGCGTCGCTCCGGCCATGCAGAAGCCGTGAACGGAGGTAATGACAGGAAGCGGGTGGCGCCACACTTTCAGAAACAAATCGATGTTCGCGAGCTGACGGTCACGGTCTTCAACCGGGCTTCGCTCGTGCGCGTAGCCGATTTCATTAGAGTCCGAACCGACGTCGTAGCCCGCCGAAAATGCTCGGCCGCTGCCCCTGAGGACGATGACCCTGCTGTCTGACGTTGCCAGGAAATCCAACGCGTGGCCTAGTTCTTCCAAGAGCTGATCATTCAGGGCATTGAGCCGATCAGGCCGGTTGAACGTGATCCAGGCGACGTTGTCTTCCTCGAGGAGGGTGATGGCTTCGTAGTCTGCGGTCATGGCCTTACTTGCTTCCGGTCAATTTGCTGAGGTGAACGCTGAAGTCAGGAGATGACACCGAGAAGGCTGTGGCCGTGCTCTTCTCTCCGACCAAGTCCACGATGTTCTCGACGATCCTGTTTGCACTCCGGCGAGGGTCCTTGCGCACAGGTCCCGCCGCGAGGGTCTTGTTCACCTCATCTTCGGAGTTCATGTAGCGAAGCAGCAGCTCCTCGTCCGAGATCCCGGCGGCAAAGCGCGAACGAATCTCCTTCAGGCTGGGCTCGGGGCGCTCCCACTGGGCAATTTGCTTGGCGCGCGCACTGGAGAGAACGCGGTCGCGCACGTTCTGGTTCACGGTGCCGTGGATGGGCCCATAGTGACCGAGAAGGTAGTGGATGACCTCGTCAGGAACCAGGCTGTAGGGGTCGCCCGTAACAATATTGAGCACCGCTTGTATTCCGACGAACTGGGAGAACGGAGTAGCCATGATCGGTTCGCCGAAATCCAAACGAACCTGAGGGATCGCGTTCAGGACCTCATTCAGCCGGTGAGCCATCCCATGCTTGCCGAGCTGGTTGATGAGCGTGCCCGTCATGCCACCGGGAAGCTGGTGATCGTAGATCCGGGGGTCGAACTCGGCAGGCACTCCAAGTAAGTGGTTTCCGGCCTTGGCTGCTCGAATGAAATTCTCGGCAACGGGCGCAAACATGTTCCGGTCGAGCGAATGGGTGTGGCCCATGTATTCGACGATGTCGACCATGCTCTCCGTCGACGGAAGAGATGCCCCATTGGCGAGAGGGCGTGACGCGGTGTGGATACGGTTAAAACCGCTCTCAATCCCCACCATGTAGTTGTGCTGGGCCATCCCGGCGTTGTTATGGCAGTGAAGCTCAAGAGGCATATCGCCAGCCGCCGCGCGGATTGCCGGTAACAGGGTCTTTGCGCGTTCCGGTTTCAGAATGCCGGGCGCATCCTCTACATAGATGGAACGCACTCCTGCCCACGATGCCATTTCCTTTGCTTGGGCGGCGAAGAACGCGTCGTCGTGAATCGAGGTCAAGCCGTACATGATCGACGGGAGCGCCTCCCCGCCAGCCGCGGCAATCACATCGACCAAGCGCTTCATCACCGGGAGGTCGAAGGCACAGTCGTAAATCCAAAAATTCTCAACGCCGTGCTTGATCAGCGTTTGGACCCACAG
This sequence comes from Cryobacterium sp. Hh38, assembly GCF_004403235.1. Lineage (NCBI taxonomy): Bacteria > Bacillati > Actinomycetota > Actinomycetes > Micrococcales > Microbacteriaceae > Cryobacterium > Cryobacterium sp. Hh38. Next base: position 138,794 of record NZ_SOHD01000017.1, on the reverse strand, counting down.
GTCGATGATCGATTCAGGGGCGCGGGCGAATCCCATCACGCTGTGGGTGCGCATTCCGCAGCGCGTTTTGTTGCCCGGCAGGCCCTTGACGAGGAAGTCCATCGTGTCCCATGGATCGTCGTTGAACTCCCGAACGAGGACGGTGAAGACACCTGGGCCCGTCAGATCAATGGTCTCGAATCCCGTCTTGGCCAGGTACGGCAGGGCATCTGCGGCATCGTAGGCACGCATCCGCAATCCCCAGAGGCTCTGAGTTCCATCGCGCAGGGTCTGGTCTACAAATTCGACATTCATGCTATTTCCTTCGAAGCGTCGGGGCATGCACACATAGTGAGCGGTGACAAGGGAACGTGCTTAGGCTGCGGGCCGGGCCGGAAGAAATGATTCTTCGAGCCATTTGGTGGTGATGGGTTGGGTGCGGAAAGTCTCGTTACGCATAATGTCGAGCTGAAGGTCGATTGTCGTGTCGACGCCGCGAACGGTCGCTTTGGCCAGCGCGCGGGCCATCAGGTCTACTGCCTGCTGTCGGTCGGTCGCATGAACGATTATCTTCGCGATCAGCGAGTCATAGTAAGGGGGTACGTGAGCTCCGTTGTGTGCGTAGGTATCCACGCGAATGCCCGTGCCCTGAGGCATCGTCCACTCCTCGATCAGGCCGGGGTTGGGCAGAAAATTATTGCGAGAATTCTCGGCGTTAATCCGGCACTCGATGGCATGCCCTGTAATAGAAACATCCTCTTGCGAAAACGACAGGGGCAAGCCTTGGGCGATACGAATCTGTTCGCGCACGATGTCGATTCCCGATACTGCCTCAGTGACGGGATGCTCAACCTGAACTCGGGCATTCACCTCCAGAAAGACGAAGGCGTTTCTTTCTACGTCAACCAGGAACTCGGCTGTTGCTGCCCCGACATAGTTGAGGGCTGTCGCCAGGTCAACTGCAGCCTGCCTGATCCGGATGATGAGGTCATCCGGAAGACCGACACTGGGTGCCTCCTCGATGATCTTCTGGTATCGACGCTGCGCTGAGCAGTCACGTTCGCCGAGGTGGCAGACGGTCCCCTGGGAGTCGGCGAGGATCTGAATCTCAATGTGTCGAGCCTTCTCGATGTAGGGCTCGAGATAGAGGGTTCCGTCACCGAAGGCACGCAGTGCCTCGGTGCTCGACCGGACAAAACCCTGGCTGAGGTCATCGGGATTCCTCACGACCGTCATTCCACGTCCACCACCGCCGGCCGACGCTTTGAGCAGGAGAGGGTATGCGTTCAAGTGCTCGGCCGTCCGGATCGCGTCTTCGACGCTGGTCAGCCCCGGAGATCCCTTGCCCGTGGGAATACCAATGGACTCCGCCACCGCGCGTGCCTGAAGCTTGTCGCCCGCGCGACGCATGACCTCAGCCGGAGGCCCGATGAACGTGATCCCGTTTTCTTCACAGGCGTCAACAAGAGTCGGCCGCTCGGAAAGAAACCCATAGCCAGGGTGGAGTGCATCGCAGTTCGCGTGACGCGCCGCTGCCACGACCCGTTCAACGGAGAGGTAGCTTTCCCCCGCTGCTGCCGGCCCGATGACGACGATTCGATCTGCGAGTTTGGCCCCGAGCGAATCAACGTCGGCGGCCGAGACGGCGAGGACACTCTCGATATTTTCGTCGAAGCAAGCCTTGATGATACGAACGGCGATTTCACCGCGATTGGCAATCAGAATGCTGCGCACGGGGTCAGTTCGCGGTGACGTCAACGCTGAACAGGGGTGTTCCATATTCAACGGTCGCCCCGTTTTCGGCATGCACAGCCGTCACGATCCCGGTAACCGTGGAGGCAACGTTGTTCATCAGCTTCATGATTTCAACGATGCACACCGTGTCCCCGACCTCAACGCGCTGACCGACCTCAATGAAGGGAGTGGCGCCGGGTTCGGGGGAACGCCACAGAACCCCAATGCTGGGTGCCGTGATGGCGAAGTCCGTGGCATTGGCCGGAGCGTGTGCCGTTGCTGCCGGCGAGGACGGAATCGGAGCGGAAACCGCCACTGCGGGGGCCGCAACAGGGGCGACGACCGGCTCCGCGACCGGTGCAGGAGTCGTCATCGCGGTTGATCCGCCGGGAAGGTGGGCGCCGTTACGAGCAACGGAAATCTTTACGTCGCCGACGCTCACGACGGCCTCATCCCAGTCCGATTCGTGCAGGGCTGCGACGATGCTATTGATATCAGCGGACGAAAGACTCACTGTGGGCTCCTTTGCCATTCTCGGTCTGCCGGATTAAGACCGACGTGCTTGAATCAAACAATCGGTTGGCAGTTTTAGTATATGGTCACCAGAACAAGGCGGTCAAGCATTGTTGTCAATACGAAGTTCGACATACTGATTCTGGTTTATCGAACAGACGTATGGTTGACTAGCTCAAGACCCAGCCAAGAACACGAAGTGAAGGTGTCCGGTGATTGACAAAGAAGTCCACGACGCGGGAGAAGCCGTTTCGGGAATCGAAAACGGCGCCACGATCATGATCGGCGGGTTCGGCCCTCCCGGCCAGCCCATCGCGCTGATAGAGGCACTCCTGAACCGCGGGGTCAGCGACCTCGTGGTCATCAACAACAATGCCGGGGCGGGCGGGGACGCCATCTCCCGACTTTTTGGAGCCGGCCGCGTTCGCAAAGTGATCTGCTCCTTCCCCAAAGCAATCGGCTCCACTGTTTTCGATGAACTTTTTCTCGCCGGCAAGATTGAGCTCGAGCTCGTCCCTCAAGGCAACCTCGCCGAACGCATCCGTGCTGCGGGTGCCGGAATCGGAGGTTTCTTCACCAAGACCGGTTATGGCACAGAGCTGGCCGCGGACAAGGAAGTGCGCCTCATCGACGGGGAACACTACGTGTTCGAGACACCCCTGCATGCAGACTTCGCCCTAATCCGGGCATCCCGTGCGGATCGCTGGGGCAACCTCGTCTACCGCAAGACGGCGAGAAATTTTGGCCCCGTGATGGCTGCCGCAGCCAAGGTAACCATTGCCGAAGTCGATCACGTGGTGGCACTCGGCGAACTGGATCCCGAGATCATCGTGACCCCCGGAATCTATGTGGACCGTTTCATAAGCACGGGCTACGCCCCGACCAACCCGAAAGTGACATCATGAGGCTTTCGCGCCACCAAATTGCGGCACGAGTGGCGAAAGACATCCCCGACGGCGCCTATGTGAACCTCGGTATCGGCGTACCGACACTCGTGGCGGATTATCTACCCGAGGACAGGGAGATCATTCTCCACACAGAGAACGGGATGCTGGGAATGGGAGGCGCCGCGCTCCCCGGACAAGAAGATGCGGACCTGACCAACGCGGGAAAGGTCTACGTCACCGAAGAGATCGGCGCGTCGTATTTCCATCATGCCGATTCCTTCGCGATGATGCGTGGAGGACACATTGACTTCTGCGTCATGGGTGCCTATCAAGTGTCGGCGCGGGGCGACCTTGCCAACTGGCGCACGAACTCGACCACGTCCATTCCCGGCGTTGGCGGGGCGATGGACCTGGCAGCGGGAGCGAAACACGTCTACGTCGTGATGGACCTCTTTTCTAAGACCGGCGAGAGCAAACTCGTGCAGAACTGCAGCTACCCGCTCACCGGCGCCGAGTGCGTGGAACGGATATACACGGACGTGGCCGTGTTCGACGTCATTCCTGCCGGCGTTCGGATTCTCGAAATCTTCGATGATCTGGATGCGGGTCAGCTCTCGACGCTGGTGGGATTCACCCTCATCGACGCGACAAAGTCCGCAACCGTAAGGAACTGACATGTCAACGAACTTCGACATAGCCCGTGCCTACTGGGATGCCGAAATCACGCGAGATCTCGATGCCATAATGGCCTTCTACCGAGACGATGCAACTTTTGTGACACCGGGTTGGAACCTCCAGGGTCACGACGCCATTCGTGGCTTCTATGCAAACGCGAGCGACCTCTATCCGGGCCTTGAGGTCGCTATCGTGCACGAAACCACATCGGGTGCCGAGTCCGCATTTGAGTGGCAGTCCGTCCTCATCACGTCGGCAGGCATCAGATACCCGCTTCGGGGCATCAACTGCATGACGGTAATCGGCGGCAAGTTCGCCGCCGTCCGGTCGTTCTATGACACGGCGGAACTCACCTCCGCCTGAGCCGGGTTACGTCAGGCGAACGCGCCGCCCTGGCCAGAGTGAGGCAGCCCCTCATCCGGCGGCCGACCGCTAATCGTGCGCGGCCGGTTGGGCTTCCAGCCCGTTGAACGTCAGCTCGACAAGGGCGGAAACGAGCTGTTCGTCCGAGAAGCTCCCCGCACTTCGCGATGGCCAGAAACGAACATTGTTCATCGCGCCGATCACAAAGCGGGTCAGCAGCCTCGCATCCAGCTGACTGCGAATCTGTCCGCTTTCCTGCGCCGCGGTGATCAGATCACGCACATGCCGTTCAAACTGCAGGCCGCGGTCTTTCGTCAGCGCCTTCCGCTCCCCCGTGAGGTTCCGCGACTCCGTGAAGAAGATGTTGGCGCGTTCAACGTTGGCCAGATACCACACGCTCTGTCGCGTCACGTATTCCAGCAACTCGTCGATCGGATCCAGGCCCAAAGCGGCAACCGCGTCGGCGATGACCATTGACTCCGAGTGCGATTCGTCGAGGATGCGAAACAGGAGCTCTTCTTTGGAGGAGAAATAGTGGTAGAGACTGCCCTTTAGCACACCGACGCGATCGGCGACCTCTTGAATTGAGGTGCCGGAATACCCTTTTTCCGACATGACGGAAATAGCTGCAGCGATGACGTTCCCGTCTCTGTTCCGCCCCTCCGCGGAGGGGCGTTCAGATGGTTTCTTTTTCATGATTACCCATTTCTCAGCCAGGGCTGACTGCGCCGCGATACCTCTAGTCCTTAGAAAGACATACTACCGATTGTTTGGTGTTTAGTCGGTATCTCGAACTTGTTTTTCCATACTATGACAACCAAATGATTGTTTGATAATATGATCCGTGCACCGCGTATCGATCGGGTGAATTGAAACTAACTCAAGGATGAGGCATCACCACATGACAGTCGTCTCAATGCTCGTACGCTCCAGTGTGGCGATCATTACCTTGGACAGTCCCCCCATGAACATGGGCAACAGCCTGTTGCGGCGACACCTGCTCGCAGCGCTGGAACTCGTCGCGACCATGTCCGATGTCCGTGCGGTCGTCCTGGCCAGCGGGCGCGCACATTTTTATGCAGGTTCTGACATCAAGGAATTCGAGAACGCTATAGAGGCACCCCAACTCCCGACCGTCATCGCAGCGCTGGAAGCACTCCCCTGCCCTGTAGTTGCAGCACTCACGGGTTTCGTTCTCGGCGGCGGCCTGGAGGTCGCTCTGGGATGCGACGCCAGAATCTCCGACTCCACGGCGGTGCTGGGCCTCCCAGAGGTGACCCTGGGAATTCTCCCCGGCGCCGGCGGCACCGTCAGGCTCCCTCGCCTTGTGGGAGTCGCGGCGGCGATTGACCTCATCTCATCCGGGCGTCACATCACGGCCAGAGAGGCACTCGGCATGGGGCTGGTCGACAGCATCGTCTCCGCAGAGGCCCTCCTTGATTCAGCAATTTTCGCCGCACGGACCATGGCCTCCAAACGACGGACCCTCGATCTGATCCCTCCCGTTGACCCGCCCGATCTCATTGAGCGTGCCGTTGAAAGAGCCTCCGGCCGGGGCCGCGCTCGCCCCAATATCACCCGGGCGGTCGAACTCACTATTGGCTCGCTCACCCGCGACTCAGCCGAGGCTTTGGCCCTCGAGCGTCAAGCGTTTAACGAGCTGCGATCCGGCACCGAAGCGATCAACCTCCGGTATCTATTCTTCGCCACGAGAGCCGCCGCAAAAGGCCTCCGCACAACTGCGACCGCCGCACAACTGTCACATATCGGAATCGCCGGCGCGGGAACAATGGGCTCCTCGATCGCTCAGGTATGCCGAACGGCGGGCTTCGCGGTCACGCTCTTCGACTCCAACCCAGAGGTACTCGACCGCGCAATGACATCGCTGGCACAGGACCACAGCGACGTAAAAAACAACGGCACCATCACCATGACGTTGAATGTCCAGGATCTGGCCACCGCTGACCTAATCATCGATGCCGTTTTTGAAGACATGCAGGTGAAGAAGGACCTTCTGGGGCTTCTTGAAACCGTTGTTTCGTCCACCGTGGTTCTGGCCAGCAATACGTCGTATCTGAATTTGGATGAAATCTCCCAGAGCCTTCGCTATCCGGAGCGCCTGGCCGGTTTTCATTTCTTCAACCCCGCAGAGAAGAATCCACTCGTCGAAGTCATCCGAACACGCTTCACAAACGACGCCACCGCGTCCACCCTGGCGGATCTTATTCGCAAGCTAGGGAAAACCGGCGTTCCGGCGCGGGTCGGTGAAGGCTTCATCGGTAACCGCATTTACACGGACTACCGAGCGCAGGCAGAATTCCTTGTCGAAGAGGGCGCCACACCTCAGGACGTCGACGCTGCCATGGTGGATCTCGGCCTCCCCATCGGCGTTTTCGCCGTGTCGGATATGTCCGGCCTCGACATCGCCTGGGCGCGAAGAAAACGTCTGAGTAGCTCTCGAAATCCGCTCGAACGTTACGTGACCATCGCCGATTCTCTCTGCGAACAAGGCCATCTGGGCACCAAGACGGGCGAGGGCTGGTACGCCTATCCCGATGGAGCGAAACGGGGAATACCCAGTGAAAACACCGCGAAGGTCATCGCGGAAAGCCGAGCCGCCCAGTGCATCACGCCTCGCCTTTTCACATCGGCCGAGATCCAGCAGCGCATCATCTCCTCCATGCTGGTCGGAGCCGCAGAAGTTCTCGCGAGCGGCGTTGCTCAGCGCGCCAGCGACATCGACGTGGTGATGACAGCAGGTTTCGCATTTCCCAAAGCGCTGGGCGGCCCCATCCGCTTCGCCGCCGCGCAGTCCCCAACCTGGCTGATGGAGGGGCTCGCAGCGTCCTACCAGTCCTGCCCGTTGATCTTCGCCTTGGCCCGGCCTGCGACCACGGGCGTCATGCCCCCAGAAGTTGTCGCCCTGCTGGCCGCAGTGGGCTCTCCCCTCAGCTGACGGCGTTCTCCACTTCCCTGCCTCGGCGCAGATCCAATTTGCGAATCTTGCCGGTGGGAGTCTTCGGCATCACATCGATGACGAAGACATCCTCCGGCACCTTGAACGGTGCAAGCCGGGCCGCCGCCCACGTCAGGAGTTTCGCGCCGGAGACGTTCTCCCCGCGACGCAGCACGACGTACACAACAGGGACTTCGCCGAAGTCGGCATCAGCGCGGGCGACTGCTGCGGCCTCACTCACGGCTGGATGGGACGACAGGACGCGTTCGATCTCACCGGGGTAGATGTTCTGTCCACCGCGAATGATCAACTCCCGCTTTCGGTCGACGATGTGCAATCGTCTTTTCTCATCGAAGAGACCGATATCCCCCGTGAGCAACCATCCATCTTCGACGGGGCGCGGCTCAGCAGTCCCCACATAGTCGCTGAACACGGCTCGACCCCAAACCAGAACTTCGCCGCGGGCGTCTTCACCGGATGGGTCCCGGATCGTGACCCGCACGCCCGGTACGACTGCGCCCGCTGAGAGATAGTCCCCGGTGTTGTTCTCTTTCGTGCCCACGTGGTTCGTACTGACGATCGCGGTGGCCTCCGTCAATCCATAGCCGAAGTAAATATGGGCTCTGGGAAACACCGACCATGCATCGGCTGAGATTTGAGACGGCGACGCAGCGGCGCCGATACCAACCCGCACGTCACCGTCAAAGCGCACGCCGGCTTGATGCAGGCGCGTCACCATGGTGGGGACGAGAGGGATGAATGTGGGCAGGAATTCATTCATTACTTCTTGCAGACGCTCGGGTGAAAAGCGACGAACCAAGCGCAGCGTGGCACCGGTCATCGCCATCATATTAATGCCCTGGTTCAGCGCGTAGGTGTTGAAGACCGGAAGGGTGAGCAGAATGCGATCTTCCTTGCCGATGCCTATCCAACGATAGGTCGCGTCATAGTTGGAGCTGAGGTTTCCCATGGATAGGAGCACGCCCTTGGGACGGCCGGTCGACCCCGATGTCTGCAGGAGGCAGGCGCCAGCGTCAGGGTGAAGAACGGCAGGGGTGGGGATCACGGCGCCCGGCGGCGGCACATCGAACTCCCCCGCGACGACGATGTTTGTTGCGCCGTCAGGAAGCTCTAACGGCGTATCGCTCACGACGATCGTCAGACCGACGAGTGTCACGACTTCGACAACTTCCGGCTCCGTCAACGCCCGATTGAGGGGCATCACGATTCCACCAAGATAGAAAACCGCGTGTTGATAGACGATGAAGTTCGGCGTGCTGTCGATGAACAGGCCCACGCGCGTCCCGATGCCGACAGCGCTCATGAGGCTGGCCGCGACCTGTTGGATCGCGAGGCTGACTTCGCGGTAGCTGTAGGAACGTTCATCGGTGACCAGGCATGCCTTGTCCGGTTGTGAGAAAGCCCAGTCGAGAATCGGCAGAGCCCGGTTCATGCGCGTGCCACCTTCGAGAGCCCAGGTTCGACGGGCCATCCGTCGAACTTACACATAGAAGTCAGGAGTGTTGAAGTACGGGACGGGAACCCCGAAGTCCTCTTCCAGTTCTTTGAGATAGGTGTTGACAGCCTCTATATCGACATGATTCGCGTTGCGCCGCACATCCAGGAACGTACCGTCGTGCTTGAAGCTGGGCCGATATGACGCCCGTAATTCCTTGAGACGAGCTCCATTTTCGCCAGACAATAGTGCCTTCGCGTCTGCTGCCGCAAGCTGAACGAGCTGATCGAAGACCGGGTAGGTGTTGCCCGCGAAGTGCAGCACTCCCGCGCCGTACAGTCCCTCCACGTTGTCGACGAGTGCCCCGAGCAGGAACTTCGGCTGCCCCTCTTCATACTCGAGCATTCCTTCGGGCAGCCAGGGAATGCTGTTGTCGTACCCCGTTGAAAAGACGATGACGTCGATCGCTTCGAAGCTGCCGTCCTCGAATATCACCCCGGTTGGAGTGATCTCCTGAATATTAGGGCGATAGGAGAGCAAGCCGTGCGCCAGAGCGTGCAGTACCTGGAAGTTGGTGATGGGGTGCGTCGCGCCCAATGGGTGATCCGGCGCGGGCAGACCGTAGTTTGTGACGTCACCCACGACAGCGTCCAGGACTTTCTGAATGATTCCCGCTGAATCCAGCCCGACAAGTTCCGCGGGCAGTTTCTCATCGGGGATGTTTCCCTGCAAGAGGTCTCCCACCGGGACGCCGTAGGCGAGCTTGGGGAGGAACCAATATCCCCGACGGGTCGAGAGAACAGCTTTCTCCGCCATGAACGCCGCGTCCGCTGCGATGTCAACGCCGCTATTGCCGGCGCCGACCACCAGCACTTTCTTGCCTCGGAAGACATCGATGTCGTCGTACTCCGAACTGTGCATGATGGTGCCGGTGAACCGTTCGGACCCGGAGAACTTGGGAATGACCGGAACCCACTGACCTCCCGTTGCGCTAACGACGCCTCGGTAGTTTCGAGTCTCACCGGAGCCCAGCGTGACCGACCAGTATCGGCCGACGTCGGTGTCCACTGGCACGGCACTGACAACGTCTGAATCGGTCCGGATAAACGCGGTCAGACCGAATGTATCGGCAAAGCCCCGAACATAGTCACGTATCTGGTGCCACTTGGGATACAAGGGGTAGGTGGCGGGCATGGGGTAGCCGATGAATCCCCCGTAGTCTCGACTAGAGATGAAATGACAGCTCTCGTAGACAGGAGATCCGGGGTTGCTTTTGTCCCAGATTCCGCCGACACGGCTGTGGCGCTCGAGGATTTCAATCTTGAGCCCATAGTTGAGGAATGCGCGGGCGGTGACGAGGCCGGCAGGGCCCGCTCCGACGATCGCAAAGGTGTCAGGCAGTTCGAACGTCATGAGTTTCTCCTCATAGCTGGGGCCCACCACGAAGAGAAGTTATTATGCTCTCACCATTGAGATGTACCAATCGTTTGTATGATTCATATCCTGATGCAGATATTTCAACCTGTCAATCATCTTCTTCCTTAAAACCATTGCGCGAGTCGTTTGAGCTCCTCGTCGGCTTCCGTCGCCCGCCCGGCCAGGATGGGGAAAACATGCTGCATGCCGGCAACCTGGCTGAGCGTTGAATCAACCCCGGCAGCGAGTGCACGTTCATGGAGTCGGCGGGCGTCGTCAAGCAGCGCCTCTCCCGATCCCACGTTGATATAGAGACGGGGGAAACCTGCGAAGTCAGCGTAAAGAGGATTGGCCAACGGATCGTCCGCCGGTGTGATGCCGCCCAGGAACATAGCGACGAGCTCAGGACCCGATGGCCTAGGAACGAGATAGTCCGTCTCACCGCTCGTCCACAGCGACGGGCTCATCAACTCGACATCAACCCACGGAGAGAAGCAGATGATATGCCGCGGACCCGGAATGCCGCGGTCCCTCAGATTGAGCGCAGTCGAAACAGCCACACTGGAGCCTGCCGAGTCACCGCCCAAGGTCAAGTTCTCTGACAGAAAGCCCCTGTCGAGGAGCTCGCAATACGCTGTGGTGAAGTCTTCCATCTGCGCCGGAAACGGGTGCTCGGGGGCTAGCCGATAGTCGAGAAGGAGAACAGTCACGTTCAGTTCTTTCGCGACATGACCGCCAAGCTTACGATGGCTGGCTGCTGAGCCCGCGATGAAGCCACCGCCATGCGCCCAGAGGACCACTTTTCGGAGATCCGCTCCGGCCGGAACTGCCCACACACAGTCGACGCCGCCAACGGTTTCGCTTCGAAAGCAAACATCTTCCGGTTCCATGGTCGGCCGCTGCCGCTCTTCAAAAAGTTCCCGAACGGCAGAAAGCGACAACGCCGGTTCGACAGCCATGCGCACGGACCAATCTTTATAGAGATTCGCAAGAAAATGCAGTCCATCGTCCGGTGCCATGTTGTCCTCATATAGCTCATTGTCCGGAGGTGATAAATCAATCGTTTGTTTTACACTAGGCCCCTGCATCCCCACAATGGAAGATGTCGCGGCAGACAAGACTGAACCGAGAAAATCAGAGAACCGCGCGCAAATCCGTCGCTGCCCAAATCACCGTCACCATGCTGCTCCCCAACTTTCAACCTGCGCGAGATCGTGGCCACCATCCGCGACAAAATCAAAATCGACGCAAAAAACGGGTCGGAGGGTCACGCACCGACCGTAAAAATGCGTCGCCGTTGCCTTAACGGGCGCGACACGCGGCCCGGTACTTTGAGTCGACAACTCGGCCGTCGTCACCAAACTCAACGAATGGCGGCACGCACGCCTGAAATCAAATGCGGGGGTCAAACCAACCATCCCGTTACGAGCCGTCCTCGTTCACTTGCTCCTGCACGTTCAACTGGGCGACGGCATCAACTATCACCGCATCACAGAAACCCTCGATGTTCACTTCCGCGCCGAAGAGTTCGCCCTGCTCGGCATACAAAACCACGCCGGTGACCACGACGCGTGGTACCCACGCCTGTGGCGCTCAGCGAATCGCACGATGGCCCGTGTTGTCCGTACCCCGGTCCCCGAAACAAGCGGCTGAAGCCGAAGACCTACGCAAAGTTGCTCGCGAAGCAATGAACGCCAAGGGCCATACGAAAGTCTGAACGCAATCTTGAGCGTCTGGACTGGCTGTGCGAACAACTCCTACACACCAATGTGCGAATGCTTCCGGCCGATGCGACCCTGATTTCGGGAACCGGGCGACCCAACCCCACAGGGCTTATCTGGAAAACCGCGATGCCTACCGTATGAAGCCCAAAGGCCAGCCCAACAAGGACGGTTCTCAATGATTCCTTTACCCGTTCCCGGCACGTACATGGCTATCGACCGTGCCAGTAGCAAAAGAGTCGCCAAACCGACTACACGCTGTCAGCGTCACAATCCCTCTCGACGCCGGAGCACCCGCCGAACGAAACCAAGACCCCAGGCTCGCCGTCAAGCACCTGCAAAAATTTCCCTACAAGTCGCCGGAGCACCGGGAGCACTTCGGCATGCGCAGCCTGGTTGGATCTGCCAACAAAACGATCAAGGCAAAGAACTTCGAAGACCTAGCCAACGTCAGCAAACGCTCAGGCCTCGACTCCAGCACGACTCCCACTGCACGCCGAAACCTTTAACCTGCCCACCGCAGGTATTTTTGCGTTTAACGCGCAGCCGCCGCAGAAGCTCCAGACCGGCCCGATCACACCGTTAAAAACCGAAGGCCGGGCGAGTATTTCTACTCGACCGGCCTGTTCGCTTGGATTTCATGAAAACGAAACTTCAATTTCCTGAAACACCCGCAGTGCGCGAGAGGGGACTTGAACCCCTACGTCCTTTCGAACACTGGCACCTGAAGCCAGCGCGTCTGCCAATTCCGCCACTCGCGCGAACTTAGGAATGCTAACACTGTGAGGGGTGTCAGCGCCATTCGACGGCGCGCCGCCCGGGCCGTCGGGGCCAGATCGGGCGTGATCACGCCCGATATCGGTGGCCGCTACGGTAATTACCGGAGCAAGCACTCACATCGGGCGCACTCCCAACGGATGCCGCCGCTCGACTGCACCTACAAGATCCGCCCGCCCAGCCCCCACCGCATCCGCACGCCCGCGCGCACCGCATCCGCACGCCCGCGCGCACCGCATCCGCTCCAAAAAAGTCCAAAGGAATGCCCATAATGGGCCACGAATTCGGTCCAGGACCCTCCGCAGGTAGTATGACTGTTCGTGCCGTTTGCGCCTCAAAGGCGGGTTGTCACCCGAGACAAGTAACATGCTCATAGCCAAACGGACCGGATCGGGAGACCTGTGGGCATACTGGATAACTTTGAAAAGGGATTGGAGCGCGCCGTCAACGGAGCGTTCGCCAAGACCTTTCGATCGGGCTTGCAGCCGGTGGAAATTACCTCCGCGCTGCGTCGTGAGCTCGACACCAAAGCCGCGGTTGTCGCGCGGGATCGCATTCTCGCGCCCAATCGGTTCACCGTGCGCATGTCCCACACCGATTACGCGCGCATGAGCGCGCTCGGCGTGACCCTTATCGATGAGCTCACCGCCCTGCTGCAAAAACACGGCACCGAGCAGCGCTACCAGTTCACCGGCGGCATTGTGATCACCCTGCAAGACGACGGCAGCCTCAGCGAGGGTCTGGTGCAGATCGACTCCAGCACGGTAGCGACCAGTGTCGCCTGGACGCCGGTGCTCGACATCAACGGTACCCGGCATCCGCTGGTCAAGGCCCGCACCGTGATCGGTCGCGGCTCCGACGCCGACATCACCATCGACGACACCGGCACCTCCCGCCGTCACGTGGAGATTATCTGGGACGGCGCCCGCGCCCAGGTGCGCGACCTCGGCTCCACCAACGGTTCCCAGCTCAACGGTGCCACGGTCAGCCAGGCCATCCTCGAACCCGATTCGATCGTCACCATCGGCCGCACCCGCATCGTCTTCCGCGTGCTCGCGCAGGCCTCCAACGAGACTCCGCGCGCGGCCGCACCGACCGACCCCGCCACCGAACGCCACGACATGGGCGGATTCTGGAGGCCGAACGCATGAACGTGAGCGAACTGACCCTGCTGGTGCTGCGCATCGGCTTCCTTCTCCTGCTCTGGATGTTCATCTTCGGCATCGTCTACGCGCTGCGCAGCGACCTGTTCGGCCAGCGCGTACGCCGCCTGAAAACGGATGCCGCCGCACCGGCCTCCGCCGCAGCCTTCCCCGCCGCTGCCGCTCCCGTTGCAGCCCCCGCACCAACCCCAGCACCAGCCCCGATCGCGCGGGCCAGCCCGGCCGCCGACGGTGCACTCGCCACCGCCCAGAACACCACGCGCCTCGTCATCACGAGCGGCCCGAAGTCCGGCACCGAGTTTCCGCTCAGCACCGAAACCATCACGATCGGCCGCTCGGCCGACTCGAGCCTGGTCATCCGCGATGATTACACCTCAACCCACCATGCCCGACTCATGCTCTGGAATGACGAGTGGATGCTGCAAGACCTCGATTCCACCAATGGCACCTTCCTGGCCGGCACCCGCGTCACCGTGCCGACCAAAATTCCCCTGAACGCCACCGTGAAGATCGGCGCCACCAGCTTCGAGCTTCGGCGGTAAGTCATGGCGACGGTAAGTCACAGCGCAGCCACGTCCCACGTCGGCAAGGTTCGCTCCAATAACCAGGACTCCGGTTACGCCGGACGCACCCTGTTCGTGGTCGCCGACGGCATGGGCGGCCACGCCGGCGGAGACGTCGCGTCGTCGATCGCCACGAAACGCATCATCGAGGCCGACAAGCCCTATGCGAGTGCCCAAGACGCCGAATTCGCCCTGCAGGCCGCCCTGATCGGCGCCAACGCCCAGCTGGCCGAAACCGTGTTCGAGCATGCCGAACTCACCGGCATGGGCACGACCGTCAGCGCCATCGTGGTGCTCGAGAACGAGGTCGCGATCGCCCACATCGGCGACTCGCGCATCTATCTGCTGCGCGACAACGAACTCTCCCAGATCACCATCGACCACACCTTCGTGCAGCGGCTGGTTGACAGCGGTCGCATCACCGAGGCCGAAGCCATGGTGCATCCACGCCGCTCCGTGCTCATGCGTGTGCTCGGTGACGTCGAGGCGAGTCCCGAAATCGACACGTCGATCCTGGCCACGATCGACGGCGACCGCTGGCTGCTGTGCTCCGATGGTCTCACCGGTGTCGTCTCGCACACCGGCATAGCCTCCGCCCTGGCCAGTGGCGCCAACGCGCAGGATGTCGCCGACCTGCTCGTGAAGGAAAGCCTCGACGGCGGCGCCCCAGACAACGTCACCGTCGTCATCGTTGACATTGGCGCGGGCGACGGCAGCACGCGCACAGACAGTCCCGTCGTTGTCGGGTCGGCGGCCAATCCGCTCGCCTTCGGTGAGGAACCCGGCCGCAACCGAGCGCTGCGCATCCCGGCCCTGCGGCTGCACCCGGTACGCGAGACGCACTTCGAACCCGATTCCCAGGACTACCTCTCCGAACTGATCGAAGAGGATGCCCGCCGCGCGCGCCGCCGCAAGGCCACCTGGCTGTTCGGCGTTATTCTGCTCGTACTCGCGATCGTCGGCACCAGCATCCTGAGCTACCAGTGGACCCAAACCCGCTATTTCGTCGGCTCCGAGGGTTCGACCGTCGCGATCTACCAGGGCGTGCAGCAGGATATCGGCCCGCTCAAGCTGTCCAGTGTGTACGAGGCCACCGACATCAACCTGTCCGATTTGCGCGTCTACGACCGCCAGCAGGTCGAGCAGACCATCAGTGCCGGCTCCCTCGCGGATGCGCAGGCCATCGTCGAACGGCTGAAGGGTGCGGTCGTTGAGTAAAGCATCCGCTCTGCAAGCGCGTCAGGGAACCGAGCCGGTGCGTCGTCTGCACCTGCCGCAGAAACTGCGCAACCTCGAACTGTTCCTGCTGCTGATCGCCTGCTTCATCAACGCGAGCGCGGTCGTGCTCGTGCAGCTTGGCGCTCTCGGCGATCTCGACCCGACCCTGGTGCTGCTCGGAACCGGCCTGTCGGTTCTGGTCATCAGCCTGCACGTGGTGCTGCGATTTGTCGCTCGCGACGCCGATCCCTTCATTTTGCCGATCGCCACGGTGCTCAATGGCATCGGCATCGCCATGATCTACCGCATCGACATCGCCGACCAAGACAGCGGCTGGGCGAGCGCCGCAGTGCGCCAGACGGTGTGGAGCGCCCTGGCCATTTTCAGCGCGATCGTCGTGCTGCTCGTGATCCGCAATCACCGGGTGCTGTTTCGTTACACCTACATTTTCGGTCTCGTCGGTGTGGTGTTGCTCTTTCTGCCGCTCGTGCCCGGCCTGGGTAAAGAAATCAGCGGCGCTCGGGTCTGGATCGGCTTTGGCAGTTTCGGCACGTTCCAGCCCGGTGAGATCGCAAAGATCGCCCTCGCCGTGTTCTTTGCCGGCTACCTCGTACGCAACCGCGACAGTCTCTCCATGGTCGGTAAGAAGTTTCTGGGCGCGCGCTTTCCGCGCTTGCGCGACCTCGGTCCGATTCTCGTGGTGTGGGCCCTGTCGATGTCGGTCATCATCTTCCAGCGCGACCTCGGAACCGCCCTGCTCTACTTCGGTCTGTTCCTCGTCATGCTCTACCTCGCGACCGGGCGGGCGAGCTGGGTCATCATGGGCATGGGCCTGTTCCTCGGCGGCGCCCTGCTGGCCAGCCAGACCCTGAACTACGTCAACGGCCGGTTCACCAACTGGCTCGATGCGCTCAACCCCAAAGTCTATGAAGCCGAGGGCGGCAGCTTTCAGCTCGTGCAAGGCCTGTTCGGCCTCGCCAAAGGCGGCCTGCTCGGCACTGGCTGGGGCCAGGGACGGCCCGAACTGACCCCGGTACCGCAGAGTGACTACATCATTGCGAGCCTCGGCGAGGAGCTCGGGCTCGCCGGAATCTTCGCCATCCTCGCCCTGTACCTGCTATTCGTGGCCCGCGGATTCCGCATCGGCTTCGCCGGTCAGGATGATTTCGGCAAGCTTCTCGCCGTCGGCCTGGCCTTCGTTGTGGCGCTGCAGTGCTTCATCGTCATCGGCGGCGTCACCCGGGTGATTCCCCTCACCGGCCTGACCACGCCGTTCCTGGCCGCCGGCGGCTCCTCGCTCGTGGCCAACTGGATTATCGTGGCCCTGTTGCTGCGGCTCTCCGACACAGTGCGCAATCAACCCAGGCTGGTGGTCTAATGAACCGCGAACTCAAGCGCGTCAGCATCGTCGTGATGCTGATGTTCATCGCCCTGCTCAGCTCCACGTCGATCGTGCAGGCCTTTCAAGCCGACAATCTGTCGGCCGACCCGCGCAACACCCGCACGCTGTACGACAGCTACCAGGTCGAGCGCGGCGCCATCCTCGTGGCCGGCGACCCGATCGCCCAGTCCATGCCAGCCGACGACGACTACAAATTTCTCCGCACCTATATCAACCCCGAGTTGTACGCGCCGATCACCGGATACATTCCGATCAACGGCGAACCGACCGGCCTCGAGTTCGCCCTCAACGCCGAACTCACCGGAACCTCCAACTCGCAGTTCTTTGACAAGATCAGCGCCCTAGTCACCGGCCAAGACCCGAAGGGCGCAGCCGTCGAGGTCACGATCGATCCAATAGCCCAGCAGGCCGCCTGGGATGCCCTCGGCGATTACACCGGATCGGTCGTCGTGACCGAACCGACGACCGGCCGCATCCTGGCGATGGTCTCCAAGCCGAGTTTCAACCCGAACCTACTCACCGTGCACAATAACGCCGAGGTCACCGCGAGCTACGAGGCCCTGCTGGCCGACGAGAACGACCCGCTGATCAACCGGGCGATCAATTCGCTCAACCCGCCCGGGTCGATCTTCAAACTCGTCGTGACGACGGCCGCCTTGGAGTCGGGCGACTACACGCCGGAGAGCACCTTTCCGAACCCGGCCGTGTACACCGCGCCGGGCACCACGAGCAAGATTGAAAACTCCAGCGGGTCAACCTGCGGTGCTGGTGAGACGGTCACCCTCGCCACAGCACTGCGTTTGTCCTGCAATATCCCGTTCGCCGAATTGGGCGTCGCGCTCGGCGACACGGCCATTCGGGAGACCGCCGAGAAGTTCGGCTTCAACAGCAGCTTCAGCATTCCCCTGAGCGTGACCGAGAGCGTGTACCCCGACGGGCTCGACGGTCCGCAGACCGCACAGTCAGCCTTCGGTCAGTACGACGTGCGGGCGAACCCGCTGCAAATGGCCCTGGTCAGCGGCGCCATCGCCAACGGGGGTGTCGTGATGCAGCCCAACCTGGTGCAGGAGATCCTCGCACCCAATCTCAGCGCCATCCAAACCTTCAAACCGGCAGAACTTGGGCGGGTGATGAGCGAAAAAACAGCCGCAACACTGAGCGCGATGATGATCAATGGCGTTCAGGATGGTGCCGCGAGCAATGCAAGAATAGACGGGGTCGAAGTGGCGGGGAAAACCGGCACGGCGCAGAACGGGTCAACCGATCCGTTCACACTCTGGTTCACCGGTTTCGCACCGGCGGACGACCCACAATTTGCCATCACCGTTCTGATCGAGGACGGCGGAGGAGAAGGACAAACCGGGTTCGGCAACAAACTTGCCGCACCTGTCGCACAGAAAGTACTAGAGGCGGTGCTTAACAAATGAGACCCACAGCAGGCCTCACCTTCGGGGGACGATACGAGCTGCAGTCGCGCATTGCGATTGGCGGCATGGGGGAGGTGTGGAAGTCCACCGACCTCGTAATCGGTCGAAGCGTCGCCATCAAAATTTTGAAGGACGAGTATCTCGGCGACCCCGGTTTCCTCGAGCGCTTTCGCGCTGAGGCCCGCCACGCGGCCCTGGTCAACCACGAAGGCATCGCGAATGTCTTCGACTACGGCGAAGAAGACGGCAGCGCCTTCCTGGTCATGGAACTAGTGCCCGGCGAAGCTCTGTCGACCATTCTCGAGCGCGAGCACGTTCTGCCGACCGACAAGGTGCTCGACATTGTCGCGCAGACCTCGACCGCGCTGCACGCCGCCCACGCCGCCGGTCTCGTGCACCGCGACATCAAGCCCGGAAACCTGCTCATCACGCCGGAGGGCCGGGTCAAGATCACCGACTTCGGCATCGCCCGCATCGCCGACCAGGTTCCGCTCACCGCGACCGGCCAGGTTATGGGCACCGTGCAGTACCTCTCACCGGAACAGGCGAGCGGCCACCCCGCATCGCCAACCACCGACATCTACTCGATCGGCATCGTCGCGTACGAGTCGCTGGCCGGACGTCGTCCGTTCACGGGTGAGTCGCAGGTCGCGATTGCCATGGCTCAGATCAACGAGATAGCGCCCGACCTGCCGGTGACCGTGTCCGAACCGGTACGCAATCTGGTCTTCGCCTGCCTGGCGAAGAACCCTGCCGACCGGCCGGCGTCTGCTGCCCACCTGGCGCGCGCGGCATCCGCTTTGCGTCGCGGTGACGTCGCTGCAGCCGCGGTGGCCGTGCCGTCCGTTCTGGGCGGCCTCTCGGCCACGAGCGCCACCATGCTCATGCCCGGTGCCGGCTCCGACCAGGCCACGACCGTTCTGCCGGCCACCGGTGCGCCCATCACGCGGGCCTCCGCGGCCGCTGCCGAAGCGGAGAAGAAGAAGCGCAGTCCGTGGACCTGGCCGCTGATCGCCCTCGTCGCGCTGCTGGTGATCGTGCTCACCGGAACGCTCATCGCCCTGTTCACGCAGAACAACGAGACCCCGGCACCGGCCCAGACCACGTCAGCGCCACCCTCATCAACCCCGTCGGCTACACCATCGGCGACCCCGTCGCCGACGCCGTCGCCCACCAATGCGAACACGTCGGTCAATCCGGAAGATTTCGTGGGTAAGCCCAGCGCCGATGCCGCCGCCCTTCTCGTTGAGATGGGATTCGTGGCTGACGTCCAACCCGGAAATGCGGCCGGGTCTGAGGAAGAAGTTGACACGGTGTACGGAGTCAACCCCCGGGGGCCGGTTCCGGCCGGGACGACCGTGACCCTGACTGTCTACGGCGCGTTCCCCACGCCGAGCACACCGACGTCAGCCCCGACGGCGACGCCTTCGCCCGTCGCTGCCGCGGGCACTGTCACGGTGAACTGGAACGCCCAGACCTGCCCGGCCGGCCAGACTTTGGCTGGCTATGAGATCGCAACGGAGGGCGGTGCCGCCATCATCACCTCGGCCAACCCCACCACCGCTGAAACGACGACGGCCACGATCACCGCCGGAACAGAGAATTTCAAGGTCAAGTTCCGCTATTTCTGTGGCCAGGTTAGCTCTGAGTTTTCCCCAACGGCAGACGTGAGCGTAACTGGCGACCCCGCTGTCGGGGAGTAATTCCCCAATGCCGTGCGGTAAAGTAGCGCTCACTGTGCCTAACCCGGGCATCCGTTTTATTGTGGGGGAGTGCGCTCGTGCCTGACTCTGGCCGTTTGATCGCGGGCCGCTATCGTGTCGGGGCGCTCCTGGGCCGTGGCGGCATGTCCGACGTACATGTAGGCACCGATTCCCGGCTCGGTCGCACGGTGGCCATCAAGCTACTCAAGTCGAGCCTGGCCTCCGACCCGGCCTTTCGCACCCGGTTTCGGCAAGAGGCCCAGGCCGCAGCTCGCATGGCCCACCCGACCATCGTGCGGGTGTTCGATGCCGGCGAGGAGACCGTCACCGACGATGCCGGACACGATTCCCAGGTTCCGTTCATCGTCATGGAACACGTCGACGGTCGGCTGCTCAAGGACATCATTCGTGAGGGCCCGATCGAAGCGACCGAGGCCGTACGCATCATCGATGGGGTCCTGACCGCGCTGGAATACTCGCATCGCGCCGGTGTGGTGCACCGCGACATCAAGCCCGGCAACATCATGATCACCAAGTCCGGACAGGTCAAGGTGATGGATTTCGGCATCGCCCGTGCCATCTCCGACTCGGCCACGACCGTCGCGCAGACCACCGCCATCCTCGGTACCGCCGCCTATTTCTCGCCGGAGCAGGCCAAGGGTGAGTCCGTCGATGCGCGCACCGATCTGTATTCCACGGGCGTGGTGCTGTTCGAGATGCTCACCGGGCGGCCGCCGTTCCGCGGTGACACGCCCGTGGCCGTCGCCTACCAACACGTCAGCGAACTGCCGGCGAAACCCTCAGCGCTCAATCCCAAGGTGTCACCGGCCCTGGACTCGGTCGTGCTGCATGCCCTGGCCAAGGACCGCTTCGCCCGCTATCAAAGCGCCGTCGAGTTTCGCAATGATGTCGAGACCGCCGGATCCGGCCAGATTCCCGTTCACCGGGCCGGCGACGAGGTTGGTGCCGGCCTGTTCGGGGCTGCGCCCACGGCGATCACCGGTTCGGCGCTGGCCCTCAAACAGTTGTCCGAAGACCAGACGATGGTGCGCACCCAGCGTCGTCCCCCGGTGATCTGGGTCTGGGCCGGAATCGTCTGCGTCGTGGTCATCGTCGTCGCGGTCATGATCTGGGTGGCCAATCTGCAGCCTTCAGTGGAACTGCCCGACAGTTCGCGCCAGATTCCCGCACTCACCGGGCAAACCTATGACGACGCCCAAAATACTCTCCTCGACCTCGACCTCGCGGCCACGCGTGCCGAAGAGTCGAGCACGACAGTGCCGGCCGACCAGGTTATTCGCACGGATCCTCCGGCCGATACCATCGTCAATCCCTCCGACGTGATCAAGGTCTTCGTCTCTACCGGTCCGGTGCCCGTCGCGGTTCCCGATGTCACCAATCAGCCCATAACGGATGCCCAGGCCGCGATCGAAGCGCTCGGTTTCGTTTCCGGGTCGGTCACCACCGAAAACTCCCCGACCGTGGCGGCCGATATCGTTCTGCGCACCGATCCGCCCGCGGCGTCTTCCGAATTCGCCGGCGATACCATCAACTACATCGTGTCGAGCGGCCTGGTCACCCTCGGAGACCTCACCGGCCAGTCTCTGGTTGCCGCGATCGATCTGGTCAGCGCCGACGGACTCACGCCGAGTTCCAAGCCTGATTACACCTGTGACCAGGAGTCCGGCTCCCCGATTAAAGCGCAGTCACTGGCCCCCGGAGACGTCCCCCAGCGCTCCGAGATCGAGCTGACCTACTGCGCCCGCTCCTAGCCGCACCGCCCTGTCTGCACCGGGCCCGGTTCCCACCCACAGCCAAGCGCGAAGTTAGCTCAGGCGCAACAGCGGGTGCAGGCCCTTCGCGGTCTCCTGGGCAGACGAAAGGCCGGCCAGGGCGAGCCAGTTGCCCAGCATCCGGTAGCCGCCCTCGGTCAGGACCGACTCCGGGTGAAACTGCACGCCCAAAATAGGAGCGGTTAGGTGCCGCAATCCCATGATGACCCCGCCCGGCGTGCGCGACGTGACGATCAGGTCACTCGGCACGGTCGACGCAACGACGGCGAGGGAATGGTAGCGCGTTGCTGTGAACGGTTGCGGCACACCCTCATAGAAATCGCTGCCGTCATGCGTGATGAGTGAGGTTTTGCCATGCATGAGTTCTTCAGCATTGGTCACCGTGGCCCCGAAGGCCTCGGCGATGGCCTGATGGCCGAGGCAGACGCCGAACAGGGGCAGGTTGGCCGCCAGCGCGGCCTCTACGACGGCGATGGACACACCGGCGTCTGAGGGCTTCCCGGGGCCCGGCGAAACGAGCACGCCGTCGTAGTCGGCAATCCGAGCGGCTGCATCGGTCTGCTCGAAGGAATCGTTGCGCACAACGTCGGTGTCCGCGCCGAGCTCCATCAGATACCCGTTGAGGGTATAGACGAAGCTGTCATAATTATCGATAACCAGAATTCGGGTCATGGGCCGTCTACCGTCGCTTCCTCGCTGCTCAGAATTCCATCGATCCACGGATACACCCAGTAGGCCAGCACGGCCAGTACAGCCACCAGCAAAATCAGGACCAGAATGATGCGCACCCAGATCGGTCCGGGTAGAACACGCCACAGTGCTGCGTACATAAGAGCCTCCTAGCCTTGAGCGGCGATGATCGGTGCGAGCTCGGTGGGAGCGCCGGCCGAAAGTGGCTGCCACGACTCAAGCACGCCGTAGGCGATGATACGTTCTGCGGTGGAGTACAGCGGATTGCAACTGGTGAGCGTGATGATGCGGTCGACCGGGGTTCCGTCCGGATAGTTGGGAACGGATGCCAGTACCTGCACCTGCGACGGTGCCACGTACTCGGTATCGCGGTACCGGTAGGTGTAATAGCCGTCGGCCGTCTGCACGTAGATGGCGTCGCCGAGTTGCAGCTCGTTGATCAGGTGCATGCCACCGCCGAAGGCGCTGCGGTGCGCGGCAATCGCGAAGTTTCCGACTTCGCCGGGCATCTGAGTGCCAGCGTAATGTCCGATGCCCAAACGGTTGCTGTTCAAGACGTCATGGCCGGTGCCTTCGGCAATGCTGCGGTGGTAGTCGGCACCGAAACGAGGCACATACAAAACCGCGAACGCCGTGGCATTGCCGGGTGCAGCGGCAACGACGGGCTCGCCGTAGTCCACCGCTACGCGGGCTGCGTCCGGTTCCGTCGGATCAGCCGTCGCTTCGGGGAACGTCGGCGACGTGTCCTGGGCGATCCAGTCCTGGCTGATCTCACTCGCAGCCGAGGACTGCGAATTGGCCATGATCATGTCATTCCACCACAGCTGCCAGCCCAGAAATAGCAGCACGAGTGCACTGGCCGTGATCAGCAGTTCACCGAGCACGCCCAGGAGTGTGACCTTGGCGGACGGGGCTGTACTTGAGCGGTGCCGACGTTTGGTGCCAGCGCCGGGCGACTCCGACCCATCGGGCACCGGCGCGGTGCGATCGTCTGCCTGTGGACACATATAACAAGTCTACTGACCAGAGTTGTGCGCTGCCCCCGCGTCAAAGCCACGAAAACAGGCGGAGACGCTAGGATCGCAGCATGGCACGTAAGAATTCTCGCACCAAGCCCGCCCGCACCGAAGTTGCCCGCTCGAACGAGGACGCGCCCAACGCCGTCTGGTTCAAGCCGGTCATGTTCGGCTTTATGCTGCTCGGCCTGGCCTGGATCATCGTGTTTTACGTCAGTGGCAGCCAGCTTCCCATCGCGGGTCTCGGCGCCATGAATATTCTGGTCGGCTTCGGAATCGCATTCATCGGCTTTCTGATGACCACGCGCTGGCGCTAGTTCGGCCGCACCGCCGAGTCACGAACCGCCCACGCAACGGTCATTAAGCGGATGCTGCCCGGCTGCCGGAATCCAGCAGTGCGGGTAATGACACCGGTGTAATTATCCCCATGTGGATAGACCTGTGGATAACTTCCCGGTGCACCGGGTGGTTAGCTGATCGGGGCGAGCAGGCTCACAATTTTGAGGACTCCGATCACCACGAGGAGAGCGGCGACGCCCGCGATCAAGACGATCTGCAGCCCCTTTTGTGCCGGTCGCCGGGTACGCATGAGAACGAACCCGATGAGTGCGCCCCCGATTATGCCGCCGAAGTGAGCCTGCCAGGCGATCCCCGGAATGAAGCTCACGACCACGTTGATGCCGAGCAGAACCAGCAGCTGCTTCGAATTTCCGCCAAGACCGCGCTGAATGACCAGGAAGGCACCCATGAGCCCGAACAGGGCCCCTGATGCCCCGACGACGTAGGTGTAGGGAGCAGCCAGCACCAGAACACCGATCGACCCGGCGAAACCGCTGATCAGATACAGCGCCAGGAAACGACCACGGCCGAGCATCCCCTCGAGCATCGGACCGAAGATCCAGAGCACGTACATGTTGAGCAGCACGTGAAACGGCAGGCCACCTTGCGAGTGCAGAAAAACACTGGTGAGCATGCGCCATGGCTCAATGAGGGTGAGGGCTGGCGCGTAGGCGAATCGTTGGGTGATCCCGAGACCGGGGATCCATTGCAGGATGAAGACGAGGACGGTAATCGCGATGAGCGCGTAGGTCACCGTGGGCTGACCGCTCCCGGTCAGCCGGGTGAGCACGGCGGGTTTGATGCGGGGTGCGTTCTTGCGCTGCAGTTTCATGCATTCGGGGCAGATAACGCCCACGGCAGCCTGGGTCTGGCACTCGGCGCAGATGGTGCGCCCGCAGCGCTGACACAGAATGAAGCTCTGCCGCCCCGGATGGCGGTAGCAAAAATTCGCCGCCGAGGCCGGCAGATCACTCATTTTGGTCTGAAATACGGGTTAGACGGATTCGACGGAGACGCTCTGGATGATGACGTCTTCCAGCGGGCGGTCGCGACCATCGGTGGCGACGGTCGCGAGCTTCGCGACGATTGCGCGGCTGTCCTCGTCTTCAACGGCACCGAAGATGGTGTGCTTGCCCTGCAGCCAGGTGGTCGGCACGACGGTGATGAAGAACTGCGAGCCGTTGGTTCCGTGACCACCCTGGATTCCCGCGTTCGCCATTGCGAGCACGTAGGGCTGGGTGAAGTCGAGGTCGGGGCTGATTTCATCGTCGAACTGGTAGCCAGGACCGCCGGTACCCTGGCCGAGCGGGTCGCCGGCCTGGATCATGAAGTCCTTGATAATGCGGTGAAAAACGGTGCCGTCGTAAAGCGGCGTGGTGGAGGCGACGCCCGTGGCGGGGTGCTTCCACTCGATCTCGCCGGTCGCGAGGCCGACGAAGTTCTTGACCGTCTTCGGCGCGTGATTACCGAAGAGATTGACCTTGATCGGTCCGAGTGTGGTGTTCAGGGTGGCGACAGCGGTGTGCTTAGACATACACCGATTCTTGCACAGCAACCGTCGCCCACCCTGCTCGACCCCGTGTGCTTCCGGTGCGTTCCCAGTGCATTCGCTGGCAAGACATCGATTGCGCGCCAAGGTTTCAGTGGCAAGATGGGCACTCAGTGGCAAGATAGACACACATTCGCCACACACGACATCGATGGAGGGTCCAGATGAGCCTGTCACGCAAGCGCCGCAAGGAACTCACTCGGCTGCGCAAAAGCGCAGACGAACTATGGAGCCACCAACAAGAGGTATTGGAGCGCGCTAACGTGCTGGCTCGCCAGGCCGGTCACCAGGCCGGCGTCCTCGCCCGTGAAGAAGTTGCTCCGCGCGTTCGCGAGAGCTACGACCACTACGTTCGCCCGGGCGTGAACGCCACCCAGGAAGCCGCCGACGGCGTTCGACGCCGCGTGGTGAACGATGTCCTTCCCGGCATCGGTACCGCCATCGGCACGGTTTTGTCGGTCGGCGACGTCGCGCGCGACGCCCGCGTGCGGGCCGCGCTGGGCCGCATCCGCTTACAGAAGCCCGTCGTGGTCGAACCTAAGGGCGTGGGGGCGGGAACGTACTTCGCCCTCGGTCTGGCCGTCGTCGCCGCTGCAGGCGTCGCCTACGCCGTCTGGCAGACGTTCCGCGCCGACGACGAGCTCTGGGTTGCCGATGACGAGGCTGAACCGGCCACGTCGCAGGAAGACTAGCGCCGCAGCACCACCCGCTTGCAGGGCCCGCATCCAGTGGATGCGGGCCCTGCCGCGTTAACGGCCGTAGCGGCCCGCAGTGACCGCCGCCGCGACGCCGGCTAAGCGGATGCCCAGTCCTGGTAGGGAAAAATCCCCGGAAGTACAAGAAAAGGCCCATCCGTAGACGAGCCTTGAATTGTGGAGCCACGGGGAATCGAACCCCGGACCTCCTGCTTGCAAAGCAGGCGCTCTACCAATTGAGCTATGGCCCCGCTTTCTCACCCTATTTATAGCGAGTGAGAACTGATGAATCTGGTGCTGCGTGGGGATACCGGGATTTGAACCTGGGACCTCTTCATTATCAGTGAAGCGCTCTAACCAACTGAGCTATATCCCCCTGTTGGGCAGATTGAAGACTATCGGAATCTGGCCGGAACCTGAAATCGAGTCACGCCGCGGTGCGGCGGATTTACCCAAATTCGGGCGTGAGGGCTATTTCCGCGGAGAAACAGCCCTCGATCGTGCCTACAAAGGCTTGACTGCAGCTTAGTTGTTGGTGAAGCCGACGAGCAGACCGCCGGTAATTTTGACGCTCAGGTTGTACAGAACGGCATAGATGGCGCCGAGTGCGGTGATCACGACCAGGTTCAGCACGGCCACAACGACCGCGAAGCCCATAACGTTGCCGATCGAGAGAATGGCGGCCAGGTCGGCCGATTCTCCCGCCACGGTGGCGTACAGCTCATCGACACTGGTCAGTACCTCGGTCTGCACGAGCACGGTGTAGGTGAGGAAGGTAGCGACGATGGTGACGATCGCCAGGCACACCGCCACCAAGAACGACAGTTTCACGCTCGACCAGAAGTCGACGTAGACCAGTTTGAGTCGAACCTGCTTGCTTGTGGTCTTACGAGTGGACTTCTTGGCGAGCTTTTCGGCGACGCTACTCATTCGGTGTCTCTACTTTCCCTGAATCCGCGTGAGGAACAGCGCCGTCTGCAGCACTGCTGTCGACCGCACCAGCTGGTAGATCGGCATCCGTCACATCTTCTTCGTCGGTGATTTCATCGGTTTTTTCATCCGTGGCGACCAGATTACGTTCAATGTTTTTCGCGATGGAAATGATTCTGTCTTCATTCGCAAACTTTGCGAAAACAACACCCATTGTGTCCCGACCCTTGGCCGGAACCTCGGCGACGTCAGAGCGTACCACCTTGCCACTGGCAAGTACCACAAGGACCTCGTCCTCGGGATTCACGATCAACGAGCCGACCAGATCGCCGCGATCGTCGTTGAGCTTGGCCACCTTAATGCCCAGGCCGCCACGATTCTGCAGCCGATACTGGTCTGCCGCGGTGCGCTTGGCGTAGCCCCCCTCGGTGACGACGAAGACGTAGCCGTCATCATTGATAACGGATGCGTCCAGCAGCGTATCCTCACCGCGGAAGTGCATTCCGATCACGCCGGACGTGCTGCGACCCATCGGGCGCAGCGCTTCGTCGGTGGCGGTGAAGCGAATCGACATGCCCTTGCGGGATACCAGCAGCAGGTCGGAATCATCTTCGACCAGCAGGGCAGAGACGAGCTCGTCGCCCTCACGCAGCTTGATCGCGATGATGCCGCCGGTGCGGTTAGTGTCGTATTCACTAAGCGCGGTCTTCTTGATCAGTCCATCGCGGGTGGCGAGGGTCAGATATTGGGCAACCCCGTAGTCACGAATGTCGAGAATCTGTGCGATTTCCTCGCCCGGCTGCAGCGCGAGCAGGTTGGCAACGTGCTGGCCCTTGGCATCGCGACCGGATTCCTGCGCCTCGTACGCCTTGGCCCGGTAGACCCGACCGGTGTTGGTGAAGAACAACAGCCAGTGGTGTGTCGTGGTCACGAAGAAGTGTTCGACCACGTCGTCGGCGCGCAGTTGAGCGCCCTTGACGCCCTTGCCACCTCGGTGCTGGTTGCGGTAGTTATCGCTCCGGGTGCGCTTGATGTAGCCGCCGCGGGTGACGGTGACCACCATCTCCTCTTCGGGGATGAGATCCTCGATCGACATATCGCCGTCGAAACCGAACATGATTTCGGTGCGGCGGTCGTCACCGAACTTCGCGGTGATCTCGGCGAGTTCTTCGCTGATGATCGTGCGCTGACGCTCGGGGCTGGCCAAGATCGACTTGAATTCGGCGATCTGCACTTCGAGTTCGGCGGCCTGGTCGATAATCTTCTGGCGCTCGAGGGCTGCCAGGCGGCGCAACTGCATGGTGAGAATCGCGTCGGCCTGAAGCTTGTCCACGTCGAGCAGAGCCATCAGGCCTTCGCGAGCGTCGTCGACCGTATTCGACCGACGAATGAGAGCGATAACCTCATCGAGAGCGTCCAGCGCCTTGAGATAGCCGCGCAGAATGTGGGCATCCGCTTCGGCCTTGTTCAAGCGGAATTGGGTGCGCCGAACGATGACCTCGATCTGGTGCGCGACCCAAGCCGAGATAAAACCGTCGAGGGCGAGCGTGCGCGGCACGCCGTCGACGATGGCCAGCATATTGGCGCCGAAATTTTCCTGCAGCTGAGTGTGCTTGTAAAGGTTGTTCAGCACAACCTTCGCGACGGCGTCGCGCTTGAGCACGATAACGAGGCGCTGGCCGGTGCGACCAGACGTCTCATCCCGAATGTCGGCGATGCCGGCTACTTTGGCGTCCTTGACCAGATCGGCGATCTTGATCGCGAGGTTGTCGGGGTTCACCTGGTAGGGCAGCTCGGTAATTACGAGGCAGGTGCGACCCTGCAACTCTTCGATGCTGACCACGGCACGCATCGTGATCGAACCACGCCCGGTGCGGTAGGCGTCCTGAATACCCTTGGTGCCGAGGATTTGAGCGCCGGTAGGAAAATCAGGTCCCTTGATGCGCGAAATCAGCGCTTCGAGCAGCTCGTCGCGGGTGGCGTCGGGGTTGTCAAGGTACCACTGGGCGCCGGCGGCGACCTCGCGCAGGTTGTGCGGCGGAATATTGGTGGCCATACCGACGGCGATTCCGACCGAGCCGTTGACCAGCAGGTTCGGAAAGCGGGCCGGCAGCACGGTCGGCTCGAGCGTGCGGCCATCGTAGTTGTCCTGAAAATCGACGGTGTCTTCGTCGATGTCGCGCACCATTTCGAGGGCGAGCGGCGCCATCTTGGTTTCGGTGTACCGCGGGGCTGCTGCGCCGTCATTGCCGGGGGAACCGAAGTTTCCCTGGCCCAGGGCGAGCGGATACCGCAGACTCCACGGCTGAACCAGACGCACGAGCGCGTCGTAGATCGACGAGTCACCGTGCGGGTGGAACTGTCCCATCACGTCACCGACGACGCGGGCGCACTTGGAGAACGCCTTGTCCGGGCGGTAGCCGCCGTCGAACATGGCGTAGATCACCCGACGGTGCACCGGCTTCATACCGTCGCGCACGTCAGGCAGCGCACGCCCGACGATGACGCTCATCGCGTAGTCGAGGTAGGAGCGCTGCATTTCCAGCTGCAGGTCGACCTGGTCGATCTTGCCGTGCTGCACGAGGTGGGCCGCAGCCGCAGCCGCGTTCGCTGCACTCAGTTCAGGGGTCACTGCTTCGGGCGTATTCGAGTCGGAGTTGCCCGTGGTGTCATCAGATGTCAAGGAAACGCACGTCCTTCGCGTTTTTCTGGATGAAGTTGCGTCGGGATTCGACGTCTTCACCCATCAGGGTGGAGAAGATTTCGTCGGCGGATGCCGCATCATCCAGGGTGACCTGCAGCAGGGTGCGGGATTCAGGAGCCATCGTGGTTTCCCACAGCTCCTTGTAGTCCATCTCGCCGAGGCCCTTGTAGCGCTGAATGCCGTTGTCCTTCGGGATCCGCTTGCCCGAGGCCGCGCCATCGGCAAGGAGGGCGTCGCGCTCGGCATCGGAGTACACGTATTCGTGCGGCGAGTTGGTCCACTTGAGCCGGTACAGCGGCGGCTGGGCCAGATAGACGTAGCCGAGGTCGATCAGCGGACGCATGTATCGGAACAGCAGTGTCAGCAGCAGGGTCGTGATGTGCTGGCCGTCGACATCGGCGTCGGCCATTAACACGATCTTGTGGTACCGAACCTTGTCCGGGTTGAATTCTTCGCCCATCCCAGCACCGAAGGCCGTGATCATGGCCTGAACCTCTGCGTTACCGAGGGCACGGTCGAGGCGAGCCTTTTCGACGTTGAGGATCTTGCCGCGCAGCGGCAAGATCGCCTGGAACTCCGGGTTGCGCCCCTGAACGGCGGAGCCGCCGGCCGAATCGCCCTCGACGATGAAGATCTCGGACAAGGAGGGGTCCTTGCTCTGGCAATCCTTGAGTTTGCCCGGCATGCCGCCGCCCTCGAGCAGTCCCTTGCGACGAGCGGTTTCCCGAGCTTTGCGGGCCGCCATACGAGCGTTCGATGCCTGTAAGGACTTACGAATAATTTCGCGGGCCGGGTTCGGGTTGCGGTTGAACCAGTCGGTGAGCTGATCGTTGGCGACCTTTTGTACGAACGACTTCGCCTCGGTGTTGCCGAGTTTGGTCTTGGTCTGGCCTTCGAACTGCGGTTCGGCGAGCTTGATCGACACGACCGCGGTCAATCCTTCACGCACGTCATCGCCGGTGAGGTTGTCATCCTTTTCTTTCAGGATGCCCTTTTCGCGGGCGTACTTGTTCACGAGTGTGGTCAGCGCGGCGCGAAAACCTTCTTCGTGGGTGCCGCCCTCGTGGGTGTTGATCGTATTCGCGTAGGTGTGCACGCTCTCGGTGTAGGCCGTGGTCCATTGCATGGCCACTTCCAGCGCCATCTTACGTTCGTGGTCTTCCCACTCGAACGAGATGATCTCTTCGTTGACGAGGTCAGCCTTTTTGGCACGGTTGAGGTACTCGACGTAGTCGACGAGTCCCTGATCGTACTTGAAGGTGTTACTAACGACCGTGCCGTCGTCATCGCGGTGGGCTTCACGCTCGTCGGTGAGGGTGAGACGCAGGCCCTTGTTCAAAAAACCCATCTGCTGAAAACGAGCGCGCAGCGTTTCGTAATCGAAATCGATCGTCTCGAAGGTCTCAGCGCTCGGCCAGAAGGTAATGGTGGTGCCGGTTTCGTCGTTCGCTTCGCCCTGTTCCAGGGGAGCGTTGGGGACACCGTTGGCGAAACTCTGACGCCAAATGAATCCCTGGCGACGAACCTCGACCTCGAGGCGGCTCGACAGGGCGTTCACCACGGAGCTGCCGACACCGTGCAGTCCACCGGAAACGGAATAACCGCCGCCGCCGAACTTTCCACCGGCGTGCAGCACAGTCAGGACAACCTCAACGGTCGAACGGCCCTCTGCCTTGTGAATGTCGACGGGGATTCCGCGACCGTTGTCTTCGACGCGAATAGCGCCGTCGGCCAGAATGCGAATATCAATCGTGTCGCAGTGCCCCGCCAGGGCTTCGTCGACGGAGTTGTCAACGATCTCATAGACCAGGTGGTGCAGTCCGCGCGGTCCGGTGGATCCGATATACATACCGGGTCGCTTTCGAACGGCTTCCAGCCCCTCGAGGACCTGGATATCGTCTGCACCGTATTCGTGCTCCGGCTCCCGCTCCGCCACTATTGGGGATATATCTGGGGACGTGCGTTCGGGCGTCGGTTCAACTGTCATCTGAAAATAGGCTCCTGACCATCGCACGGGCGACCATTCAGTCTACCAAATGAGGCGAGACCAACCGGCCATAATCGCCGTTTGACGCCTTTTGTTCAAGGGGGTGACCTTATTTGCTGGATCACCCGTAGGTATCGCGTGGACCACGCCCTGGAATTGATCTGGGACCCTTTTTCCAGGATGGGGCGTTGGGCCCCTGGAAACGAATCGATTGGATGCCGGCATCTGGGTAGCGGGTCGCGATGTGTTCCATGATGACGTTCCGCATCAGACGTAGCTGTGTCGCCCAGGCAGTCGACTCGCAGTGCACCGTGAGTACGCCGTCATCGATGCCCGCCGGGGTGGAATGCTTGGCGGTTTCTTCACCGGCCAGCAGCATCCATGAAGCAAGCAGTTCCGATTGAGCCAGTGGTGAATTCCAGCCGAGTTGCATGGTGAGCGAGTTGATGGTGTCGCCGAGGCCACGCGGATCGCGTCCAATTCCAAAGGGCACACTCGAACCGGCGGCCGGGGCGATGCGCTTGCGTCCGCGGGTACGGCGTGCGTTCGGATCGCCAAAGATACTCTTGAATCGTAGGTAAACCTGGCTGGCTTCACTGGCATTGGATTCCAGTGAATCACTGCTCTCTGGTGTTTCACGTGGAACATTCTGGTCAGCCATCGATGACCGCGCCGGCGTGAATGTGGATGGTGTGCGCCACCAGCGCCTGGGGAACGTCTTCCAGTACGGCGGCCGTGATCAGAACCTGCTCAAAAGACCCGATCGCCGCGGCCAGTCGGGCTCGGCGGTCCAAATCCAGCTCTGCGAATACGTCGTCGAGAATCAGCACTGGATCCCCGCTCGCTGAATCCTGGCGTAATAGCTGAGCGGATGCCAATTTCAGCGACAGCGCGAACGACCACGATTCCCCATGACTCGCGTAGCCCTTGGCCGGCAGCTCGTTGAGCATGAAGACGAGGTCGTCCCGGTGCGGGCCAGCGAGGGTTATACCGCGTTCGAGTTCACGTTTGCGGAGTCCTACCATGGCGGTACGAAAGATCTCAGTGGTGGAGGATTCCACCGAACCCGGTCCGGCCGCCGAGCCGATGCCGCCGAGCGCAGCCCCGCCGACGTCTTCATCGGCGCCGAGAATGCTCAAACTTGCCACCAAGGCAGGCCCATGGTCTTCATTCACAACGGCCCGATAGGCCGCGCGCAAAGGATCTCCGAGCAGATACACGAGTTTGGCCCGCTCGTCGATAATTTCTGAGCCGAACTCGACGAGTCGTTCGTCCCAGATATCGAGGGTGGACAGCTTATTTCCGCGGAGACCGGAAGAGCGCGCCGACTTGAGCAGGGTATTGCGCTGTTTGAGCACGCGGTCGTAATCGCTGAGAACCGCGGCCAGCCGCGGGGTCCGCAACACCAAAAGTTGATCGAGAAACTTACGCCGACCAGAGGGATCTCCGCGCACGAGCGCGAGGTCCTCCGGGGCGAACACCACACTGGAGAAATAACGGGGCAGGTCACGGGTCTTGATCACCGAGCGATTGACCTGCGCTCGATTCTGTCCGGTGCGGTTGAGTTGTACCTCGGCCAAGATGTCACGACCGTTGTACTCGAGTCGCGCCCGGATGATTCCGGCGTCCTGCCCAGCCCGAATCATGGCCTTATCGGTCGAGACCCGATGCGAGCCGAGCGTACTGAGAAAACCGAGGGCTTCGACCAGGTTCGTTTTTCCTTGACCATTACGTCCGACGATGAGGTTAGGCCCGGCGTTGAATGAAACCTCGGCCGTCGTGTAGTTGCGAAAGTCGGTGAGCGAGAGGTGGGTGACCCGCACCGTCGTTAGCGCAGCAGCAGGTTGGGCTGGAGCAGGTACTTGTAGCTGTCCGCTCCGGCCTGCTCGCGCGACGTCTGGCTGGTAATCAGAACGGGACCGGGCTTATTCGGGTTTTCCGTCTTCGTGAATGAGATGCGCACGAATTCCGAGTGCACTGCGCTGAGTCCGTCGAGGAGGAACTGCGGCTTGAGCGACACGATCGTCTCGGTCCCGGAGAGAATCGCGTCGATGGTCTCCGAGGCCTGGGCCTGTTCGGAACCGACCGCTTCCAGGGTGACTCCGTCAGCGGCGAAGGTGAAACGCAGGGCTGCTTCACGCTCAAGCACGAGCTGCACGCGGCGCGTTGCCTCGATCAGCTCGGCTGTGTTCATGACCGCGTAGTTGTCGACCGTTTCGGGGAACAACCGACGCACCGGAGGAAAGTTGCCTTTGATCAGCAGTGATGTGACGGTTTTCTTGTTGGCGGTGAAGGCAATCAGTTCGCGGTCGTCATTGTTGGTGATCGACACCGAAATGGTTCCGCTGTGGCCGAAGGTCTTGCCGACTTCCTGCAGGGTTCGAGCCGGCACCAGGGCCGTAATCGTTCCCTCGGTGGTGTTGCTTCCGTGGTCCCAGTCGATTTCGCGAACGGCCACACGGTAACGGTCGGTGGCAACGAGGCTCAGGCTGTTTTCGGTTATTTCCAGCTGCACGCCCGTGATGACGGGCGTGACATCATCACGGGAAGCGGCGACGGCCACCTGGGCTACTGCGGCGGCAAATTCTTCGGCGGGCACCAGACCGGACTGGGTGCTCACCTGCGGAATGCTGGGATATTCCTCAACCGGCATAGACAGCAAGGTGAAGCTCGCCGAACCACAACTGACCTTGATCCGGGAATTTTCCGTGGAAAAACGTACTGGCGCGTTGGGCAGGCGGCTGGCGATCTCGGCCAGAAGACGTCCGGAGACGAGTATTTTGCCGGTTTCTTCAACTTCGGCGATGATCTCGGTCTGGGCGGAGACTTCGTAGTCGAAGGACGAGAGTATCAGGCCCGTTGCCGTGGCTTCGATGAGCACACCGCTGAGGATTGGCAGGGTCGTTCGCTGGGGTAGAAGTTTTACGGCGAAGGAAACTGCTTCGCTGAAGACATCCCGATTTGCCTGAAATCTCACGATGTCATTCCTTAGCGTTGCGAAAGCGGATGGTTGGGCCTCAATGCTAGCTGGCTTCACCGTCCGGTTCGGTACCGGGGCCCATCGGTGGCTTCGGCAGTCAAGGTTGTCGGCTAGATCTGGTTAAAGAATTTTTGTTAATCTTCTTAACCGTTGTGGAAACTGTGGATAACTCTGTGAAAACGGCTGAGGTACTGAGAACTACACGTTTGTAACTTGTGGGCGACCTGTGGAAGTTTGTCATTCGTTTGCGCAAGCGCAACTCTTGGTAATTACAAGTTTCTACAGGGAAGCTCCGAGTTTCTACAGGCGACGACCGGTTGTGTGAGTTAATTCCACAGGGTTATCCACAGGTGTGAAAACTAAAAAAAATTCAACCCCTCCGGGTCAAACTCAGCTGAGCTTGCCGTGAGGGGCCGAAAATTTTGCCGTTGGCGCTTACTTGTACCGGTGATCCTGCTTGATGCGGTTGGTTAGTTCAGTGACCTGATTGTAGATCGACCGTCGCTCCTTCATGAGCTCACTGATCTTCTTATTGGCGTACATCACTGTTGTATGGTCCCGATTGCCGAACAGCTGCCCAATCTTGGGCAGCGACAGATTCGTGAGCTCACGACACAGGTACATGGCGATTTGGCGGGCCGTGGCGATGGCCTGCGAGCGACTCGACCCGTACAGGTCATCGACCGAGAGCTTGAAGTAATTAGCCGTGTTGGTGATGATGTCGACTGGAGCAATGACGTTGTCTTCGTCCAGGGTGATGAGGTCCTTCAACACCGTTTGAACGAGGTCCATGTCAACCGGAGTCTTGTTCAAACTTGCGAAGGCAGTGACCCGAATCAGTGTTCCCTCCAGTTCGCGAATGTTGGACGATACCTTCGACGCCATGAACTCCAGAATGTCGTGGGGCACCTGCAGCTTCTCGCTCTGGGCCTTTTTGCGCAGAATGGCGATGCGCGTCTCGAGGTCGGGAGCCTGGACATCTGTTATCAAACCCCACTCGAAGCGGCTGCGCATTCGGTCTTCAAAACCGGTGAGGTGTTTCGGCGGCAGGTCACTCGTGATGACCACCTGCTTGTTGTGGTCGTGCAGGGTGTTGAAGGTATGGAAGAAGGCTTCCTGGGTCTCCGCCTTGTTCTGCAGAAATTGGATGTCGTCAATCATCAGAATGTCGATATTGCGGTACCGAGCCTGAAAGGCCGAGCCACGGTTGTTGGCGATGGAATTGATGAAATCGTTGGTGAACTCTTCGGAACTGACATAACGTACCCGGATGCCCGGATACAGGCTCATGGCGTAGTGGCCGATCGCGTGCAAAAGGTGGGTCTTGCCCAGCCCGGACGACCCGTAAATGAAGAGCGGGTTGTAGGCCTTGGCCGGCGCTTCAGCCACGGCAACAGCGGCCGCGTGAGCAAAGCGGTTGGATTGCCCGATGACGAAATTGTCAAAACTGTATTTGGGGTTGAGTCGCGTCTCGTGTGGCCCCGCGGGGGCAGCACTCTCGAACACCGATTGCGGCGGTGCCGGCGTAATGACGTCGGGCGGGGTCATCGTCTGCTGAACCGGGCGCAACGACTCCTGCTCGAGTTCGGGATTCACGACGACGTAAAACGTCGACACCGCGGTGGCCTCGTCGAGCTGACCCATTGCGGTGAGCAGAGGAACCCGCATCCGCTGATTGAGCATGCTGGCCGTGAACTCGTTGGGTACCTCAAGATAGAAGGTGCCAGCGGCGATACCTTTCGGCTCGACCAGACTGAGAAAGCCGTAGAGCATGGGCGTAATCGTGGCGTCGGACTCCAGGGAGGTCAGAACGGACCGCCAGGTTTCGGCTATCGGCGCTTCAACGTCTGCCATGGTTCCTACAATCTGTGTGGTTCGAAATAACTCTGTTCAACTGTGAAGACCGGCGCGCCTTCGTTCGGGTGGTACCGGTACGTTCGTCAGGACTGGATCAAAGTTATCCACCGCTTGTGTATAAAACCGGTGGAATTCTCAGGTTTAGGGCACCATCCTGTGGATAACTTGTCTTTACGGTAGTCAATCCCGGTCGTGGAGGCTAATTTTGCAGTTCCTGCGCCCGAACGTTCGGTTTCTGCGTTGGAGTCATTATTGTGGAGAATCACTCGATTCGGGCGCTGAGTTTGACCAGACGTTACCGAGGCCGTAGTTTTAATCAGTTGACCCCATCCCGCGGGCTTCCAACTTCTGTGCGCGCCGCTGTTCTGGCCGAGGGGAAATTGGCCAGCGGTGATTCAAATACGTGGAGATTGAACTATGAGCAAGAGAACCTTCCAGCCGAACAACCGCCGTCGCGCCAAGGTGCACGGCTTCCGCCTGCGCATGCGTACCCGTGCGGGCCGCGCCATTCTCGGTGCTCGCCGTCGCAAGGGTCGCACCGAACTCTCCGCGTAAGTTCTCGTGGTCGCCAGGTTCTCGTGCTCGCTCACGTAAATCGCATCACGAGCGGCAGTGATTACCAGGGCGTCGTTCGGCGCGGTGTGCGGATCGTTGGTGCGCACACCGTTTTGTACATACGCAAAAGTGACGGTCGGCCCGGATCCGCTCAAACGGATGCTGTCGGCCCGGTTCGCTTCGGATTCATCGTCGCTAAGAATGTGGGTGACGCCGTGAGGCGCAATCTCGTTCGCCGCCGCCTCAAGGCGGTCACGTTCGAGCTGCTCCCCGCGGTGACGCCGGGAACGGATGTCGTCATCCGTGCTTTGCCTGCGGCGCGCGATGCCGCGTGGCAGACGCTGCACGACGAGGTTCAACGTTCCCTGTCTCGCCCCCTCCCGATGCGAAAAAGCAGCCCGGGCCGATGACCCCCGTACTCGCGACGATTATTCTGCTCCCGCGCAATGTGGGCGTGCTGATTCTTCGCGTGTATCGCGCCGTGATTTCTCCCCTCTACGGGGATGTGTGCCGGTTTTACCCGTCTTGCTCGGCCTACGCACTGGGGGCCGTTCAGGAACACGGACTAGCGTGGGGAAGCGTCCTCGCTGCACGGAGACTGAGCCATTGTCATCCGTGGTCTGAAGGCGGCATCGATGATGTACCTCTCAAAAGCACGCGTCGCTTTCGTTTGACGTCGTTCGGTTTTGTCGTTGCACCCAGCCACGGAAAGGGCTAACCCACAGTATGGACCTCATAGGTACGATCCTCTGGCCTCTGAAATGGGTGGTCGAGCTGCTGCTCGTAGCCTTCCACTGGCTGTTTTCCCAGATCGGAATCGCGGGACTGGGCTACGACGACGGTCTCACGTGGGTGCTGTCCATCGTCGGCCTCGTTCTGGTCGTGCGTGCCGCCCTCATCCCCATCTTCGTGCGGCAGATCAAGAGCCAGCGCAAGATGCTCGAGGTCGCCCCACAACTGAAGAAGATCCAGGACAAGTACAAGGGCAAGAAGGACCAGTTCTCGCGTGAGGCAATGTCCCGCGAGACCATGGCCATGTACAAGAAGACGGGTACCAACCCGCTGAGCTCCTGCCTGCCGCTGTTGCTGCAGATGCCAATCTTCTTCGCACTGTTCTCGGTGCTCAACGACGCCCAGCGCGCCAAGGCCGGCGTCGGACCGCTCAATCAGAGCCTCGCCGAGAGCTTCGGCAATGCCACGCTCTTTGGAAATGCACCCCTGCACGACACCTTCGCCTCCCAGTGGTCGCTGTGGACGGCCGGTGACCCCTTCAACGGCACCGTCATGATTATCGCGGCCACCATGGTCGTGCTGATGACCGCGTCGCAGTTCATCACGCAGCTGCAGATCGTCTCCAAGAACATGTCGCCGGAAACCAAGGCGAGCCCCATGTTCAAGCAGCAGCGCATCATGCTCTACCTGCTCCCCCTTGTCTTCGCTTTCTCCGGTGTCGCGTTCCCGCTCGGCGTCATGTTCTACTGGCTCACCTCCAACTTCTGGACCATGATTCAGCAGTTCCTGGTGATCCGAAACATGCCGACGCCCGGCAGTGAGGCCGCCAAAGCTCGCGAAGAGCGCATGGCCCGCAAGGGCAAGCTCATCGCGACCGATGGTGACATCATTGTGGTTGAGGAGCCCGCCAAGCCGGTACAGCGTCAGCAGCCGGTCGGCAAGGCCCGCGCTAAGAAGCAAACCGGCCCGAAAAAGTAGTGGAGATCACCGTGACGGAAAAGATCGACCTGACCGAGGTCAACAACGCTGAGGTCGATATCACGGCGGCCGCTGCTGTCGAAGGCGACAGCGCGGCGCTCCCCAGTGGTATTGCTGCAACGGATCCGTCCCCCGACGTTCCAGAAACGGGTTCCGTCGCGAGCATCGAGACTCCCCTCACGACCGATCAACTCGAACGTGAGGGCGACATCGCTGCGGACTATATCGAGGAATTCCTTGATATCTGCGACCTCGATGGAGACATCGACATTGATGCTCGGAATGGTCGGGCCTACCTCTCGGTCAAGGCATCCGACGCGGACAACCTGCGGGTGTTGTCCAAGCCAGAAACAGTCAATGCGCTGCAGGAGCTGACCCGCCTCGCGGTGCAGAACAAGACGGGATCATTCTCCCGTCTCATTCTCGACATCGGCGGATCTCGGGAGGCTCGTGAAGCTGAGCTGGCGGCGCTCGTTGCCCGTGCCATTGCCCGCATCGAAGCCGGCGCGACCGAGGCCGACCTGCCGGCCATGTCCTCTTACGAGCGCAAACTTGTGCACGACATCGTGTCGGCGAGCGGATACCGATCCGAGTCGTCCGGCGAGGGCCGCGATCGCCATACCGTCATTACCGCAGCGTAGATTCCGGCCGTTATGTCGGAGTCAGCCACACCGGGAGTGCGCGTGCCCGAACCCCTCGCACCGGGAACTGCCGATCCTGAGCTCGTTGAACTCGAGAAGGAACCGGCGGAAGCTGCGAACTTGTTCGGAGCCCAACTCGACCTGGTCCGAGCTTTTACGGGTAATTTGGCTGATCAGGGAGAAATACTGGGCTTGATCGGCCCGCTGGAACTCCCCCGGTTGTGGTCGCGTCACATTCTTAATTGCGCGATCGTAGCGCCCCTGCTGCGCCCCGGCCTTGTGGGCGACGTTGGCTCCGGCTCCGGCCTCCCCGGCCTCGTTCTGGCCATCGCTCGCCCCGACGTGAACTTCGTTCTGATCGAACCGATGGAACGGCGAGTCGCCTGGCTGAACGACCAGGTGGCGGTGCTCGGCTTGAAGAATGTCACTGTAGTGCGGGCGCGTGCGGAGGAAGCGCGCCTGAAGCATCCGCTTGATCAGGTCACGGCACGAGCCGTGAGCGCTCTCGGTAAGCTGATCCCACTGACCGCTCCCCTGGTTCGCTCAGGCGGGGAGCTCATCCTCATGAAGGGTGAGGGTGCCCAGCGCGAAATTGAAGCCGCCGCGAAGGCCATTCGCAAGTACGGCCTGCGCGATGTCGAGGTCATTACCCTTGGTGCTGGCGTGCTGCCGGAGGTAACCCGGGTCATCCGGGCTACAGTGGACTAGTCCCGAATGCCGCAAGAATTGGTGTTCGGGGGTCCCTTTCGGGTGGCTCATCAACCGTCGAACGTAAAGGTTTCACGTGAAACATCCTGCTGAAGATCAGCGCGTTGCCAAGGCGGCCGGGATCGACGCTGCACCGCCACTCGCCCGCGAAATTGCTGAGCTGACCCGCCGGCGCCAGGTCATTGCTGCCGGTGAACTGCCCAAACCCGAGAAAACCCGGGTCCTGACCATCTCCAATCAGAAGGGCGGGGTTGGCAAGACCACGACCGCTGTCAACCTTGCCGCGGCCCTCGCGCGTCAGGGAGCCCGGGTGTTGGTCATCGATCTTGATCCGCAGGGAAATGCTTCAACCGCCCTTGGTGTTGAGCACCGAGCCGAAACGCCCAGCGTTTACGACGTCATCATTAACGACATGCCCATGATCGAGGTCGTGCAGAAGAGCCCCGAATTCGGTGCTCTGTTCTGCGTTCCGGCTACGATTCATCTGGCCGGTGCCGAGATTGAACTGGTCTCCCTGGTTGCGCGCGAACAGCGCCTGCGTCGTGCGCTCGACCTGTACCTCGCCGAAATGACTGAGCCGTACGACTATGTCTTCATTGACTGCCCGCCGTCCCTGGGACTGCTGACGATCAATGCGTTTGTCGCGGCGCGAGAAGTGCTCATTCCCATTCAGTGTGAGTACTACGCGCTCGAGGGGCTGAGCCAGCTGCTCAAAAACATCAAGCTGATCGAGAAACACCTCAACCCGGATCTGGTCGTGTCGACGATTCTCCTGACCATGTACGACAGCCGTACCAATCTGGCGACCCAGGTAGCCAAGGAAGTGCGCGATCACTTCCCCAAAGAGGTCCTTAATACGGCAATTCCGCGCTCTGTGCGGGTTTCTGAGGCCCCGAGCTACGGTCAGAGCGTCGTCAGCTACGACCTGAACTCGGCAGGATCGCTCTCCTATCTCGAAGCAGCAGCAGAAATGGCCCATCGGGGGGCACCGAGAAGCGCAGATCAGCCCCAATCGAACGAAAAGCCCCACAAGAGAGAGCAATACTGATGGCAAAGAGAACCGGGCTTGGCCGCGGTATTGGTGCACTCATTCCGGTGCAGGATGACGCTTCGGCTCCGCGCCCGGTCGACGTCTTCTTTCCCCGCGCCGTGACCGTTGAAGCGGATGCCTCCCCCGCGCTGATTCCCGTGCCCGGAGCGCGCCTCGCGCACCTCAACCCGCAGGATATCGTTCCCAACCGGGCCCAGCCGCGCACCATCTTCGATGAGGATGACCTCGCCGAACTCGTGCACAGCATTCGCGAAGTCGGGGTGCTGCAGCCCATTGTGGTGCGCCCGTTGCCCGACGAGCCCGGCAAGTATGAACTCGTCATGGGTGAGCGCCGGTTGCGCGCCACCAAGGAAGTTGGGCTGGATATTATCCCGGCCGTCGTTCGCGACACTGCGGACGTGGACATGCTGCGCGACGCACTCCTGGAGAACCTGCACCGTGCGCAGCTGAATCCGCTCGAGGAAGCATCCGCTTATCAGCAGTTGCTCGCGGATTTTGGCATTACCCAGGAAGAATTGGCTAGCCGGATCGGGCGCTCGCGTCCGCAGATCACCAACACGTTGCGACTGCTCAAACTACCGGAACCGGTTCAGTTGCGTGTCGCAGCGGGGGTGCTATCGGCGGGTCACGCTCGCGCCATTCTCTCGGTCGGGGACCCCGCCGGCATGCTGCGCTTGGCCGACAAAATTATTGAGGAGGACCTGTCGGTTCGTGCGGCGGAGGCGGCAGCGTCGGCTGGTCCCAGGAAAATTGTTGTGAAGCCGTTGCCTGGTCGGCGCCAGGGACACCTCGATGAGATCGCCGAACACCTCGGAGATCGTCTCGACACCCGGGTCAAGATTAATCTGGGCGCACGAAAAGGCCAGATCACAGTAGATTTCGCGACAATCGGTGATCTGAATCGCATTCTGACCGTTTTGGGAGAGCCTGGCTTCAGCGCCAGCTAGCTCGTACCGACGTTTCACGTGAAACGTACCCAATCCGTTGGTCAATTTTGCCGCCACCGCGATCGCCATCGGCATCGCGCGAGCAACCTGTTGGGAGAGGGATTTTCGTTGGTCGAGCCTGGTGAGACCGCCATCGTCCTCGCGTGAGTTGTTTGGGGGAATCCCGTTGTGGTGTTTCACGTGAAACAACATCACATCACATCACATCAAGTCATGGCTGTGCAAAGGCATTTTTGCGATGAAGGCGGCGTGGTCTGCGGTGTACGGTAACGCGCGCTTCAGCTGGAGCATTCAGCCTTTGCGGAGAGTCTTCACGAAAAGCGTGCAGAGACTTGCCGCAAATACCGAGAACTCGCACCCCGTGCATGACCTGATTCCGCCTGCACTTTCGGGGAATGAACCTGCGCCAAGGTGGTCACTGGAGTTTCACGTGAAACATGGCCGATGCCTTGCGTGTCGTGTGTGTGTTCGGGAATTCGGTAGGCACGGTCAAACTGCTGCCTGGCGATCTCGGCAAGCTCGACAACGGTGGTTGCACGGGAGTGTGGCCTCGGTTCCGCAGGCTGGGCAGACTGAAGGTACACGAATGCCCATCCCGTTGGTCGAGCCTTCCGAGACCGCCATCGCCCTCAGCTAAACAATCAGGGGAAGGTGGTGCCGCGATGTTTCACGTGAAACGCAGGAGAGAGAGGTTATTGGGCGGCGCGGGCGTGGGTGGCCAGGGTCGAGTAGGTGGCGCCAAGGGTCTGCTTGGCGGCCTCGATGGCCTGGGGCACTAGGGACGTCTCGGTCAGACCGGGGAAAACATTGGCCTCGAGGAACCAGGGGGTGCCCGCTGCGTCGACGATGAGGTCGACTCGGCTCAGGTGGCGCAGGCCGAGCAGGGTGTGAATTGCCACTGCGGTGTCGGAGACGGCTGCCGAGACCGCGTCGGCGAGGCGAGCGGGGGTGTAAAAGTCCGTTTCGCCTGCGTTGTAGCGTGCCTCAAAGCTGTAAACGCCGTCGACTGGCACGATTTCCACGATAGGCAGTGCGGTGGGGCCGTCGCCGGACTCGATCACAGCCACGGTGACCTCGGTGCCGTCCACGTATGCCTCTACCAGGGCGGTATCGGCGTAGGTGTACGCCTCGACCATGGCGCGGGGCAGATCAGCGGGCGTGCGCACGATCGTGACGCCCTGCGAGGAGCCGCCCTGTGCTGGTTTCACAACCAGGGGCAGGCCGATCGCGCTGACCAGATGCTCGAGAACGCTCGTGGCGCCGAGATCCCGAAAGGTCTCGGTCGAGAGCGCTATGGCCGGGGGAGTGGCAAAGCCGGCGCGCAGCACGAGTTCTTTGGCGGTGGCCTTGTTCCAGGCGAGGGCTGCGGCCGGGCCGCGGGAGCCGAGAAAAGGAATCCCGGTTGTTTCGAGCAGGGAGAGCAGGGCGCCATCCTCGCCGGTGGCGCCATGCAGGGTAGGCCAGATGAGGTCGGGAGCTTGTTCGGTGAGGGTCGTGAGCAGGTTGGCTCCGGGGTCGAGCACCGTCACCGTGTGACCTTCGTCGGTGAGGGCATCCGCTACCCTCCGGCCTGAGCGGAGCGAAACGTCGCGCTCGTGCGAGATGCCACCGGCCAGGATGGTGATGTTCAGGGGGATGAATTCGCTCATGATCAGGACTTTTCCTAGCTGCATACGGGTAAGGTGGCGAATTTAGGAGATATTGGCTGGCGGGCCAGCGAAGCGCTGATTCCTGGCTCCGGGCCGGTCGGGTGCTGCGCCGAGCGCGCCCGTTCCGGCGAAAGTGTCGAGCAGGTCGAGTTCGCCGCGAATCACCG
This sequence comes from Cryobacterium sp. Hh38, assembly GCF_004403235.1. NCBI lineage: Bacteria > Bacillati > Actinomycetota > Actinomycetes > Micrococcales > Microbacteriaceae > Cryobacterium > Cryobacterium sp. Hh38. Next base: position 94,873 of record NZ_SOHD01000017.1, on the reverse strand, counting down.
TGGCGAGACGACGGATACCGACCCGAATGTTGTCCGGCGTGGGATAACAGAAGGCAAGCCGCATGTTCTGGCGACCATCACCGTTGCCGTAGAAGGCTGTTCCGGGCGTGTAGGCCACTAGTTCCTTCACCGCGCGGGGCAGCATGGCTTTCGAATCGAGCTGTTCGGGCAGGGTGACCCAGACGTAGAAGCCGCCGGTGGGGTCGGTCCAGGTGAGGTCGGGAAGGTATTCGTCGAGCGCCGAGAGCATGGCGTTCTTGCGCTCGTGGTACACGCCGCGGAAGGTGTTGATCTGGCCCTTCCAATCGGCCGTGGAGAGGTATTCCGAGATGACCATCTGCGTGAACGAGCTGGGGGAGAGCACGGCGGCTTCGTTGGCGAGCACGAGTTTCTCGCGGATCGCGTGTGGAGCGAGCGCCCAGCCGACCCGGAAGCCGGGGGCGAGGGTTTTCGAGAAGGTACCCAGGTAGACGACGCCGTCGCGCTCGAGCGAGCGGATCGCATCCGGGGCTGGCTTGTCGAAATAGAGCAGGCCGTATGGATTGTCCTCGAGGACCAGGATGTTGTTCGACCGGCAGATCTCGAGAATTTCCAGACGGCGTTCCCAGCTGAGGGTGACCCCGGCCGGGTTGTGAAAGCTTGGGATCGTGTACAAAAACTTGATCCTGCGCCCGGCTGCCTTGAGGGCAGCGATGTGCTCGATCAGCGCGGCCGGGATGAGGCCGTTTTCGTCCATCGGAACGTGGTCGACCTCGGCCTGGTAAGACTTGAAGATCACCATGGCGGTGACGTAGCTCGGGCCCTCGGAGATGACGACATCTCCGGGGTCGAGAAACAGTTTGCTGACCAGTTCGAGGGCGTGCTGGGAGCCGGTTGTCACGACGACATCATCGGCGTTGGCCTTGATTCCTTCGAGCGCCATGACGTCGAGAATCTGCTCGCGCAATAAGGGAATTCCCTGACCAGAGCCATATTGCAAGGCTGTGGCACCCTTCTCGCGCATGACCCGGTCCATGGCGTTGATGACGAGGTCCTCGGGCAGTGCCGCAACGTACGGCATGCCGCCGGCCAACGACACCACTTCGGGGCGGGAGGCCACGGCGAAGAGAGCACGGACCTCAGAGGCCTTCAGGCCCGCGGCTCGTTCGGCGTAGTGGTGGTACCACGGGTCGAGGTTGTTTCCGGCCTGTACAGTACTTGACTGCACAGCGCTGACGTCAGTGGAACCCTGATTTGTCACGTCACATCCGTTCTGCTGTTCACTTCATCGTATGGGGTGGCACCGGGCACAAAAAAACCCGCCCGGTCGAAACCGGGCGGGTCGGGTGGTGCGGTGAACAGTTAGACCAGATAATCGGCCAGGTCCTTCTCCAGCTGGGGCTTCGGCTTGGCGCCGATGACGGTCTTGACCACCTCGCCCTTCTGGAAAACCTTCATCGCGGGGATGGAGGTGATCTGGTACTTGGCGGCCAGGGCCGGGTGCTCGTCGACGTTGAGCTTGACGATGTCGATCTTGTCCGAGTTCTCGGCCGCGATCTGGTCGAGGATCGGGCTGACGGCGCGGCAGGGGCCACACCACTCGGCCCAGAAGTCCACCAGCACGGTCTTCTCGTTGTTAATGACTTCCTGGTCGAAGTTGGCCTCTGTTACAGCGCGTGCAGTCATGTGTATCTCCTTCTTGGGTAAATTAAACGAGCTCGGGTTCGCTGGCCGAGGCCAGCAGGTTCTGGGAAAGTGTGCTGAGGTAGTGCTCGGCATCGAGAGCGGCCGCGCAGCCGGAGCCGGCTGCGGTGATGGCCTGCCGGTAGCTGGAGTCGATGACATCACCGGCCGCGAACACGCCCGGCTGGCTGGTCAGTGACGACCGGCCGGCGACAGCGATGGTGCCCTCGGGGGTGAGGTCAAGCTGCTTGTGCACGAGGTGGGTGCGCGGGTCGTTGCCGATCGCCACGAACACGCCGCCGACCGGGAGGCTGGTCTCGGTACCGGAGACGGTATCGCGCAGGGTCAGGCCATCGACGGCCTCTGCGCCCGTGATGCCGACGACTTCGGAGTTCCAGATGAACTCGATCTTGTCGTTGGCGAAGGCACGCTCCTGCATTATCTTGGAGGCGCGCAACTCACCCTTGCGGTGGATGACGTGCACCTTGGAGGCGAACCGGGTCAGGAACGTTGCTTCTTCCATGGCCGAGTCGCCGCCGCCGATGACGGCGATTTCCTTGCCCTTGAAGAAGAAGCCGTCGCAGGTAGCACACCAGGAGACGCCGCGCCCGGACAGACGCTCTTCGTCGCTGAGGCCGAGCTTGCGGTAGGCGGAACCGGTAGCGAAAATGACCGTGAGCGCCTGCTCAACATCGCCATTGCCGAGGGTGACCGTCTTGATCGGGCCGGACAGGTCGACCGACTCGACGTCGTCATAGACGACCTCGGTGCCGAACCGTTCGGCCTGTTCCTGCATCTTGGTCATCAAATCAGGGCCCTGCACGCCCTCCGGGAAACCCGGGAAGTTTTCAACATCGGTTGTGTTCATCAATTCGCCGCCGGCCTCAACGGAGCTGGCGATCAGAAGCGGTTTGAGGTTGGCTCTGGCGGCATAGATCGCCGCGGTATAACCGGCCGGTCCTGAACCGATGATGATGATCTGACGCACGCGCACGCTCCTTGCAGTGGGGGGGCGAAACGGGCAATATCCCGCCTCACATTTCGATACAACACATCCTAATCGGATGCTATTCCACGCCCTCCCAGCTTGCGAGGCGGTGTTCAGCTGGCGGAAGACTATGCTAAGGCGCTCAAGGGAGCGCTGAGCCGTGTGTCCGGACCGAAGGCCTTACCGGCCCAGGCGCCGCTGCAGGGGCGCGAGAAAGGCCGTCAGCTCGGCGCTGCGCATGACCAGGAGCAGGCCGAAGTACGCCGCGGCCATGACGAGCCCGATGAGGAGCATGGAGAGGATGGCGGTCAGTCGGGACGCGACGGCAAAACCGTCCTCGACGTTTCCGCCGAGAATGAACAACAGTGTGATTCCCAGGCCGACCGGAATGATCGCCGCGGCGAGGTACTTCACCAGGCTGCGCACGATGCGTCGGCCGTCGATGCCACCGAGGCGGCGGCGCAGCAGTACGGCGGCCAGCAGGCACTGGAGCACGCCGGACACGGTGATGACCAGGGCGATCCCGACCGCGATCCACTCCACCGGAAGCCCCGCGCAGCCCGCGACCCCGAGCACAATCAGCACCACCTGGAACAGAGTGAAGAAGAACGGCGTACGGGTGTCCCCGAGGGCGTAGAAGGTACGTTGCAGCACGAACAGGATGCAGAATGCGATCAGTCCGAGAATGAAGGCGATGATGACGTTTCCGATGCCCTGGACCTGCTCGAACGGTGCCACGAATACCGCGGCGAACGGATACGCGCATACGGCGATCACGGCCGTCGCGAGCACGATGATCAGGGTGGTGCCTCGGATCGCGGAGGACGCATCCGTTCTGACCAGATCGAACTTTTCCAGCGCAGCATGCTCGCTCATGCGGGTGAAATAGGCGGTGGCGACGGAGACGGTGATCACCGAGTGCGGCAACATGAAGATGAGCCAGGCGGTGGCGAGCACCGCAATGGACGCCTCACCGGTGGCGAGCGAAACGACCTGCGTCTCGACGATCCCGGCGATGGTGGTCAGCAGCAGCATGCCGAAGGTCCAGGTGGCCATTTTGCCGGCGGCTCCGAGGCCGACGCCGCGAAAGTGAAAGTCGGGGCGATAGCGCAGGCCGATGCGCTTCCAGAAGTAGAACAACACCACGGCCTGCACGATCACGCCGAGGGTGGCGCTGCCGGCCAGGACCGCGATCATGGCCGGGGTGAATTCACCGGCCGCTCGGTTGCCGGAGGCATCGGCACCGTACATGGCGCCGAACACCAACAGGCCGGCGATCGCCACGACGTTGTTGAGCACCGGAACCCAGGTGAATGGTCCGAACATTTTGCGCGCGTTGAGCACCTCCCCGAGCAACGTGTAGAGGCCATAAAAAAACATTTGCGGCAGGCACCAGTAGGCGAAGGCGATGGCGAGGTTCTTTTGGTCGGCCGGCAGGTTAATGCCAATGAATCCAGTGATGGCCGGCGCGAACAGCGTGCCGAGGATCGTCGTCACCGCGAGAATCGACAGGGCGAGGGTGAGGAGCTTGTTGATGTAGGCCGTACCGCCGTCGAGGTGCTGGCTGGCACGCACGATCTGCGGCACCAGAACAGCCGTGAGGATTCCGCCGGCGACGATGACGTAGACGGTGTTGGGCAGCTGATTGGCCAGCGCGAACGCATCGGCGCTATCGCCGAGCTGGCCGATCATACCGGCCAGCACGATGAGCTTGACGAAGCCGAGAAGGCGCGACACGATCGTGCCGGAGGCCAGGAAGGCGCTGGCCCGGCCGATGCTGCCGCCCGTGCTGGTCGGGGTGTTAGACATCGGGGGTCACCGCCAGCTGCCCCGCCGCATTTTCACCAGCGGATGCCTCGGCGGAGTGTTCCCGCCGACGGCTGATGATATTGCGCCAAATACCGAATCCAAAGAAACCCACGACCAGGATCGCAAAAATGCTCGCGCCGACGCCTTCCCAGTCGGCGCGCACGGTGACGTCGATGGGAGCGGGCTGGCCGAGGGGGGTGCCGTTCAGGGTGAACAGGGTGACCCGAAGAACGACGTCACCGTTTCCGACCGCAGCGCTCAACGGCACGGACACCGCCTGCGCGGAGTTGGGCTGGATGATCGTCTCGAGTGTGTCGCCCACAACGAGGCGCCCATTCGACGGTACGACCTCGGTGCGCACGGTCACGGCCTGTTCCAGGGCGTTGTTGAGGGTGATGCGGAGGTCGACCTGGCTACCGACGACGATGATCGGCCCGCGCGTAGTCACGGTGACGGCATGCATGAGGTCGAAGGATGACGCCAGACTGGCCGCGACATGGTCAGCCCAGGCCGAGGACTGCACGTTCCATGAGGTATCCAGTAGTGCCAGCAGGTCGAGGCGCTGGGGGGAAGTCACCACGATCGGATCGGCCAGGATCGTGGCAAAGTCAGCGACCGCGCCCTCACGGTCGAGTAGGGAACGGGCCAGCGTGACCCTGCCGGAGTCGATTGCCTCGTTCTGGAACGTCACGGTGGTGGCCGGAGTGGACTCCTGCGCCGCCTGAAGGGAGACGGCATCCGCCCAGGAAAGACCGGCCACGGCGGCCATGGTTTGCTCGACCCGGTTGGCGGGGGTCGGACTGCTGCGATCAAACGTGGCCAGCAGCGTGCGCGTCGAGTTCGGGTTCTCGGCCGAAACGATTGCCAGCAGCGAGGCGGCTTCCGACATGCTGACCCGCCAGTCATGGTCGGTCGTGGCATCGGCGGCAGCACGAATGGCCGAGGACAGCGCGCTGTCGCTGACCAGGCCGAGCCCGGTGGGGAGGGTAACCGCGGTGTTCGGGGTGAAGACGTCGGACTGCTCCACATTTCCGCTGGAGAGGATGGTGGTGGTCAGCCCACTCGCGGCGAACACGTCGAGGTCGGTGCTGGCGACTTGGCCTGCGCTGGGCCAGCCGATCGTCGTGCTGGTGTAGTTCCAGGCCAGTAGGTCACTGGTTGTAGGAATGACCGTCTCGCCCGGCGTCACCGTCGGGCCGGGCGTCGGAGTCGGTGACGGCGTGGTCTTAGTGGATGTGCGGGAGGTGACGCTCGGCACGTCGCTGGTCGTCTCAGGAACGGGAGTGTTCGAGGGGACGACGAACAAACTCGGATCGATGGCCTGCGCGAAGGACGTCGGTGCGCGCAGGGTGGACGCACCGGCCTGGGCCTGCAGGGAGATATCGGCGTCGGCGTAGCCAAGCGGGAAAATGTCGTTGCTCGCCGTGGCAAGGCGATCGAGCCAGGCCACCGCGGACGCGGGAGCTTTGCTGCCCAGAACTCGAATGGACGCGATGATCTGCGGGTCGATGGCGATAGCCATCGTGGGCAGGTCGATCACGGAATCGAGCTGGCGTGAGAGCAGGCCGACCGAACTCGTATAGGACTCGAGCGCCTTGGCTGTAATCAGGCCGGTCGCGCTCTCTGGGGTCGTGATCGGCATGATCGACGCCAGCCTGACCGGGGTGGTGGCGCTGCCCGGTGACCAGACAAAAGTTCCCCGGCCCTCGGAGCGAACGACATCATCGACCGTGAGAATGGCCGCAACACCGCGCGCCCCCCAGGCATTCTGGTCGGTCAAGCCGAGGGAGGCAGCGGGAACGGTGATCGACAGATTCGTGTTCGCACCGGACGGAATAGCTTGCGTAGTCGGCACGCTCAGCATTTGATCGCCCGAATTGGCGTCAGCGTCCGGGCGGAGCCAGGACTCGAGGGCCGCTCGGGTCGTGAGAGCGAGGTCGGCGAGGTACACATCGACCCGGCCGATCGGAATGGCCGCATCGGTATTGTTCTGCACGGCAACCGTCAGGAGCAGATCCTGGCCGGGCGACAGCTCGGAGGAATTCGTGCCGGATATGGTGATCCCGACCGAATCGGCGGCGGTCGTGGCGGTTTCGACCGCCGTTTGTGGAGCCTGGGCCTGGGCTGCAGAGAGCCCATTGACTGGCGTCAGAATCAGCGCGGCCAGGGTGAGGATGCCCACCAGTAACCCCGCCGTCGGCCGCAAGCGCCGTGCTCTGCTGGTGCGCTGGGCCGGGCGCACGGCAGTGCGTGCGGCAGCCGGAAGCGCGGGCCGATGCGCGGAATCTGACTCGGCCACCATAGGGGGATTCTACGGCGTGCCAGCCGGAAGCCACCTGCACCGCGTCTGCGCGCCGCGCGCTGACAACTAATATGGGCATATGCAGAGCGTCGCGGCAGCCCTCGCACGACTGGGCGACCTGGCTGCCTCTCCCACGGTATCCCGTCTGGCGAACGCATTTGCGGCGGCCGGCCATGAGCTGGCTCTAGTCGGCGGTCCGGTGCGAGATGCGTTCCTCGATCGGCCAGTGCATGACTTGGACTTCACGACGGATGCGACGCCGGATCAGATTCTCGCGCTCGTCAAACCACTCTCCGAGGCACAGTGGGACATTGGTCGGGCCTACGGCACGATCGGAGCGAGCCTGGCCGGTGAAACCGTGGAAATCACCACCTATCGCGCCGACAGCTACGACGGGACCACCCGCAAACCCGACGTGGTCTTCGGTACGAGCCTCGAACCCGACTTGCTCCGCCGGGACTTCACGGTCAATGCCATGGCGCTGCGCCTGCCGCAGCTGACCCTGGTCGACCCGTCCGGTGGCATCGACGACCTGCTGGCCGGGCGCCTGCGCACCCCGAGCACCCCGGAGGTCTCCTTCGGAGACGATCCATTACGGATGCTGCGCGCGGCCCGATTCACCGGCCAGCTGGGTTTCACGCTGGATCTGGACACGGCACTCGCGATGGAAAAGATGTGCAACAGCATCCGTATCGTGTCGGCCGAGCGCATCGGCGACGAGCTCTCGAAGATGCTCGTATCAGCGGACCCGCGCGCCGGCATCGAGGTGCTGATGGAATCGGGACTGGCTGAGATCGTGCTGCCGGAGATTCCCGGCCTGCAGTTGGAGATCGACGAACACCACCACCATAAAGACGTCTATCAGCACACGCTGACGGTACTCGAGCAGGCGATGGGCTACGAGAAATCCCGCGGCAACCTGGAGGCACCCGACCTGATCGTGCGGCTCGCAGCTTTGCTGCACGACATTGGCAAGCCGGCCACCCGCAAACTTGAACCGGGCGGGGTCGTCAGCTTCTACCACCACGACGTGGTCGGGTCGAAGCTGGCCAAGAAGCGGCTGCGCGCCCTGCGCTTCGACAATGACACGATCAACGCGGTGTCCCGGCTAATCGAGCTGCACCTACGGTTCTTCGGGTATACCGAGGGCGCCTGGACCGACTCCGCCGTTCGCCGCTATGTTCGCGATGCTGGTGACCAGTTGGAGCGGTTGCACATTCTGACCAGGGCCGACGTGACGACACGCAATCGGCGCAAGGCCGACCGGCTCGGCTTCGCGTACGACGACCTGGAACACCGCATTGCCGAGCTCAACGAGAAGGAAGAGCTCGGTGCCGTGCGCCCCGACCTCGACGGCGAGCAGATCATGGCCGTGCTCGGACTGAAGCCGGGGCGTGAGGTCGGCGAGGCCTACCGGTATCTGCTCGAACAGCGACTCGACGACGGTCCGCTGGGCGAAGCGGAAGCCACCCGCCGGCTGCAGGAGTGGTGGGCAGGGCGGAACCGGTAGGAGCGCAGTGGCAAAAGCTGCCAACATCCGGTAGTCTGGGCAGGTTGCCTGCGTGCCGGATTCCCCGGACCAGCGCCGGCAGCACATGCACAACCCTCCTGTTGCAGAAAGTCTGCAGCCGTTTTAGTCCGAAGGAGGTGGGTTAGTCATGCATCAGTACGAACTTATGGTTATCCTCGATCCCGAGATCGATGAGCGCACCGTAGCTCCCAGCCTTGACAAGTTCCTCAACGTTGTTCGCAACGATGGCGGAACCATTGACAAGGTTGATGTCTGGGGTCGTCGTCGTCTCGCTTACGAGATCAACAAGAAGACCGAAGGCATTTACGCCGTTGTCGACTTCACCGCGAACGCCTCAGCCACGGTCGAGCTCGACCGCCAGCTGAAGCTGTCCGAGGCCGTCATGCGCACCAAGGTGCTCCGCGCCGAAGAGGGCATCGCCCAGGTCGTCGTCGCGAGCAAGCTGGCCGCCGAGAAGGCTGCCCGCAAGGCTGCCAACCCGAAGGTCATCGCTGCCAAGGCTGACGCTGCTGCCGCAGCTGCCGCAGCACCGGCTGCCAAGGTTGCCGCTGCCCCGAAGGTTGATACCGCGCCGGTCGTTGCCGAGGCCGTTGTGGCAGAGGCTCCGGCCGCTGCTGCTCCGGTTGTTGCTGCCTCCACCGCGGTTCCGGCCGCGAAGGTTGCTGGCGCTAAGCCTGCTGCTGCCAAGGCCGCTCCGGCTCCGGCCGCTGCTGCCGACAAGGCAAGCGACAAGTAGCCCATGGCTGGCGAGACCGTAATCACCGTGGTGGGCAACCTCACCAGCGATCCGGAACTGCGTTACACGCAGAACGGGCTGGCGGTTGCCAACTTCACCATCGCTTCCACTCCGCGTACGTTCGATCGTGCGGCCAACGAGTGGAAAGATGGCGACGCGCTGTTCCTGCGTGCAAGCGTTTGGCGTGAATTCGCCGAGCACGTGGCAGGTTCACTGACCAAGGGTTCGCGTGTCATCGCTTCCGGTCGTCTCAAGCAGCGTTCGTATGAGACGAAGGAAGGTGAAAAGCGCACGAGCATGGAGCTTGAGATCGACGAAATTGGTCCTTCGCTGCGCTACGCCACCGCTTCCCTCACTCGCGCGCAGTCGTCCGGCCCCCGTAGCAGCGCTCCTGCTGCCGGTGGCCAGGGCAATGATGAGCCGTGGGCTCCCAGCGCACCCGCCAAGACTGCGTCGCCCGCAGCATCCGGTGGGGACGTTTGGAACAGCCCAGGCAACTTTAGCGACGAGACCCCCTTCTAAGCCTCGCCTCGCGCGGAGCTAACGTCTTCTTTTAGAAAGTAAGGAAATCATGGCTGGAAAGTCGAGCGGCGACCGCCGCAAGCCGCTTCGCGGAGCAAAGGGTGGCAAGAACGCCGCTCCCGCGAAGTCGATTCGGGTTGGTGTCATTGATTACAAAGATGTCCCCACCCTGCGCAAGTTCATCTCCGAGCGCGGAAAGATCCGCGCCCGCCGCATTACAGGCGTTTCTGTTCAGGAACAGCGCCTCATCGCCCGTGCCGTCAAGAACGCCCGCGAAATGGCTTTGCTGCCCTACGCAGGCTCAGGCCGGTAAGGAAACCAAATGTCGAAATTGATTCTGACGCATGAGGTCTCCGGCCTCGGTGCACCCGGCGACGTCGTAGACGTCAAGAACGGGTTTGCTCGTAACTACCTCGTTCCCAAGGGCTTCGCTGTGGCGTGGACCCGCGGTGGCGAGAAGCAGATCGAGCAGATCAAGGCAGCCCGCGCAGCGCGCGAGCACGCCACCTTCGAAGAGGCCGAGGCGCTCAAGGTCAAGCTTGAGAACACCAAGGTCACCCTGGTCGTCAAGGCCGGCGCCGGCGGACGTCTGTTCGGTTCGGTCAAGACCACGGATGTGGCTAACGCCGTTGCAGCCGCCGGTCTCGGCACGGTTGACAAGCGCAAGATTGAACTCACCGCGATCAAGCTGACCGGTGAGCACACGGCAACGGTTCGTCTTCGCGACGAGCTCAGTGCCACGATCACCCTGGTGGTCGTCGCAGCCAAGTAAGGTCAGTGCCGGTTCCGCGAGTTACCGGCACGTTTGCCTCTTCCATAGCGGAGGGTTCCGAAAGGAACCCTCCGCTATGTGGCGTTAAGAGGCATTTTGTCGGGGTAAACGCAACGCTTTTGTGCACAGGTGAGCATTCGTCTCGTCAAGGTTCAACGGTTGGTTGAGGCTACTTTATTCACAGCCTTGATAATCAACGAAATTGCTGATCAAAGCTATTTATGTGGCTTAGTTCAACTATTTATCCACAACTGAGTGCACAGGTTCTGCACAATCTCCACGGCGTTTCGCGCAGATTCTCCACAGAGTTATCCACAAGGGGGTTTGTGGGGGCGCTGCTACCTACCTAAGGTGATGCAGTGCCGGTTTCCAGCTCAAGCTGGTGCATCGTGGCCCGTGTCGGTGGGTCCTGATACACCTGAAAGCACACGGATTCTCCGAAGTGCACGAAGAAAGAGGTACCGAGTGTCGATCGCTCACCTGGGCCTGGCCAACCAGCCAGCGTCAAACGAGTACGCTTCGTCAGTCCGCGGCGGCGCAGTCGACCAAAATCGAGGCGAGCGGCCCGCTGAAGCCTGGAAGTCGGAGCGTGCCCTGCCACACGACCTGCTGGCCGAGCAGAGCGCCCTCGGTGGCATGATGCTCAGTAAAGACGCCGTTGCCGATGTCGTCGAGACCGTGCGCGGCGGGGACTTCTACATTCCCAAGCACGAGATCATCTTCGATGCCATTCTCTCGCTCTACGCGCAGGGTGAGCCCACCGACGTCATCACGGTCACCGACGAGCTCACCAAACTCGGAGAGCTGTCGCGGGCCGGTGGTGCCGACTACCTGCACACCCTCACAAGCCTCGTGCCCACGGCAGCGAATGCCGGCTTCTACTCCACGATCGTGGCTGAGCGTGCCCTGCTGCGCCGCCTGGTCGAGGCTGGTACCCGCATTGCCCAAATGGGCTACGCCGGCGAGGGTGAGGTGCTCGACCTCGTCAACACCGCCCAGGCCGAAATTTACTCGGTCACCGGCGGCACCGAAACCGAAGACTACGTTCCACTGACCGATGCCGTCACCGCCGCCATCGAGGAGATCGAGGCGGCCAAGCTCAAAGACGGCCAGATGAGCGGCGTACCGACCGGCTTCGCTGACCTGGACGAACTCACCAACGGATTCCACGGCGGCCAGCTCATCATCGTCGCGGCCCGTCCGGCACTGGGAAAGTCCACCCTCGCACTCGACTTCGCGCGCTCGGCTTCGATCCACAACAACATGCCCAGCATCTTCTTCTCCCTCGAAATGGGGCGCAGTGAAATTGCGATGCGTCTGCTCGCAGCCGAGGCATCCGTTCCCCTGCAGAGCATGCGCAAGGGAACTGTCGAGGCCCGCGACTGGACCACGATCGCGTCCACCCGTGGTCGCATCAACGATGCGCCGCTGTACATTGACGACAGCCCGAACATGACTCTGGTCGAGATTCGGGCCAAGTGTCGCCGTCTCAAGCAACGGGTGGGGCTCAAGATGGTCATCATTGACTACCTGCAGCTCATGACGAGCGGTAAGAAGGTCGAATCACGTCAGCAGGAGGTCAGTGAATTCTCGCGCGCGCTTAAGCTGCTCGCCAAAGAACTGCAGGTTCCCGTGATCGCGCTGTCCCAGCTCAACCGTGGTCCGGAGCAGCGCGCCGACAAGATGCCGGCCATCTCCGACCTTCGAGAATCGGGTTCGCTCGAGCAGGACGCCGATATGGTCATCCTGCTGCACCGCGAGAGCGCGTACGAGAAAGACAACCCGCGGGCCGGCGAGGCCGACCTCATCGTCGCCAAACACCGTAACGGGCCCACCCGTACCGTCACGGTCGCCTTCCACGGCCACTACTCCCGGTTCGCCGACATGGTCGCCGGCGGGTAGCCTCCCCTACGCAGCCCCGCACGCAGCGCGCTCGCAGCCCCGCGACCACCTCGCCGCGTAGACTGAGGGGGACAAAATTGTGCAACGAAAGAGGTCGTGCGTGGCGAAGGTCCAGGCGCCATCAAACGTCGGTCCCGGGTACTGGCGCGTGCCCTTCGGGCGCGCCCTGATCGCGTTGATTCCGGCCGCGATCATTACCTTCAATGGCGATCACTCCGCCGAGTTCGGTGTGATCACGTTCGGCGCATTCGCCCTCGCGAGCGGACTCTGGCTCATTCTGTCGGGACCTCGCACCCTGACCGTCGCTACCGACCGCAGCCTGTTCCTGATCAGTGGCATCGTGAGCATGGTCGCCGGCGGAGTGGCCCTCGCCTTTCACGCCGGCGGGCACGGGTTTTTCCTGTTCGTGGTGAGCGTCTGGGGAGCCGTCACGGGGTTCCTGGAGATCTATGCAGGTATTCGCGTGCGCAAGCGAGCACTACCCGCGAAGGACTGGCTGTTCACCGGCATCGGCACCGCCATCCTCGCGCTACTGTTCCTCCTGCTTCCGCCCAACCCCGTCGTGTCGGTCGGGCTGTTCGGGGCCTATCTGGTCTTTCTCGCAGTTTTCCTGCCCATTGCCGGGCTCTCCCTCAAGTGGGATTCCCCGCGGCAGCGCCGCGGCGTTCCCGTCCCCAACGATTCGGATTCCCTGTGACTTCAAAACGCGTCCCCAGAAAAAAAATGGCCAAGAAGACTCCCGGTATGCCCAATCCCGCGCACCAGCCGAGCCGGTCCGATCGGCTGAAACCAGCCGAGCTGCTCGGTATTTCCGGCCTGATGGGCCTGTTCATCGCAGGCACGATTCTATTGACCACCCGCGACCTGATACTTTCGGCGATCGGTTTCGGCGTGACCTTCATCGTGGCTCTCGTGGTGATTGCGATGCTCGTTCTCGGCATGAAGCCGAACGCGTCGGAGCAGACCGACCTTGATGAGCAGAACGGCCACTGACCGCACGCTGGCGCGTCACGTGGCACGCCCAGCCCAACAGTCCTAGACCGGGATGCCCGCCGTGGACTCGAGTACCGACGGTGGTCGCTGGGTCTTGAGGTCGAGACTGGGGGTCTGTCCTGCCGGGCGTTCAGCGGTATCCAGTCGCCGATAGCGGCTCGGAGTCATTCCCACCTCGGTGTGGAACTGTCGATTGAAGTTGGCCAGGTTGGAATAGCCAACTCCGAGAGACACCGAGGCGATCGAGTCGTCGGTCTGGGCCAGCAATCGGCAGGCATTCGCGATGCGCAACTTCTTCACCATGGCGCTAAAAGTCAGCCCGCTCGACTTCTTGAAGTACTTTGAAAACGTCGGCTCCGACATGTGGGCCAGCCGGGCGGCGTCGGACATGCGAATGCGGGTTGACAGATTGTCGAAGATGTAGGCCAGCCCAGCCTCGACGGCGAGTCTGCCGTCGCCCTGACCGGCCGTGGAGAACCACTCCCGGGCGACAAAGGCCTTCTCGTCGACCGGTGCTTCCGCCAGGGTCGCCAGCACGGCGAACACGTAGGAGACCTTGCGGGCGCCCTGCGCGGTGCCTATGAGTTCGAGCTCGGCGGCCGCACGCGCTGCCGTCGAACCGGTGAAGATAATGCCCCGGCCCGAGGACTCCAGGAGCGCCCGCACTGGATTGAGTTCGGGCAACGTGCTCGCGCACCTTTCGAACCATTCGCCGGTGAACTGCAGCACGACGTCGCGGTTGTAGACCACCTCGTCGGTCTGCAGGTCGCTCATCCAATCGTGCGGAACCCCCGGCCCGATGAGCGCCACCTGACCGGGCCCAAACGGGCCAACCTGGTCGCCAATGATGTAGCTGCCCGTGCCGTGCCGAATGAGGTGTAGTTCGTACTCGGGGTGGTAGTTCCAGCGCGCGATTTCGCTCGGGTAATCGTGTTCCAGCCAGCGAAAAGATTCGCTCGGCAGGTGTCGGATCACCTCGCGCGTCGCGGGTCGTTCGAGGAACCGGGCCGCCATGGCGACGGGTCGCGTTTCGTCCGTGGGTAACGCTTTCATCACAACTCCGATCAGACCAGTCAAGCGGATGCGGATAATGCAGCGTAGCCGCAGCATCCGTTGGAAAGAAAGTATCAGAATCGTACTCTGCGCGGACTAGGAGGGCGCGAACGAATTCGGGTAACTTCAAGAATCGGATGACGGCGGGAACGCTCCGGACGGAGCGGTGGATTTCTACCCACCCGCCCCCGCACACAGCAAAAGCAACGACGACAAAGGAGTTCCAATGCTTGGAAAGAAACGTGCGATCACGCTGGGGGCGGGGCTCATCGTGATCGCCTTCGCGCTCACGGGCTGTGCCGGTGCCGGCGGGGGCGGAGCGGCGTCGGGAGACGTCACCCTCACCCTCGCCACGGTGAACAACCCGCAGATGAAGGACATGGAACAGCTCAAGGGAACGTTCGAAGAGGACAACCCCGGCATCAACGTCAACTTCGTGCAGATGGAAGAGGGCGACTTGCGGGCCGCCGTCACCGCCGACGTGGCCTCCGGGGCCGGCCAGTACGACATTGTCACGGTCGGGGCCTACGAGGTGCCGCAGTGGGGCGCCCAGGGCTGGCTCACCGACCTCACCTCGGCCCTCGCCGACGATCCCACCTACGACGTCGACGACACCCTGCCGGCGGTACGCACCGCACTCACCGTCGACGGCAAGCAGTATGCCGTTCCCTTCTACGGTGAATCGTCGATCCTGATGTACAACAAGGAAATGACCGACGCGGCCGGAATCACGATCAGCGACCACCCCACTTGGCAGGAAGTCGCGATGGCAGCCAAAGCGCTCAACACGCCGGACGTTGCGGGCATCTGCCTGCGCGGCAAGCCCGGCTGGGGTGACCTGTTCGCACCGCTGACCACCGTCGTGCAGACCTTCGGTGGCGCGTGGTACGACGAAGACTGGAACGCGCAGGTGAACTCGCCCGAGTTCGTCGAAGGCGTGAACTTCTACGTCGACCTGCTCGCGGCGGCTGGCGAGCCCGACCCCGTGTCGAACAGCTTCACCGAGTGCCTCAACCAGCTCCAGTCCGGCAAGGTCGCCATGTGGTACGACGCATCGGTAGCCGCGTCGATCCTCGAGGACCCCGAGACTTCGGCCGTTGCCGGCAAAATGGCCTACACCCACGCTCCCGTCTACAAGACAGAAGAATCGGGCTGGCTCTGGTCCTGGAACCTCGCCGTTCCCAAGACCACTAAGAACGCCGAAGCCGCGACCACCTTCGTCAAGTGGGCCACGAGCAAGGAGTACCAGCAGCTAGTCGGAACGACCCTCGGTTGGACCCGGGTTCCCCCGGGAGCGCGCACGTCGACCTACTCGATCCCCGAATACGAGGAAGCCGCTGCCGCCTTTGCCCCGATCACGCTCGACGTCATGAATGCGGTCAATCCGGAGCAGCCAGGACTCAACCCGCAGCCGTGGGTCGGAATCCAGTACGTGACGATTCCAGAGTTCCAGGACGTGGGAAACCAGGTCGCCCAGCTGGTGGCTGATGCCATCGCCGGACGGACCACCGTGGAGGAGGCCCTGGATAAGGGCCAAGTCATCGCCCAGACCGCGGGCGACAAGCAGAAGTAGCACGGCACCAGGTACGTGCTGTCGGGGGTCGGTCGAACGGCCCCCGGCAGCACCTCAACTATGAGGAAGAAGCAATGACAACCCTGACGACAGCCCCGCCTCCGGCGCCGGCACAGCCCTCGGCAAAAAGATCGCACGCCGCCGCACTCTCCCTGCGCAAGAAGGCTCGAGCGTCACGGGCACTCGTGTTACCGGCACTCTTCTTTTCGATCGTACTGACCCAAATTCCGTTTCTGGTCACGATCTACTTCTCGTTCCTGAACTGGAATCAACTTCGCCCGGCCGAGATCGCGTTCGCCGGCTTTCAGAACTACGCGGTCGTCTTCACCGGCCCCGACTTCTTCCCTTCACTGATGGCAACCGTCGTCATCACGGGCTCGTCCGTGGTGCTGTCGCTGGTTTTCGGTTTGTTCTTTGCTGTGTTGCTCGACCGCAAGTTCATGGGCCAGGGCCTCGCACGCACCCTCATGATCACGCCGTTCCTGGTGATGCCGGCCGCCGCGGCGCTCATCTGGAAGTGGTCGATGCTCGACGTCAACGTCGGCATGGTCAACGTTGGACTCAACTTCATCGGTCTGCCCTCGATCGCCTGGAACACCGACTTTCCGGCGCTCACCATCATCATGATGCTGACCTGGCAGTACACGCCGTTCATGATGCTCATCCTGCTCGCCGGGCTGCAGAGCCAGAGCCGGGAAGTGCTCGAGGCCGCGTCCGTCGACGGTGCCGGTCCGTTCCGCACCTTTCAGTGGATGACGCTGCCGCACCTGCGCCAGTACATTGAAATCGCGACCCTGCTCGGGTCGATCATGTTGCTGCAGGCCTTCGACCCGATCGCGATCATGACCAAAGGAACGGGCGGCACCAAGACCCTCTCCTATCTGCTCTATGAGCGGGCGTTTATCGGACTCGACGTCGGGCAGGCCGCCGCCTTCGGGGTCGTCACGGTCATCGTCACGATCGCCGTCGCCACCATCGCTCTCCGCACCCTTTTCAAAGTATTCATGAACGGAAGTGAACGCTGATGCGCACACTCAAGGGCACCCTGATCACGACAATGACGTGGGTTCTGGTGCTGATGTTCTTCTTTCCGATCGCCTGGATGGTCTTCACCAGTTTCAAGACCGAGGGCGCAGCGGCCTCTATCCCGCCGACCCTCTTCACCGCGTTGAGTTTCGACCAGTACCAGCTCGTCTTCGACCGCGGCATGGGAACCTACCTGCTCAACTCCCTCACCGCGAGCATCTCGTCGACGGCGATCGTGCTGCTCCTCGCCATCCCCGCGGCCTATGGGCTCAGCATCCGCCCGATCAAGCGCGTGCAGGACGTGTTGTTTTTCTTCATCTCCACGCGCTTCCTGCCGGCTGCGGCGTCGATCCTGCCGGTGTTCTTCATTCTCAAGGCCCTCGGCGCTCTCGACAACATCACCGCCATCGGCCTGCTCTACGCGGCGATGAACCTTCCGATCGCTGTGTGGATGATGCGGTCGTTCTTCAACGAGGTTCCGCGCGAGATCGTTGAAGCCGCCCAGATCGACGGGGCAAACCTGCGCACCGAACTGATCCGGGTGGTGTTGCCGATTCTGCTGCCCGGCATCGCGGCCGTCGCGCTGATCTGCTTCATCTTCGCCTGGAATGAGTACTTTCTCGCAACGCTGCTCACGACCTCGATCGCTCGCACGACGCCGCCGTTTCTGGCGAGCTTTGTCGACGGTCGTGGCCAGTTCCTTGCGGTGCTCTCCGCCGCGTCAACCATCGCCGTGCTTCCGGTCATCATCGCCGGCTGGGTTGCCCAAAAGCAGCTCGTACGCGGACTCGCCATGGGAGCGGTGAAGTAGATGGCGCAGCCCACACTGTGCACGGCGACACTCGGCAACCTCAAGTCCGGTGTCGCTCGGCCCAGCTACGACCGCTCGACCCTCACTGCGGGAATCATGCACTTTGGTGTCGGCGGCTTTCACCGCGCCCACCAGGCCGTCGCCCTCGATGAGCTCATGAACGCCGGCCTCGCCCAGGACTGGGCGATTTGCGGGGTCGGACTGCTCGAGGGCGACCGCAGAATGAAGGAAGTGCTCGACCAGCAGGACTGCCTCTACACGGTCACCCTCAAACACCCGGACGGCCACCGCGAGTCGTCGATCATCGGCAGCATGGTCGAGTATCTGTTTGCGCCCGACGATCCGGAGGCCGTGCTCGAGAAAATGGCTAGCCCTGCTATCCGTATCGTGTCGCTCACGATCACGGAGGGCGGTTACAACTTCGACCGGGTGACCGGCGAATTCGACCAGACCCACCCTGGAGTCATCGCGGACCTGGTCGACGGGGCCGTGCCGACGACCGTCTTCGGCTATGTCACCGAGGCCCTCCGTCGCCGTCGCGAACGCGGGCTCGAGCCATTCACGGTGCAGTCCTGTGACAATATTCAGGGCAATGGCGACATGGCGAAACGCATGTTCTCGGCCTTCGCGGTGCAGAAGGACGCCGAGTTCGGCGAGTGGATGTTGCACAACGTGCACTTTCCCAACGCGATGGTCGACCGCATCACCCCCGTCACCTCTGCCGACGACATTATCGAAGCTGCTGCCCTCACCGGGCTGCACGACGGCTGGCCCGTGGTCTGCGAACCGTTCTTTCAGTGGGTCGTCGAAGACGACTTCGGTCTCGGTCGTCCGCCGCTTGAGCAGGCTGGTGTGCAGCTGGTCGAGGACGTCACGCCCTACGAGTACATGAAGCTGCGGCTGCTCAACGCCAGCCATCAGGCCCTGTGCTACTTCGGCTATCTCAGCGGCCACCGCTATGCCCACGAGGCCATGGCCGATGACGCCCTCCGCAGATTCGTCCAACGCTACATGGACCGAGAGGGCACACCCACGCTCAAACCGGTGCCCGGAATCGACCTCGACGACTACAAGGCCACGCTGATCGTGCGGTTCTCCAACCCCGAGGTGCGCGACACTCTCGCCCGGCTCTGCGCCGAGTCATCCGACCGAATCCCCAAATGGCTCGTGCCGGTCATTCATGACCAGCTCGCCAGCGGTGGCGAGATCGAGTGCTCGGCCGCGATCGTCGCCAGTTGGGCGCGGTATGCCGAAGGCATCGACGAACAGGGTGAGCCGATCACGGTCGTCGACCCCCTGAGTGCCGAGCTTGTGGCCATCGCGCAGACTCAGCGGGGCGACCGGCTCGCCTTCGTGCGTAATGAGAAACTGTTCGGAAATCTCGCCGACAACGAGCGATTCGCCGCCGCCTACCTGGCGGCGTTGGATTCGCTCCTTGAGAAGGGCGCGCACGCTACCGTCATGTCGTACCTGTCCATCGAGGACCGCTCATGACGGATGCTTCAGCCACGACACGCCTACCGAAAGAACCCCCAGTGACCATGATGAAAGCCTCCTTGCTGCGCGCCGCCGGAGAGGTCACCGTCGACACGGTGCCCGTTCCCGACCTCGAACACGACCAAGTTCTTGTGCAGGTTGCCGCGGTCGGTGTTTGCGGGAGCGATGTGCATTACTACCAGCACGGCCGAATTGGGCCGTATGTGGTCGAGCATCCGCTTATTCTCGGTCATGAGTTGTCCGGACGCATCACCGCGGTCGGCTCGGGGGTCGACCCCGCTCGCATCGGGCAGCGTGTGGCCGTCGAACCGCAGCGGCCGTGCCGCATCTGCGAGCAATGCAAGGCCGGCCGTTACAACCTCTGTCCCGACATCGAGTTTTTTGCGACGCCGCCGATCGACGGGGCGTTCTGCGAGTACGTGGCGATTCAAACGGACTTTGCTTATGCAATTCCGGACAGTATCTCCGACGAGGCCGCCGCGCTGATCGAACCACTCTCGGTCGGGATCTGGGCCTGCAAACGCGCCGACATTCGCCCGGGAAGCTCGGTGCTCATAGCTGGCGCCGGCCCGATCGGCGTGATCCTGGCGCAGACTGCACGCGCGTTCGGTGCCACAAAAATTTATATCACGGATATCGCGGATGACCGTCGCGCATTCGCCCTCGAGCACGGGGCCACCGTCGCCCTCGACCCCAGGGTCGAGTCGGTCGAAGGCCTGGAAGTGGATGCGTTCATCGACGCCTCCGGAGTTGCGGCGGCGGTGCAGGCCGGAATTCTGGCGGTGCGACCGGGTGGCCGGGCCATCCTCGTCGGGATGGGCAACGACACCGTTGAATTGCCCGTCTCCTGGATTCAGAACCGGGAGATCTGGCTGAGCGGCGTCTTTCGATACACCAACACCTGGCCGCTCGGCATTCAGCTGGTTGAGAGCGGCGCCGTCGACCTCGACGTGCTGGTCACGAGCACCTTTGCGCTTGCCGACGCTGAGCAGGCCCTCAATGCCGGTCGCCAGCCCGGCCAGATGAAGGTCATCGTCTACCCCGGTCGGTGATGAAACGGCGCACGTCCGGAGCAATCCGCAACGTGCGCCGTTTGACCGATCAGGACCTCCTAGCGCAGAAAGTCGATCAGGGAGTCGGCGAGGCCGACATAGCCGGCCGGGGTGAGGTGGAGCAGGCGAGTCTTCGCGGCCGGGCCGATATCGAGGGCTGAGACAAAGGCGGCCAGATCGGCGCTGGTGATGCGCTTGCCGCGGGTCAGCTCCTTGAGCAGGGCGTAGGGGTCTTCGATCGAGGATCGTCCGGCCGAGACCTCGGCGCGAATCACGGTCTGGATCGCTTCACCGAGAATCTCCCAGTTGGAGTCCAGGTCGCGCTCGAGCAGGGCGCGGTCGATGTCGATCTCGCCGAGGCCGCGCAGAATGTTGTCGAGGGCGAGCAGCGAGTGCCCGAAACCGACGCCGATGTTGCGCTGGGTGGTGGAATCGGTGAGGTCGCGCTGCAGCCGGCTGGTCACCAGCGTCGCGGCGAGCGAGTCGAGAATGGCGCAGGACAATTCGAGGTTGGCCTCTGCGTTCTCGAACCGGATCGGGTTGATCTTGTGCGGCATGGTGGAGGATCCGGTGGCTCCGGCCTGCGGAATCTGGCGGAAGTAGCCGATCGAGATGTAGGTCCAGATGTCCGTGGCCAGGTTGTGCAGGATGCGATTGGCGTGGGAGGCGCGGGAGTACAGCTCGGCCTGCCAGTCGTGCGACTCGATCTGAGTGGTGAGCGGGTTCCAGCCGAGGCCGAGGCCCTCGACGAACTCGCGGGACACGGCGGGCCAGTCCACCGACGGATCGGCGGCGACGTGGGCGGCGAAGGTGCCGGTGGCGCCGCTGAACTTGCCGAGGTAGTCACCGGCGTCGATCTGGGCCACGATGCGCTCGAGTCGATAGACGAACACGGCGAGTTCCTTGCCCATGGTGGTCGGCGTCGCGGGCTGCCCGTGGGTGCGGGCCAGCATCGCATCCGCTCGAAATTCGAGAGCACGGCTGCGCAGCGCGTCGATGACCAGGCGAAGCTTGGGCAGCCAGACCGTCTGCACCGCATCACGCACAGTGAGGGCGTAGGAGAGGTTGTTGATGTCCTCGCTGGTCGCCGCGAAGTGGGTGAGCTCGCTGATGTCGGCGAGGCCGAGCGTGCCGAGGCGGCGACGGACGAGGTATTCGACAGCCTTCACGTCGTGCCGGGTGGTTGCCTCGAGCTCGGCCAGCTCATCGATCTCGGCCTGCCCGAAATTCGTCACCAGGGCTCGCAGGTCGAGCTTCTGCTCGGCGGTCAGCGGGGCTGAGCCGAACAGGCTGCGGTCGGTGAGGGTGATCAGCCACTCGACCTCCACGCGCACCCGGGCGCGGTTGAGGCCGGCCTCGGACAGGTACTCGCCCAGATCGGAAACGGCGGATCGGTAGCGGCCGTCAAGCGGGCTTAGAACCTGTACGGGTAGGTGACTCATTGGACTCCCTGTCGAATTGCGGGTGCAAGTTGTTTCAAAAGTGCGTGGTTGGCACTCTCAATCATGCCCAATACCGAGTCAAACAACGCATCGTCGGAATAGTAGGGGTCTGGCACGTCGCACAGGGCGGCCTGCTCGGCGTCAAAACTCAGCAGCAGGCGCACCTTGGCGCGATCGCGATCAGCCAGCGCCCAGTTCCGCAGGATGCGCTCCTGGCCGCGGTCGAGTACGACGACCAGGTCGTGGTCGGCGAACCAGAGCGGATCGAATTGGCGAGCCCGGTGGTGGCTGCCGTCATAACCCCGCTTGGCCAGCGCGGTAATCGTGCGACCGTCGGCCTGCTCACCCACATGCCAGTCTCCGGTGCCGGCTGAGCTGGTCGCGATCAGTCGCCCCAGGCCGAGCTTCGTGATCAGATCACGCAGCACGACCTCGGCCATGGGCGATCGGCAGATGTTGCCGGTGCAGACGAAAATGATGCGGAATGGCGTCGACTCGTCGGGGGTGAGTGACGCGAAAGACATGTATCCCATTGTGGAGCAGATTCGGCTCCTGCACATGCCCAGTATCCGGAGTCTGTGCACAGAATCGTCGAGGGGAGGCCCGGTGGCCGGCGATTCTGCGACGATCGGTCCTGTCGGGGAGGTGCCATGGATGATCTGGCTGGACTCATCGCATCGGGACGCACCGATCAGCTTTCCGTGTTTCGAGCTCAACGGCTGCGGGTGCAGGCCCTCACCGCCGATGTCGTGGATTTACAGGGACGGTTGCGCCGGGGGGACGAAAGCGAATTCTGGCAGTCGGCCGCGAAGCGTGCCTACCGCGAGCGGGTCGCAGAGATTGTTCACGACCTGGGCCTGGTCGTGAACTTTCTGGACGAAGCGCAGGACCAGTTAAGGCAGAACATTTGGCAGCTGGAGTCGGAGCAATGAGCGAATACGACGTTGGCGTGGGTGGAAGCGAACTGACAGTGTCCGTGGGGGGAACCACA
Organism: Cryobacterium sp. Hh38; assembly: GCF_004403235.1. Taxonomy (NCBI): domain Bacteria; kingdom Bacillati; phylum Actinomycetota; class Actinomycetes; order Micrococcales; family Microbacteriaceae; genus Cryobacterium; species Cryobacterium sp. Hh38. The sequence continues at coordinate 72,211 of NZ_SOHD01000017.1, read as the reverse complement.
ATCGTGTCAACGGATGTCGTACTGGCCGAGGCCGAGATGCTGCGGTATGCCCAGGCCCAGGCCGAGGACTTTCGCGTCAGGGTGGACAGTATCCGGCAACTGGACTCCGCCGGCGGGGCCATGAAATGGACGCCGGGGGACGCCGGGATACCCCTGCTCTGGGCCAGTGGGGCGCTCGGCGAACTGGTGCAGCGCAGCGGCGACCTGGCCGAGTCCCTGGTGGCTGCCGCGGAACGGTACGGCTGGGCTGAGCACAGCGCCCTGCAACTGGCCGTGCTGGGGAGCGCGAAAGTGGGGCATGATGTCGGGACGATTATCAGGCTGATGCTCCTGCTCGGAGCCACTCCACTGGTCCTGGGAGTAATGGCAACCTCTCTGCCTGCTCTGGGATTGGTCGTCTGGGCGATGGCGGGGCTCGTGAAGCGTGAGACGGGATACGGGTTTGTTCTCGACCAACGGGTTATCACGGACCCGCAAACGGTCCTCATGGCCAAGCTGCTCGTCTCTTCGCTCGATGACGTCGCTCTGGGCGCACTGGGAGTGCCTCTTGGAGTTGACCTGATTCTCGGAGACACCGGCCTGGGTGTGACGGGCATCTCGAGCACCGCAGTCGCCGTGCTCGCCGTAGCGCGAAGTGGCGGGCTGTTGCGGGAAGGTGCGGTGAGGGTGCGGCGGGTCCGTATTTTGGCAAAATTGAAGCCACCCACCGGGGTGAGTGACGTGGCCGCGCGAATTCCCAAAGCCGCCAAAGGCGGGGCGCAGGTTCGCATCGAGAAATATGGTGACGGCGAGCAAACGTCCTGGGCCGTGTACATCGGTGGGACGGTCGACTGGGATCTGGTCGCCACGAACGAGCCCTTCGACCTCGCCGCGAACGTGTCTGCGATTGCCCAGCAAAACGCGGGGTCCTTTCGGGCGGTGATGGAGGCGATGCAGGCCGCCGGCGTTGAACCCGGTGATCCAGTAGTCGTGGCCGGTCATTCGCAGGGTGGCATCGTCGCCACGCAGGTAGCTGCCTCTGAGGCGTTCAACGTGCAGGCGGTGGCCACTTTTGGGGCGCCGGAAACGTGTGTTCCGGTGCCGTCCGGTGTCGCGACGCTCACCGTTGAGCACAGCGATGACGTGGTGACGGCTCTTGGTGGGTCATGCCTGATCGACTCGGAGGATCGCCTCACCGTGCGTCGCGAGGTCTTCGCGACGACCGAACCCCCAGTTGGGGAGAACGTGCCGGCCCACCACCTTGATCGCTACCGCGAGACGGCGCAACTCATCAACGCCTCCCCAGAAGAGAACCTGCAAAATTTTCAGGACACGATGACTGGCATTGTCGGGAGCGCGGAGGGCGAGGCCGTCTTGTGGCGCGGCATCCGCTTGCCAGCCGGGTCAGCGCCGAAGTGACGGCGCGGCTTAGTTACGGTCGGTGACCGGGCGCACGATCAGACCGAGCAGCCAGGAGATGATTCCGAGTACCAGGGCACCGAGTACGCCCCACCAGAAGCCATCGACAACGAGGCCAAAACCCAGAAAACCGGAGAGCCAGGCGACGAGCAGCAGCAGCAGGCCGTTGACGATGAGCGCAAACAGTCCGAGCGTGAGAATGTACAGCGGAAATGCGACGACCCGCACGACGCCGCCGACGACGGTGTTCACGAACCCGAAGATGAGCGCGATGAGCAGGTAGGTGATCACGCTCGCACCCGAATCGGGTGCGTACGGAATGACGTGCACTCCGGTGACGAGCAGGGCGGTGAGCCACAGGGCCACCGCGTTGACGATCAACTTGATCAGGAATCTGGCCATGTCCCTACTATCTCACCGGGAAGCGCCGTCGGGTGCGGCGTCCGGGCCGCGCGGTCGAAAGGCGGGTAATCATTCATTCGCCATTGCGAATATATGCGGGCGTAGACTCCACGAGTGAGCCTCTCCGACCGACCCTCCGTCCGCCTGCGCCCGGAGATCATCGCACTCCCGGCCTATAAGCAGGGCAAACCGGCTGACGCCAGTGACTTCAAGCTCTCCAGCAACGAGAACCCCTTTGACCCGCTACCGGGGGTCGTGGCGGCGGTCGCCGCCGAAATGGCCTTCAACCGCTACCCGGATGCCTCGGCGCTGGCCCTGTGCGAACGCCTCGCTGCCAAGTACAGCATCGATGTCGACCAGGTGCACGTCGGTTCGGGTTCGGTGGCCCTGCTGGCCCAGCTGATTCTCGCTGCCGCAGGCCCTGGCGATGAAGTGCTCTACTCCTGGCGGTCTTTCGAGGCCTATCCCTCGCTCGTCACCGTCGCGGGCGCGACCAGCGTGCGCGTGCCCAACCGCGCCGATCACGGTCATGACCTACCCGAAATGGCCGCCGCGATCGGCGAGGCGACCCGGGTCGTCATCGTCTGCTCGCCCAACAACCCCACCGGTACCATCGTCACCAAGGACGAATTCGAGGCCTTCATGGCCGTTGTCCCGACCGATCTGCTGGTCATTCTCGATGAGGCATATATCGAGTTCGTCACCGAAGCGGATGCCGTGACCGGCCCGCCGCTCCTGGCCCGCTACCCGAATCTGGTCGTGCTGCGCACCTTCTCCAAGGCTTACGGCCTGGCCGGACTGCGCATCGGCTATGCCCTCGGGCCGGTGGATATTCTGAACGCCGCCCGCGCGACCGCCATCCCGCTCTCGGTTACCGCGCCAGCAGCCGCGGCAGCGATCGCCTCGCTCGACGCCGAAAAGGAACTGCTTGACCGGGTTCGGACCATTGCTGCGCGTCGCGATGCAGCCTGGACGGCACTCACCCAGCAGGGCTGGAATATTCCCCAGCCGCAGGGCAACTTTCTTTGGCTGCCCACGGGTGCCGAAACCGCGAGCGTGGCCGAGGCTCTCGGCGAGGCCGGCCTTATCGTGCGCCCCTTCGTGCCGGAGGGCATTCGGGTGTCGATCGGTGAGGAGCAGGCTGTGGCGACACTCCTATTAATGAGCGCGGATCTTGTCGACGCCCTTCCCGCCGGTCACCCGGCACGAAAGATAGGTTAGTACGGTGTCAGCCACCCGAAACGATGCGACTGTGCCCATGACAGCAGCGCCCACGTCAGCAGCCTTTGGCCTCGATGGGGCCGCGACCTGCGTACGCATGATCTCCCCGAACGGCACGTTCGAACCCAATGCCGCCGCCGAGGAGTTTCTGCCCTACCTCGATCGCCTCAGTGAGGCGGACCACCGCCGCTTCTACCGTGACATGGTCGTGGTGCGAAAGTTCGATACCGAAGCGGCCAACCTACAGCGCCAGGGCCAGCTTGCCCTCTGGGTTCCGAGCCACGGCCAGGAGGCCGCCCAGGTCGGGTCGGCCTACGCCACAAGGCCCCAGGACCACGTCTTTCCCTCCTACCGCGAGCACGTCGTCGGCATGATCCGCGGCCTCGATGTCGTTGATATTCTGCGGATGCTGCGCGGCGTGACCCTCGGTGGCTGGGTGCCGGAAGAACACGGAAACTTTCACCTCTACACCCTCGTGCTGGCCTCGCAGACGCTGCATTCCACCGGCTATGCCATGGGCATGCAACTGGATGGGTCGACCGCGACCGGCAACCCGGAGACCGACCAGGCCGTCATCGTCTACTACGGCGACGGTGCCTCCTCGCAGGGCGACGCCAACGAGGCGCTGGTCTTCGCGGCCAGCTACCAGACCCCGCAGGTGTTTTTTCTGCAGAACAACCACTGGGCCATCTCGGTACCCGTCGCCCGGCAGTCGCGCACTCCGCTCTACCTGCGCGCCGGTGGTTTCGGCATGCCCGGCACCCAGATCGACGGCAACGATGTGCTCGCGAGCTTCGCCGTCACCGCGAAGTCGATGGATGACGCCCGCGCCGGCCACGGACCGGCACTGATCGAGGCACTCACCTACCGGGTCGGCGCGCACACCACCGCCGACGACCCCACCAAGTACCGCGATCCGGACGAACTCGCCTACTGGGTGGCCCGCGACCCGATCGTGCGCTTTCGCAGCTATCTGCAGGGCCGGGGGATCGAGCAGGAGTTCCTCGACGCCGTCGATGAAGAAGCGGCCGACTTCGCTGCCGACACCCGCAAGAGGGCGCTGGAGATCACCGGCCCGGAGCAATCGGTGATCTTTGACAACGTGTATGCCGAACCGCATCCGCTCGTGGCCGAGCAGAAGGCCTGGCTGGAACGCTACGAAGCGTCTTTCGACGAGGGTAAGAACTGATGACCGCTGTAATTGACACGAGTGTGGCATCCGCTTCACTGCCGATGACGAAGGCCCTGAACGCCGGGCTGCGCCGGGCGATGCTGGACGATCCCAAGGTGCTGCTGATGGGCGAGGACATCGGCCCGCTCGGCGGCGTCTTTCGGGTCACCGAGGGGCTGATCGCTGAATTCGGCGACAAGCGCGTGCTCGATACCCCGCTCGCCGAGTCCGGAATCATCGGCACGGCCATCGGCCTGGCCATGCGCGGGTTTCGTCCGGTCTGTGAGATCCAGTTCGACGGATTCGTCTTTCCCGGGTTCGACCAGATCACCAGCCAGCTGGCGCGTATGCGCAACCGCCACGAGGGGGGCCTGATCATGCCCGTCGTGATTCGCATTCCCTACGGTGGACACATCGGCTCAATCGAGCACCACCAGGAAAGCCCGGAGGCGTACTTCGCGCACACCCCCGGCCTGCGCGTGGTGAGCCCGTCCAACCCGCACGATGCCTACTGGATGATGCAGGAAGCTATCGCGAGTGACGATCCGGTCGTTTTCTTCGAGCCGAAGAGCCGCTATTGGCCCAAGGGCGAGGTGCGGTTCGAGCAGAGCGGAACGCCGCTGCACGCCAGCCGCGTGGTGCGGGCTGGGACCGACGTGACCGTCGTCGGCCACGGCGCCATGGTGAGCGTGCTGCTGCAGGCCGCCGAATTGGCCGCCACCGAGGGCATCAGCCTGGAGGTGATCGACCTGCGCTCGATCTCCCCGATCGATTACGGACCGATTCTGAACTCCGTCCAGAAGACCGGTCACCTCGTGGTCACCCAGGAAGCCCCCGGCTTTGTCAGTGTCGGCAGCGAGATCGCCGCCACGGTCGCCGAGCGGGCGTTCTATACGCTTGAAGCGCCCGTGCTGCGCGTCTCCGGCTTCGACACCCCCTTCCCGCCGGCGGCGGTCGAGACGCACTTTCTGCCGAGTCCCGACCGGGTGCTCGAAGCCGTGGACCGCGCTCTCGCTTACTAATTAGCACTTACGAACTTCAAGAAAGGCACCTTATGAGCGTGTCGAAATTCACCCTCCCCGATGTCGGCGAAGGCCTGACTGAGGCCGAAATTGTGGAATGGAAGGTCGCCCCCGGCGATACCGTGACGATCAACCAGGTGCTGGTCGAGATCGAAACGGCCAAATCCCTGGTCGAGCTGCCGTCTCCGTTCGTGGGCGTCGTCGGTGAAATTCTGGTCGCGGCGGGCACGACGGTCGACGTGGGTACGTTGATCATCACGATACATTCCGATAGCGGGCCGAACGCCGACGCGAGTGCAGACCTGCCGGCGGCTGGTTTGGCAGTGGAGGCCGGTGCATCCGCTGCGCAGACGGCCGACAGTGACAGCGCCGACACGACCACGCTCACAACGGACACCAGCAGCAGCATCAGCGATGAGGCGCCCGAACCGCTTCTCGTCGGCCGCGGCTCTGCCGCGACGATGCCCACCCGGCGGCGTCGGCACAGCGGCTCGAGTGTCGCCCACGAGACGCTGGCGCCCGAACCCGCTGTGCGCCCGCGGGCCGAGCCGCTGGAACCGACCCGGCGCGCGGCATCCGTCGGCCCGGTCATGGCCAAGCCGCCGATTCGTAAGCTCGCCAAAGACCTCGGCGTCGACCTCGCCCTCGTCGAAGCGACCGGCCCGGTGGGTGACGTGACCCGGGAAGACTTGCTGCGCGGGGCGACCCAGGCCAGTGTGTTTCGCAACATCCAGACGCCGGAATGGCCGGTCGATCGCGACGAGCACATTCCGGTGAAGGGCGTTCGCAAAGCCATCGCCCAGGCCATGGTGAAGAGCGCCTTCACGGCGCCGCATGTGAGCCTGTTCGTCGACGTGGATGCCACCCGCACGATGGAATTCGTCAAGCGACTCAAGGCCTCGACCGACTTCGCCGGCATTCGCGTCTCGCCGTTGCTGATCATGGCGAAGGCCATGATCTGGGCGGTGCGCCGCAATCCAACGGTGAACTCCACCTTCACCGATGAGGAAATCATCGTGCGGCACTACGTCAACCTCGGCATTGCCGCGGCGACCCCGCGCGGGCTGATCGTGCCCAACATTAAGGAAGCGCAGGATATGAGCCTGCTCGAACTCGCTGCGGCGCTCGAGAAGCTCACCATGACCGCGCGCGACGGCAAGACCAGCCCGGCCGAGATGAGCAACGGCACGATCACGATCACCAATATCGGCGTGTTCGGTATGGACACCGGCACCCCCATTCTCAACTCCCCGGAGGCCGGAATCGTGGCCCTCGGCACGATCAAGCAGAAGCCGTGGGTTGTCGATGGCGAGGTACGGGTGCGGTACGTGACCACGATCGGTGCGAGCTTCGACCACCGGGTCGTCGATGGCGACGTCGCGAGCCGTTTTCTCGCCGACGTCGCGAGCATCATGGAGGAACCGGCCCTGCTGCTCGAGTAGGACGGCGCGTCGTTCACAAGGGCGGAAAGACCCACGGTCAGCGTCAAATGTGGCCCATTCCTTCGACCTGACCGCAGTTGTGACTCCCCGATCGTGGCAGACCTCAGGATGAAGGGTCGAGGAGAGCGAGTTGGCGGCGGTCGATGTACGCGTGCGGCGGTTGGCATGCCCCCTGGCGTTTGCGTCGCTGACCGCCCGAACCGTCGTGCCCCTGCACGCGATCATCGCCACCTCGGGCAGATCGGTTCGGTCGATGTGGCGGAGATCAATGCCGTCGTCAGCTGGCTCGCTGCGCTGACCAGTGAGGGGGCCCTGCGCCAGAAACTCCTCGTCCTGCACCAGTTTCGCTCCAGCATGATCGGCAACCGTGCGCTGCTCGACGTGACGCATGCGGAGATCGGACTGCTCATTCACGTGGACGGTCCCGGCAGCCAGCCCGACAAACAGGCCACCTGGTCGGCACTGCACGTGGATGCCCCGGCCGATGTCGCCTGGGGGTGGAAGAACTTCTACGACGAAGACACCCCCACGCTCAGCCCGGAGCAAACCACGTTGCAGGTCGTGCCGGCGCCCGACCTCATCACCGACCAGTAGCGCGGTCAGAGGGTGTGTGCGCACACTGTTAATGGTTTTGACAATCATTATCAACAACGCTAATCTCGAAGCATGCACAAGAGATATTTCGCCGTTCCCGTACTTCTCGCGTCCGCCGCACTCGCCCTTTCGGGGTGCTCGGCCGGCACGACCGCCAGCGCCGACAGCGCGGACGTTGGACTCAAGGTCGTCGCCACGACCACGCAGGTCGCCGACTTCGCCCGCAACGTGATCGGTGACGCCAGCGGCGTCGACCTCACGCAGCTGATTCAGCCCAACCAGAGCGCCCATAGCTATGACCCGTCCGCGGCCGACCTGACCGCGCTCGGCGCCGCCGACGTGCTCGTCATCAATGGTGTCGGACTCGAGGAGTGGCTCGACGACGCCATCGTCGCGTCGGGCTTCGACGGTGTCACGATCGACGCCGACGAGGGCATCACCATCTCCGAGGTTGGGGCCGGCGAAGATCACTCCGACGAAGTCGCCGAGGAGGATGACCACGCTGACGAAGAAGCGGATGCCCACGCAGGCGAGGCCGAAGATGCCCACGACGGTGGAGACCCACACATCTGGACCGACGTGCACAACGCCGAGACCATCGTGCAGACGATCACCGACGGCCTCGTGGCTGCCGACAGCGATAACGCCGCGAACTTTGAGGCCAACGCCGCAGCGTATTCCGCCCAGCTCAGTGCGCTCGACGACTGGATCCGTACCAACGTGGAGACCGTGCCGGAAAGCGACCGCCTGCTCGTGAGCAACCATGACGCCCTCGGCTACTTCACCGCGGCGTACCACATCGACTACGTCGGATCGGTGATTCCGAGCTTCGACGATAACGCCGAGCCGAGCGCCGCCGAGATCGATTCACTGGTCGCGGCGATCACGGCCACCGGTGTGACGGCCGTGTTCTCCGAGGCGTCACTCAGCCCGAAAACCGCCGAGACGATCGCCACCGAAGCCGGCGTCACCGTCTACTCCGGTGACGACGCCCTCTACGTCGACTCGCTCGGCCCCGCCGGTAGCGCCGGCGACACCTACATCAAGGCGCAGCTGCACAATTCAACGCTGATGCTCGAATCGTGGGGCGTCACACCCTCTGCTTTGCCCGCCGAACTGCAATAGTTAACACGTGATCGAGAACACTTCTCAAGAAACACCAACATCGGACGCTGCCGCCGCTCTTCGAGTGGCGGCAGCGTCGTTTGCCTACGGCGCAGAGCCTGCGCTCACCGGCATTGATTTCACCGTGTTGCCGGGTCAGGCCGTTGCCCTGATCGGCCCGAACGGCTCGGGTAAGTCCACCCTGCTCAAGGGCATTCTCGGACTCATCACCCGCACGGACGGCACGGTCGAGGTGCTCGGCCAGTGGCCAGCCCCCGCTGGCTACATCGGCTATGTACCCCAGACCGACCAGCTCGACCCGCACTTTCCGGTCTCGCTCGAGCAAGTCGTCATGATGGGCCGCTACCGCTCGCTCGGCTGGTGGCGCATGCCGGCCAGGGCTGATCGGCAGGCTGTCGCCGAGGCGCTGGAGACCGTCGGACTTAGCAATCGAGCCAAGACCCGGTTCGGGGAGCTGTCGGGCGGGCAGCAGCAGCGCGGTCTGCTGGCGCGAGCCGTCGCATCCGCCCCGCGTTTGCTTCTGCTCGATGAGCCCTTCAACGGACTCGACCAGGTGAACCGCGATGCCCTCATCGAAACGGTAAAGCGGCTCAAGCTGCAGGGGGTCGCCGTACTGGTATCCACCCACGACCTCGACCTGGCCCGCGCCGTGTGCGAAAGCGTGCTGCTGCTCAACGGCGCCCAGGTGGCGTTCGGGCCGCGCGATACGGTGCTGACCCTCGCTAACGTGCAGCAGGCGTTCGGCTCGGTCGGCGTCGAAATGGACGAGCACACCATCGTGGTTCCCGGCCACGGGGGGCACTGAGTGGATGCCGTCACGCCGGTGATGAATACCGTGCTGATCACCGCGTTCGACCTGCCTTTCATGGCTCGGGCGTTGCTCGTGCTCGTGGTGCTGAGCCTCGTGGCCGGCCTCGTCGGCGTACTCGTCAACTTGCGCGGACTCGAATTCATCAGCGACGGACTCACCCACGCCGTCTTCCCCGGGGTGGCGATCGGATTCGTCTGGGGTGGTCGTGACGGACTCTTTGTCGGAGCACTGGTGGCGGCCCTCATCGCCGCCGTCGTGCTCACGGTGATCGTCAAACGAGCGGTCACCTCGGATGCTGCGATCGCGATCGTCTTCACGGCCATGTTCAGCGTGGGAATCATCGTGGTTTCACGGGAAACAAATTACGTCGGCCAGCTCGACGCGCTGCTGTTCGGGCGTCTGTTGACCGTCAGTACGGCCGAGGTCAATCAGACCGTCGTGGTCTGCCTGATTGCGCTGATTATCGTGGGGTTCACCCTCAAGGAGCAGGTCTTTCGCGCCTTTGACCTCGAGGGCACCGCTGCGGCCGGATACCGCCCGCTCGTCCTCGACATTCTGCTCAACGTCGCCATCGCCCTGGTCGTGGTGGCCGCCAGTAGCGCGGTCGGTAACCTGCTCGTGCTTGCCGTGCTGATCGTGCCGGGCGCGGTCGCTCGTCTGGTGACCCGTCGCCTCTGGCTGCTCTTTCCGGTCGCCGCCAGTTTCGCGATTCTGGCCGCCTGGCTGGGCCTCGTGCTCGGCTACGAAGCCTCGGTGAACCGCGGTGTCGACCTGCCGAGCGGCGCCACCGTCGTGCTCGTGCTCGTCGGCGGCTACGTGCTGGCCCTGGTCGCTCGGCTCGGGATCGACCGGATCGGCGGCCCTCGTCGCACGGCGGGCGCGGTGCTGCGCTGATGGGCTACTTCGAGCAGGCGCTCCTCGCCGCGCTGCTGATCGGCGCGCTCAGTGGCCTCGTCGGGACCCTCGTGGTACTGCGCCAGCGCACCTTTTTCGCCCAGGCCCTCACCCACGCGACCTTTCCGGGAGCGGTCGGCGCCGCGATCCTGGGCGTGAGCATCCCGCTCGGCGCCGCAGTGGCTAGCGTGCTCATTGTGGGGATCATGACCATGATCGGACGCGTCAAGCGACAGGGAAATCAGGTCGCATCGGGCATTCTGCTCACCGCCGGATTCGCGCTCGGTGTTCTGCTGCAGGGACTCAATCCCTCGTTGCCGGTCAAGGTCGACTCCTATCTGGTCGGCTCGATTCTCACGGTGACCACCAGGGATGTGACGCTCGTAACCATCGTGCTGGCATTCGCAGTGCTGACCATCGTGGTTTTGGGCAAACAGATCATGTTCTCGACCTTCGACGTGAACGGTTTTCGCGCAGCGGGCTATCGAGAATGGCCGATCGAATTGCTGTCCCTGGTGCTCATCACGGCCACGGTCGTGACCGCGATGCCGGCCGTCGGAGCAATCCTCGCCATCGCCCTGATCGCCGCCCCCGCCGCCGCGGCCCGCCTGGTCTCGCGCACGACCTCGCAGATGTTTCTGATTGCCCCCGTGCTCGGCGCGGTGTCCGGCGTGATCGGCGTGCTGCTCTCCCGCTCGCTCGATGTGGCCGCCGGCCCCAGCATCGCCCTCACCGCGGCGGCGTTCTTTCTGCTCGCCCTGGTCGCTCGGCGATTGGTCGGTGCCGCGCGGGTGCCCCAAGAAGCGGATGCGCGCCGGCCCGCGCGAACATCGCTACGGTTGAAGTCATGAAGCGAAACACCTGGCAACGTGAGGCCGTTCGAGGCGCCCTCGATGCCAACGACGGCTTCGTCAGCGCCCAGGCGCTGCACTCCGCCCTGCACGCGACCGGATCCCCAATCGGCCTCGCCACGGTCTACCGCGCCCTCGCCGACCTCGCGGTCAAGGGTGACGCCGACTCCCTGCAGTCCCCGGAGGGCGAGAGCCTGTACCGCGCGTGCAGCACCAATGATCATCACCACCACCTGATCTGCCGCAATTGCGGGCTCACGGTCGAGATCGAAGCGGATGCCGTGGAAACCTGGGCGAAAGACGTCGCCGCCAAGAATGGTTTCACCGCCGCCGCCCACGTCGTGGACGTTTTCGGTCTCTGCGCCGCCTGCACTGTCACGGCGACGAGTCAAGCAGCAGCCGCAGCATCCGCTTAACAAGTTGCGCGAAAGCGGGTGAACGGTTGCTTCGTGCTCGCTGAAGTAACCGTTCACCCGCTCTCGCGGCCAGGAGAGTTTGCGGGAGGCGCGCGGATCTAGTAGCGTTGAGAGCTGCTACGCCTGTGTGCGTACATTGCGGGCGATTCTCCCCCGGCCTTGAGTTAGCTCCGGGCCGATGTGGTTCTGCCCGTCGACAAGGGATCTTGGGAAGAGCACTCGCTCTTCGGTAATGGAGGAAACCATGGCATCTGTATGCCAGGTGACCGGAGCTGTTCCCGGCTTCGGACACAACATTTCGCACTCGCACCGACGCACCAAGCGTCGTTTCGACCCGAACGTTCAGAAGAAGACGTACTACGTGCCGTCGCTTCGTCGCAAGGTCACGTTGACCTTGTCCGCAAAGGGCATCAAGGTTATTGATGCTCGTGGTATCGAGAGCGTCGTCAAGGACGTTCTCGCTCGTGGGGTGAAGATCTAATGGCTAAGGCTCATGACGTACGTCCGATCATTAAGCTTCGTTCCACGGCTGGAACCGGTTACACCTATGTGACCAAGAAGAACCGCCGTAACGACCCCGACCGTCTGGTACTCAAGAAGTACGACCCGGTCATCCGTAAGCACGTTGACTTCCGTGAGGAGCGCTAAACATGGCGAAGAAGAGCATGATTGCCAAGAACAACCAGCGCAAGGTCATCGTCGAGCGTTACGCCGTCAAGCGCCTTGAGCTCAAGAAGGCCCTGGTTGACCCTGCCGGCACCGACGAGTCGCGTGAAGCTGCTCGCAAGGGCCTGCAGAAGCTGCCGCGCAACGCGAGCCCGGTGCGCCTGCGCAACCGTGACGCCGTTGACGGTCGTCCCCGTGGCCACCTCTCCAAGTTCGGCATCTCGCGCGTTCGTTTTCGCGACATGGCGCACCGCGGCGAGCTGCCCGGCATCACCAAGTCCAGCTGGTAACTCCTGCGCTGGTAAGTGCAGTTGGTAGCCGGTTTCGCCGGTGTCTGAACCATCAAAACGGGATGTCAACTTCGGTCGACATCCCGTTTTGTGGTCACGACCTTTTCGCGGAGAGCGAAATCGGGTGTCTTAGCGGGTGAAACTGCCCTGAAATGGTCGCAAATCGCCGTAAATCCGGGGATTTTGGCGGATCAATGCTAGATTTCAACTCGGTCGAACCGACCAGCGGGGCTTCTCTCTCGAGGAGCATCCGTATCACGAATATCGCTGTTTATACAGACGAAGGTCCGAGGAGGACACTCAATGGCTGACAAGTCGCTGAACAAGACCGAGCTCGTTGCCAAGGTTGCCGCTGACTCCGGACAGAGCCAGGCCGCCGTTGACGGCGTTCTGAATGCATTCTTTGCAACCCTGGCCGAGACCGTTGCCGCTGACGGCAAGGTCACCATCCCGGGATGGTTGGGCGTTGAGCGCACCGCAACCGCTGCTCGCACCGGTCGCAACCCGCAGACCGGCGCCGAAATCGCCATCGCTGCCGGCCACCGCGTCAAGCTGACCGCCGGAAGCAAGCTCAAGGCTGCCGCGAAGTAGATTCCAGTACTGAAAGGGGGCGTCGACCACGGTCGGCGCCCCCTTTGGCGTCCCCGGACATCCTCCGATGTCGATCGAGGGCCGCGTCGAGACGTGAATTTCTCCTCGAAAAAGGGCCAAAACTCACGGCTCGGCGCGCGCCGGCACCGGGCACCGGCCTCAGGCGAGACGGATGCCCAGGGCTGGGCGAATAAGCTGGGCAGGTGCCCCGTCTCGTCCGCGTTCTCGGACCGGCAGCCCTGCTGCTGGTCGCTGTGTTGTCCACCCTCGTTGCCCTCGCCTATGGCGGCGGAGCTTCGGCCCAACTGCTGGCCGACCCCGGGCCGGTGGTGCGTTGGGGACTTCCCCTCGCCAAGGTCATTGTCAACATCAGCGCGGCCGGAACGATCGGTGCCCTCGTGCTCACGCTTTTCGCCCTCAGCCCCCGGGAACGCGAGTTCGGCACCGCCCTCGACTTCGCCGCAGCCTCGGCCGCACTGTTCGCCGTCGCATCCGCTGTCACCGGCTTTCTGACCTTTCTCCAGGTCACCAACGTTCCCTTCGGCTTCAGTGATCAGTTCAGCGCCACGGTCGGACAGTTCTTCAGCCAGATCGACCTCGGCCAGGCCTGGCTCGCGACCACGCTGATCGCCGCCGGCGTGACCGTGCTCTGCTTCGCCGTGCGCAACCAGACCGCCCTCATCTTCGTCACCGTGCTGGCGCTGCTCTCGCTGCTACCCATGGCCCAGCAGGGCCACTCGGCGGGCGCTGCCGGCCACAACGCCGCGATCACCGCCCTCGGCCTGCACCTTGTCTTCGCGGCGATCTGGCTCGGCGGCCTGCTGACCATCATCGTGCTGCGCACCCAGCTCGACGGCGAACGCATCCGCTCGGTGATTGCACGCTATTCCTCCCTCGCCGTGGTCTCCTTCGTCGTGGTGGCCGCCTCCGGCTATGTCAGCGCCGAACTGCGCATCGGCAGCTGGGACAACCTGTTCAGCCCGTACGGCTTGCTTGTGCTCGTGAAGGTCGCTGCCCTCGTCGCCCTCGGCGGCTTCGGCATTCTGCAACGCCGGTTCTTCATCAAGCGGATGCAGCGGACCGACTCGACGCACGGTCGCTGGTTCTGGTGGCTCGTGGTGACCGAACTCGGCTTCATGGGGCTCGCCTCGGGCGTAGCCGCCGCCCTCGCTCGCACGGCGACACCGGTCGCCCAGGTTGTCGCCACCGAGATTCCGCAGTCGACACCGGCCCAGATCCTCACCGGCGAACTCCTGCCGCCGGAACTGACCTTCTCCCGCTATTTCACCGAGTGGAGCTTCGACCTCGCCTGGATTCTGTTCTGCGCCTTCGGCATCTTCTTCTACCTGGCCGGCGTCTGGAGGCTGCACCGCCGCGGCGACTCCTGGCCGATCTATCGCAGCGTGCTCTGGATTCTGGGCATCCTCACCCTGTTCTACATCACCAACGGGGGGGTGAACGTTTACGAGAAGTACCTGTTCTCCACCCACATGCTCATGCACATGTTGCTGACCATGCTCGTGCCCCTGATGCTCGTTCCGGGAGCCCCGGTGACGCTGGCAGCTCGCGCCATCGCCAAGCGCCACGACGGCAGCCTTGGGGCGCGCGAATGGATTCTCACCGCCGTGCACTCGCGCTTCGCCGGCATCGTCGCCAACCCGATCGTCGCTGCCCTACTCTTCGGCGTCTCACTCTGGGTGTTCTACTACACGTCCATTTTCAGCTGGGCGACGACCGACCACATCGGCCACCAATGGATGATCGTGCACTTCCTGATCACCGGCTACCTGTTCGTGCAGTCCCTGATCGGCATCGACCCGGTGCCGTACCGCCTGCCGTATGCCTTCCGACTGCTGCTGCTGCTGGTGACGATGGCTTTCCACGCCTTCTTCGGCCTCGCCCTGATGAGCGGCACCGGGCTACTCCTGGCCGACTGGTACGGCGCGATGGGCCGCACCTGGGGTCTCTCCGCCATCGCCGACCAGCAGATGGGTGGCGGCGTCGCCTGGGGCATCGGCGAGCTGCCGACCTTTGTACTGGCCGTTGTCGTGGCGATTCAGTGGAGCCGCGACGACACCAAGGTCACGAGAAGGCTGGATCGCAAGGCCGATCGCAACGAAGACGCCGAGCTGATCGCCTACAATACCAACCTGGCCCGGATCACCGAGCGCGACGCGCAAAGTCCGCGCGGCTAGTGCAGCTGGATGGCCAGGGCGCCGCTGGGCTGCACGATGACGCTGAGCCCCATGGTGAACGGCACGTCTTCGTCGCGGGTGCTGATGTCGCCGTCGAACAGGGATTGCACCTCGACCACAATGTGGGCCTGTCCGGCCGTCGCCACCATCTCGAAGGACCGCTCGCCGGCGGTGAGTTCAACCGCGGGGTAACCGGTGATCGACCAGGCCGGGGCGCCCTTGATGCGGTCATCGATCGAGATACCCCACGGACAGCTGGTCGGTTGCAGCACGGTCTGGGTGGCACACTCGTCGAGGAACTTGTTCAGTTCTGACTGCACCTGCGCAATCATCTTTTCGTTAGGCAGGGCGTCGATCTCGACCGCGGTGGCCCCGGATGCCGTCACGCGCACGCTCGTCTTCTCCGCTGTCAGCATGGCTGAGGAGTGTTCAATGGTGTAGCGGTTCGGGGCGAAGGCGAGGTACGCGGCGCCGGAAGAGAAGGTGGCTGGCGCATCCTCTGCCGCGTGGGCGCGGGTATCGAGCGTGAGCCCGTTGACCGTGAAGGTGCGTTCGTGCAGCACCGACACCTGCAGCACAGCGAGCGGGCTGACGGCAAACGTCCAGGCGTTGAAGACGCCAGCGAAGGTTCCGGCCCGCTCGACCGTGAACGCCATGCTCGACGCTGTGCCGTTCAAATCAAAGTCGAAGACGACCCGGTGCGTGTCATCGCCGGCCGCATTGCTGGGCGTGTCACTCTTCAACTCGATATCGCTCAGACCGCTCAAAACGGATGCCCGCAGCAGCGTCTCCGGCAATTCGACGGTCAGTTCCGCCGCGGTCAGTTCCGCAGCCGAAGGCATGACCCCACCGAGCGCGAGGGCTCCGACGGTATCGCCGCGGGCGAGGGCGTCGAGGTACTGTTCCACAAATCCGCCGGCGCTGTACACCGTGCGATTGAGGGCGGTGATGGTTCCCACGAGACCGGCCGCGAGGAGGGCAGCGACCACCACGAGGGCGAGGACGGCCCGGAGCATTCTGCCGCGGCGCCCGCTCGCCCGCTGGTTTTCGGCCGGGGTGGTCACATAAATATTGTACGGGGGGCGGGTCGGACCTACGGCCAGTGCCCGATCCAGTGCTCGCTGTGGGCCCACGGGACGTTACAGTGGTATGTCCCCCGCGCAGCATGAGCCTGCCAGAGAAAGTGTGCCGTGTCCGAGATTCCGCTCAGCCGTGAACAGGCGCTGGTTTTCGCGGCAATCGAGGGAACCAAGCAGAACGTGTTCGTCACCGGTCGGGCCGGAACGGGTAAATCGACGCTGCTGAACCACCTGTCCTGGAACACCAGCAAGCAGATCGTGATTGCGGCACCCACCGGTGTCGCTGCGCTCAACGTGGGTGGCCAGACTATTCACTCGCTCTTTCGCCTGCCGATCGGAGTCATCGCCGACAGCCCGATCGACCAGAACGACCAGGTGCGCAAGCTCCTCAATACCATCGACACCCTCGTGATCGATGAAGTCTCGATGGTCAACGCCGACCTGATGGACGCGATCGACCGCAGTTTGCGTCAGGCCCGCCAACGCCCGTTCGAGGTGTTCGGCGGGGTGCAGATCGTGCTGTTCGGCGATCCGTACCAGCTGGCCCCGGTGCCCGGCGGCCCCGACGAGCGCGCCTATTTCGCCGACCACTATCGGTCGATGTGGTTCTTCGACGCCAAGGTCTGGCGGGATGCCGAGCTGCGCATCTTCGAGCTCACCGAGATTCACCGCCAGCGGGACAACGATTTCAAGCTCATGCTCAATGCCGTGCGCCATGGTCAGGTCACCGCCGAGATCGGCGGTGCGCTCAACGGTGCGGGGATGCGAACCCCGCCGAGTGAGGGCGTGATCACCCTCGCGACGCGCAATGATGCGGTAAACCGCATCAACGCATCCGCTTTGAAGAAGCTGTCGGGCAAATCGCTCACCGCGAAGGCCGATATCACCGGGGATTTTGGCGGCAAGCAGTTTCCGGCCGACGAGGTGCTCGAGCTCAAGGTGGGAGCACAGGTGATGTTTTTGCGCAACGACTCCCCGCTCGATGGCGGGCCGCGCTGGGTGAATGGCAGTATCGGCACGGTCACCAAGGTCACCTCGACGGTGTTCGTCGACATCGACGGTGACGTGCACGAGGTTGAGCCGACGGTGTGGGAGAAGTACAAGTACACCTACAACGCCGCGACCAAGAAGCTGAGCCGGGATGTCGTGGCGGAATTCACGCAATTTCCGCTGCGGTTGGCCTGGGCGGTCACCATTCACAAGTCTCAGGGTGCGACCTACGAGCGGGCGATTGTCGACCTGGGAGCACGGGTATTCAGCCCCGGTCAGACGTACGTTGCGCTGAGCCGGCTGACCAGCCTCAATGGCCTGTACCTGACCAGGCCACTGCGACCGAGCGACATAATCGTCGACGAGAACGTCAAACGGTTTATGAACATCGAGGTGGTACCGCCGGTGGCTAACCTGGCGGGGCTTGACACGTCGGGCCAGGAGCCAACCGACCCCGAAACCGGGCTGCCCGCCTGACCCGTGCTGTCGTGCGCTGGTGAGCTCTGCGAGGGACTCTAGTGTGCTCCGTGGCCGCCGGAGTCGGGGATGGTCGGTTCGGTCACTCCGGGTGAACCGTGGGGCACGGCATGGGAGCCGACCTCCGTGGCGGCGAGGGCCGGGGTGGTGAGCGCCGAAAGCAGAAAGCCTCCGACGACGAGACCGGTAAGAAAACGCCAGCCGCTGGGTGTGGCAGCGCCTGCTGCGGAAGCACGTCGCGTTTCAATGCTGGGGGTCGCGGGCGTAGGGGGCCCGGTCGGAGAGCGGCGCAGTGCGATGGCTACCGTGGCGGCCAGGAATACGTTGAAGAGTGAAGCGACGGACATCGGGTAGAGCGGCAGGCCGGTTTGGCCACTGGTCACCCCGAGGCCATTACCGAGCACGGCGGTGGTACCCCAGATGAAGACCGGGATGAGCGCCGCACCCACGATGATCCGGGGCACCAGAACCCGGCCAGCAGCGAGGGTGGCGATTCCCCAGCCGAGTTCGGCAATGCCGAACCCGACCAGCAGAACCGACAGGGGCAATGGAGCGGTCACACCCACGGCCAGATGGATCAGGGCGGCGCCGAAAGCGGCGAAGCCGAGCCAGGTGCGAACGACCGGGGACATGATGCTCCTATTGACTTGGTGCGCGAAGGGATGGAGTGAAGCGGTGCGGCGTTAGGCGTTGGCTTTGCTGTGAACCGTTTTGTCTGCGGTGAGGCCGACACCGAGAAGCACGATCGCGCTGGCGAGGTGTAGGAAGTGGTCGGCGGTGTTGAGCGCCAGGATGTTCAGCGAGGTGCTCGCGATGAAGAATCCGACGATTCCGAGGAGCAGGTACACGGCACCGATCGTGCTGTTGGTGGCCTTGGCTGCCATGGCGTTGGAGAGTCCGGCGATGAGCAGAGCCGCTCCGATCAAGAGGTGCGCGATGTTGTGCAGCGGGTTGACCTCGAAGATGCCGAGAAGCAATCCGCCCTCGGTGGCGATGAAGCCGACACTGCCGGTGACGGCGAAGCCGAGTAATCCGACGAGAAGATAGACCGCGCCGAAGACGGTGGCGATCAGGCGATTGGGTGATGTGCGCATTTCAGGTGCCTCCTAGGTGATTCACGGTTAACCCGTGGTTGCTATTTATTCGGAGCTCCATCCGCTTCGGATTGGTACTAATTGTGGCCCTGATCTCCCCGTTTAAGGGGATCGGTGCGCAAAAAACAGCGCGCCACCCGAATTGGGTGACGCGCTGTGTGCCGAGGCGGGTCAGGCCTTGCGACGGTTAGTGATCGCGCCGAAGATAAGCAGCACGATCAGCGATCCGACGATAGCGAGGGCCCAGGTAGTCAGCGAGAAGAACTCCTCCAGACTGACATTGAACAGGAGCCCGCCGAGCCATCCACCGAGGAAGGCACCGACAACCCCGAGCAGCAGGGTGATAAGCCAGCCCCCGCCCTGGCGACCGGGCAGGATCGCCTTCGCGATAGCTCCGGCGATGAGACCGAGCAGGAGAAATCCGAGGAAACTCATGAGAACTGCCTTTCAGGTTGGCCTGGATGTGGCGCGGACTAAGCCGTTCGCGTGAATGTACCCGCCTGTCTGTGCACCGTCAATAGCCACCGGCCAACGATTCGACTTGCGGGCTTCAGTCCAGCCAGTAGTCGTCGTCCATGTACTGCGGGCCGGTCACCGGGGTTGCGTCGTTGATATCGGGGAGGTCGACGGCATTGATCGTTTCAATCTTGACCATGGAGTGGGCCGTGATCAGCAGGGAGACGTGCGCCCGCATGGGGCTGACGACGTCGACGAAGCCTCCGCCGCTGTGCACGGCGGCGGACAGGGCTGACTTGAGACCGGCAATGTTGTACTCGTCCGATAGGTAAAACCAGTCGTCATTGATCGTCAACCGATAGCTCTGCATTGCATTGTCCATTTCGTTGTGACAGGTTCGTGAGCGCGCTGCCGGTTAGGAGCATGCGGGGGCTTCGCTGCCACCGCGGACTCTGCGCGTCGCGCTGCTCGGCAGCGCGCGTTTCAATATACGGGATTTACTTCAAACAGTAAACTATTTAAGAGTTAAGAAACTTAGTAATTGATCTAGCGGCTACACTGACAGAACAGAATGCCCTCACGGGCAATTTTGCGAGCCTGAAGTTGGGCGAAACCAACAGACCAGAGGTCAGGAGAACGAATGTATGGTCGGGACAGTTCCGGACGCACCCCGGACGCCTTGTCGGCATCCGCTTTAGCTTTTCTGCGCGCCATGGATCGGAATCGAAACCGGGTCGCGACCGAGAGCGGTCTGACCGGGAGCGAGCTGCGCGCCGTGGCTCGCGTTGCCGAAGCGGGCAGCATTACCCCGAAATTGCTCGCGGAATCGATGGAAATGACGACCGGTGCAGTGACCGCGATCTCGAATCGACTCGTGGCCTTGCAACTGCTGGTTCGGGTGGCTCACCCGCACGATCGACGGAGTCTGCTCTTGACCTTGACACCGGCCGCGGAGCAGATCACGCAGAAAATCTACGACGATTTCGAGGCGCTCATCACTCACTCCGTGCGCGACGTGAGCCCGGAGGACCAAGCACGGCTGGGCGCCATGCTGTCCGCGATGGCGTTGACCGTGGGATCGGACGCCGATCTGAGCCTGACCGCCTGAGTATGACCGCCTGGGCCACCGTTAGGGGTGGCGGATTCCGCGCCCGGCCAGCATGGCCCGGTAGCCTTCCCGGTAGGTGGGGTAGCTGAAGATGAAGCCGGTATCGCGCAGAAGCTGGTTGCTCAGTAGCTTGTCGCCGCCTCTTTGGCTTTCGCGGGTGCGCGTCGGCTGGTCCGACTCGTTCAGCGCCGGTTCGGGCAGGCCGAGCTCGGCAGCGAGAAAGGTCAGCACCTCGTCACTGCGCACTGGCTCATTGTCGACGCCGAGATAGAGCGGCGCCGGTTGCTCAGAACGCAGCAGCAGGTGAACGATCGCGGCGGCTGCGTCGTCCCGGTGGATGCGGTTGGTGTGGCGTGACTGGGCGGAGAGCCCGGCACCCGCGCGTACCTGGGCGATCAGTCGTTCACGGCCGGGGCCGTAAATGCCGGCCAGGCGCAGAACGGTGGCGGCGGGGAGTCTGGAGTGGAGCATCCGTTCGGCATCGAGCACGATTGAATCGGTGCCCGGTTTCGGATTCGCCGGCGTCTGCTCGTCGACCCGGCTGCCGTCGTTGACGTCGTAGACCGCCGTCGACGAGACCAGCAGCACGCGGCGCGGCGTGACCTGTGCCTCATTGATCGCGTCGAGCAGGTTGCGCAGGCCGTCAAGGTAGGTGGTGCGATAGGCCAGGGCCGTGGGGCTGCCGGCCGAGATCGCGACGACCACGAACTCGGTGTCTGGCGGGATGGTTGGCTTCTCGACGCTCAGGTCGATGGACTGGCCGGTGATTTCTGGGGGGAGCAGGCGTGCGTTGCGCCGCAGCCCGACCACAGTGTGCCCCAGCCGCGCGAACCGCAGGCCAACCTCGGTGCCGAGGTCGCCGCATCCGGCAATGAGTACCGTCATCTGTCTCCTTGATTTATTCCACGCTAGCGGGCGCACCATGACGATGAGCCCGCAGCGCCGCGAAGTGCGGGCGTTACCATGAAACCATGCCTATCGTTCCTGACACGTCTGACTGGAGCTGGGTACTCGAACGCCCATGCCCGGCCTGTCGTTTTCGGGCCGGCGAGGTGGCCTGGTGACGACGCTCGGGGCGTACTTTCTGCACGACGTGGGTGCCGACCAACCTCGTCGCTGACTGGACAACTTTGGGTGGTCACAGTCCGGTTGCACCACACGAAGTTGTCCACTGAGAACGTGACGGTGCTTATTCGGAGCGGATGACGGGAATCGAACCCGCGCTATCAGCTTGGGAAGCTGAAGTTCTACCATTGAACTACATCCGCGCGCCCGACCGTGAGTGGACAACAATCGGAACCGTGCCAGCATATCAACCCAGCGCGGCTAGGCTGGCACCGTGCTGCTCTCAGATCGCGATATCAAGGCTGAACTCGACGCTGGACGAATCGGTTTGGAGCCGCTCGACCCCGCAATGATCCAGCCATCGAGCATTGATGTGCGCCTCGACCGCCTGTTTCGGCTATTCGACAACCACAAGTACGCCTACATCGATCCGGCCGAGGACCAGCCAGAGCTGACCCGCCTGATCGAGACCAAGCCCGACGAGCCGTTCATTCTGCACCCGGGCGAATTCGTGCTCGGCGCCACCTACGAGCAGGTGACCCTGCCAGACGACATTGCCGCCCGGCTCGAGGGCAAGAGCTCGCTCGGACGTCTCGGTCTGCTGACCCACTCCACGGCTGGGTTCATCGACCCCGGCTTTTCGGGCCATGTCACGCTCGAGCTCAGCAACGTTGCGACGCTGCCGATCAAGCTCTGGCCCGGAATGAAGATTGGCCAGCTGTGCTTCTTTCAGCTCAGCTCCCCGGCCGAGAAGCCCTACGGCTCGAACGAATACGGCTCCCGCTACCAGGGCCAGCGCGGCCCGACGGCGTCACGCTCGTTCCAAAACTTTCACCGCACGGTCATCGACCGCTGACGCAGCCTTCCAACACCAGCGGCTGCCCGCGGGCCGAGCAAACGTAATACGTCGAACGTAACCACGCGTCGGGTAAAATCTGAGTATGACCTCCATGCCGACCCGATTCGACGAGGCGCTGATCGCGCACGGCCCCACGCCAGAGTATCCGGGGCGCATGCACCGCTTCGGCCAGATGGTCGGATCCTGGGCCGCCAAGGGTACCCGCCTCGACGAGACCACCGGAGAGTGGATCGAACGTGACTTCGTCTGGATGGTCGAATTCATCCTCGACGGTCGGGCCGTGCAAGACGTCGAGGTCGTTGCGAGCACGACACATCCGTCTGGGTTTGAAACCGTCGCCACTACCGTGCGCGTCTACGACCCGTTCGCCGGAGCCTGGCGCGTGAGCTACTTCGCCCCGGCGCTGGGCGAATACTGCCAGCTCGTGGCCACCCCATACCGGCATGGAGTTCGGCAGGAGGGCACCCGCACGGACGGCCGCCCGATCCGCTGGAATTTCACCGCCATCACCCCCGACAGCTACAAGTGGGAGGGGTGGGTCTCCGCCGATGAGGGCGCGACCTGGCAACTCGTCGAACACAATGAGGCCACCCGCATCCGCTGAGAAACGGATGCTGATGGCCTCGGTGTCTGGGTGGCTTAGAGGGTGAACTTGAACCCGAGGTCGGCCGGGTAGTCGCCGAGGGCGGTGAGGTTCGTGGCCGCGGCCTGCAGTGCTGCGAGGGTGAGGCCGAGGGTGCCCGGGCCGAAACTGACTCGGCTGATGCCGAGTTCGGCGAGGCGCTTCAGCGGAACGAGTCCGGGCGCACCGATCACCGATATTTTGCCGTTAACCTGCTCGATCGCGCGGGCCACCTTGTCCTCGTCGGTCAGGCCGAGGAAGAAGATGACGTCAGCGCCGGCGCCGAGGTAGGCGTTGGCGCGGGCGACGGCTTCGTCCCAGTCGCCGCCGCCGGCCAGGGTGTCGACGCGGGCGTTGATGACGACGGGAATGCCGCTCTGCTCGGCGCCGGCTCTCGCGGCGGCCACGCGGGCGGCGGCGGTCTCGATGTCGAACTGCGGGGCCTTCGCGGCGCCGACCGAGTCCTCGATGTTGATGCCGACGATGCCGGATTCCTCGATCAGGCGACGCACGTTGCGGGTCACGCCGGCAACATCCGGTGCGTAGCCCTTCTCGAAGTCGGCAGAGACCGGCAGGTCGACGGCGCGGGCGATGATCGTGGCGGCGAGAATGGCCTCGTCGAGCGAGAGGCCTTCGCCGTCTGGCAGGCCGCGCACGTTCGAGATGGAGTGGCTCGCGGTGGCGAGGGCCTTCACGCCGGGCGCATCGGCCACGATCTTGGCGGTAATGGCATCCCACACGTTGGTGACGATGAGGGGCTCGCCGGGCACGTGCAGCGAGAGCAGGAGTTCGGCCTTCTGGAGCTGGGTAAGAGTCATGCTCTTCAGTCTGACCGGCCTGCGCGCCCTGGGCGAGGGAACAGCCGCAATTCAGTAGATGCTCAGGCAAGGACGGGCTGGCGTCCGGCTAGGAGATATGCTGCTGCCTGGCCGAGACCGGAATGAGCAGTAGCAGGCCGACGAGCAGCACGAGCATGATGCCCAGGATGCCCCAGTAGGTCTCGCCGAAGATTGTGACCGACAGCGCGAAGGCGGCCGGCGCGAGAAAGCTGACGGCTCGACCGGTCGTGGCGTAGAGCCCGAACACTTCACCCTCGCGGCCGACGGGAATGAGCCGAGCCAGAAAGGTGCGGCTGGCCGATTGGGCGGGGCCGACGAACAGGCACAGGGCCAGCCCTGCCGTCCAGAACACGATCTGCCCGCCGTCGTGCAGGAAAAACACCAGGAGGCCGCTGACCAGAAGCCCGACCAAGGCGGTCATGATGACGGGCTTCGCGCCGAGCCGGTCGTCGAGCGCGCCAACACTCATGGTCGCGATGCCGGCGACCACATTGGCCGCGATGGCGAAAATGATGACCTCGCCGGGCGAGAATCCGAAAACGGATGCCGCGAGCACACCGCCGAAGGTGAACACGCCGGCCAGGCCGTCGCGGAACACCGCGCTCGCGATGAGAAAGTACACCGCCTGGCGGCTGGTCTTCCAGAGGCGGGCAATATCGTGGCCGAGCACCCCGTAGCTTTGGAAGAAGCTGACTTTTTCGCGTCGGGCGGCCTTGGGCGCCCGATACTCCGGTACCCGCAGGAGCACGGGCAGCGCGAAGAGACCGAACCAGGCGGCTGCGAGCAACATGGAGACGCGCACGGCGAGACCGTTGTCGCCGGTCACCCCGAACAGGCCGACCTCGGGCTGGATAAAGCCGAAGTACACGATGAGCAGCAGCACGATGCCGCCGAGGTAGCCCATGCCCCAGCCGAATCCGCTGACCTTGCCGATAGTGCGCGGTGTCGACACCTGCGCAAGCATGGCGTTGTAGTTGACGCCTGCGAATTCGAAGAAGACGTTGCCGGCCGCGACCAGGAACAGTCCGAGCAGCAGGTAGCTCGGGCTTGCCTGCACGAAGAACATGCAAGCGGTCAGCGCGACGACGATGAAGGTATTCACGCCGAGCCAGAATTTGCGGCGGCCGGAAGTGTCGGAGCGTTGCCCGGTGATCGGGGCCAGTGCGGCAATGACGAGGCCGGCGATGGCCAGGGCCCAGCCGAGCTGGGCGCTGATCACGTCTTCATCGCCGAAAGACGCGCCGGTGATGTACACAGTGAAGACGAAGGTCGTGACGACGGCGTTGAACGCGGCTGATCCCCAGTCCCAGAACGCCCAGGCCACCACCCGGCCACGCGTTGGAGTGGTGGCTGCGTCTCCGGCGACAGTGTGGATCATGTGCACAATCTACTGCCCGCCGGTAAGGAACGGATGCTGCGCTGATACTGGGACCGTCGGGTCGGCATCCGCTCGGGCGAACGTCAGCTGACGCGGTAGTCCTGCAGGTAAAGGTTCGCCACCGAATCGCGGGTGATGAGTTCGGTTGGCAGCACCACGACTTCGATGGGCTGGCCGGGCTCGGCGATTTCGGCCAGCAGCTTCGTGACGGCCAGTTGGCCGATTTCTTCAACCGGGCGGGCGACCACGGTGATGCCGGGAACTATTGCCGCCGCCCACTGGCTGTCGTCGACCGTCACGAGCGAGATGTCCCGGCCGATGGTGAGGCGCCGGTTTCCGGCAACCTTCAGCACGGCCAGAGCCATGTCGTTGTTCGACGTGAAAATGATCGTGGGTGGGTTCGGTCGGTCCAGGAGCGACGCCACGGCCGCCTCGGATGACTTCGGCTTGTCCTCACAGAAGATCCAATGCTGGCTGTTGCGACGGATACCGGCGTCGGAGGCGCCCTGCAGAAAGCCTTCTGTGCGGTCCAGAACGGTCGAGATGAGATGGGTTGGCCTCTGGTCGGTCACGCCCTCGACGCTCGAGGCCGAGATGAGAAAACCCAGCCGTTTATGGCCGAGTGAAATGGCGTGGCGCACGGCTTCGCGGGTGCCGGCGAAATCGTCGGTGGTGATGGAGGTGAGCGGCGGGTCGTCCAGGCGGCGGTCAATGAGCACGATCGGTCGGCCGCCGAGCTGAGCCGGCTTTAGATGCTCGTAGCCCGCTGACAGCGACGGCACCACGATCAACCCATCGACCTGTTTCTCGAGCAGGGTCTCGATAGCTTGGCGCTCGATCGCGGTTTCTTCATCGGTGTTGGTAATGAGCACCTGGTAGCCGTGTAGTTTGGCCTCGTCCACGATGGCCTTGGTAGCGCGATCGAAAAACGCATTCGTGAAGTCAGCGATGATGACCAGACCGATGGTCTTGGTGACACCGACGCGCATCGCCCGAGCGAGTTCGTTCGGGCGGTAACCCAGCACGTCCGCCGCCTGCTCGACCCGCGCGATGGTGGAGGCCGAGGTGCGGCCGTAGCGGCCGAGCGCCCGCGAGGCCGTGGCTCGGGACACACCCGCCTCGGCGGCAACGTCGACGATTGTCGGCAGATGACTTGGCTTCGTGACGTCGTCGTCCCGCACAGTGACCCCTTTGTAAACGTGATGCAACCGTTACCTACTCGAGTTGCATTACTCATTCTCCCATTGGAATATATAGTACCAAGGTTTGCGAGAACGATCTCGCATTGGTCACGTAAGTCAAAGGAGACATTCATGAGGCGCTCATTCCGAACGATTGCAGCAGTTGGTGCAATGACGGCATTCGCACTGACCCTGGCCGGTTGCTCGACCGCAGCCACCACCGATTCCACCGATGCTGCGGCAGCGGATGAAATCACCATTGCATTCGTCATGGGCGCAGAGGCCGACCCGTTCTTCCAGGCGATGAAGGCCGGCGCAGAGGAAGAAGCCGCCAAGCTCGGCGTCACGCTCATCTGGCAGGGCGACCCGGCGAACTACTCGGCCGAGACCCAGATCCCGATCGTCGACGCGGTTCTGGCCCAGCAGCCCTCCGGCCTGGTGCTCATCCCGACCGACCCGACGGCCCTGCAGTCCTCGGTCTCCAAGGCCGTTGCCGCCGGCATCCCCGTGGTCAACGTAGACACCCACGTCGACGACCTCTCCGACGTCGTGTCATTCATCACCGGTGACAACGCCGACGGCGGCGCCAAGGCCGCTGACGCGCTCGCTACCCAGATCGGCTACGAAGACGGCGGAACCTACCAGGTTGTCGTCGGGCTCACCAGCGCCACCGCGACCACCAATGTCAGCCGCCTCGACGGCTTCACGGCCCAGATCGAAGCCGAATATCCCGGCATTGAAATCGCTGACGTCGCGTACTCCGAGTCCAACCCGGAAAAGGCCGCGACCAACGTGAACAACTGGCTCACCCGCTTCCCTGACCTGGCCGGCATTTTCGCCATTGACGGCACGAACGCCTCGGGTGCGGCTGCGGCCCTCGAATCCAAGGGCCTGGAAGGCACCATTGGACTCGTCGGCTACGACGCTTACCCCGACAACGTCGCGAAGATCAAGTCCGGCGTTTTCACCGCGCTCATCGCGCAGGATCCCGCCGCCGAAGCCCGCCTCGCCATTCAGACGCTCGTCGAGTACATCAAGACCGGTGAGACGTCGACCGAGCACGAGGTTGTCATTCCGAACGTAGTCCTGGATTCCAGCACCTCTGATGACGACTTCGCGAAGTACACCTACGTCGCCACTGAATAAGTCGTCTTCCCGGTAGCTGTAGAAAACAAAGGCAAATACATGACCAACGTCAGTCAGAGCGTGCAGAAGTCAGCGCTCTCGTCACGGTTCTCCTCCCTGGCCGCCAATCAAAGCACCATCCTGGTGGGCGTGATGATCATTCTGATCGTCGTGTTCACGGTGCTCGAACCGAAGTTCTTTTCGGTCGCGACGGCCAATAACGTCCTCACGGACTGGGGTTCCGTTGCCCTGATTGCCGTTGGTCAAACCTTTGTGGTGATCAGCGGTGGCATCGACCTGTCGGTCGGTGCCACCATCGGACTCAGCGGCGTCATCTCGGCCTGGACCATGGCCAACGTGCTCGGCCTGGACCAGACCGTCAAGGGGCAGGATGCTGCCGGCCCGCTCCTGATCGGAACCGTGGTCTCGGTCGCCGTCGGTTTGGGCGTCGGTCTGGTCAACGCATTCCTGATCAACAAGCTCAAAATCGTGCCGTTCATCGCTACCCTGGCCACGATGGGCGCGGCGCTCGGATTCTCGGTCATCATTTCCAAGGGCGCCCCCATCGGCAGCGCCAATGACTTCACTCTCATCAGCGCGATGTCGCCGACCTGGAATCCGCTCTCCTGGGCCGTGCTCTTCGTGGCCATCGTCATTGCCGTGCTGGGCCTGTTCCTGCACAAGGCCCGCTTTGGTCTGTACACCTACGCCATCGGCTCGAATGCCTTTGCGGCACGGGCAGCGGGTATCAACGTGGAACGACACCTCACCATGGTCTACGCGCTGTCCGGTGCGCTGGCCGGCCTGGCCGGCATGTACGTCTATATCCGTCTCGGCGCAGGTTCCCCCTCGTCGGGAACGGGCCGTGAACTCGACGCCATCGCGGCTGTCGTCATCGGCGGCGCGTCCCTCATGGGTGGCGTCGGCCGCATCATGGGCACCATCCTCGGCGCCCTCATCCTCTTCACCGTGCAGTCCGGCCTGATCATGATCGGTGTTGCACCGGACTGGAAAAAGGTTGTCGTGGCCGTTCTGATCGCTGCGGCGGTCGCCGCTCAGACGCTGCAGAGCAAGAACGGGAGAAAGTGACCATGGTCGGCGAAGTCATCTACGAAGTCCGGAACGTTTCCAAGCGCTACGGCTCAGTCATCGCCCTCGACGGGGCCAGCCTCAAGCTCCACGCCGGCGAAGTCGTCGGCCTGGTCGGCGACAACGGTGCCGGAAAATCGACCCTGGTCAAGGTGCTCTCGGGCGCCCACCAACCCGACGGCGGACAGATCTTGCTCGACGGGGTGGAGCGGGAATGGAGCTCGCCGCGGGAGGCCCTCGAGGCCGGGGTGGAGACTCTCTACCAGGACTCCGGTCTGGCACCGCACCTGACCGTTTCGGAAAACGTGTTCCTCGGCCGTGAAAAGGTCGTGCCGGGATTCCTGGGAAAGCTGGGGTTTCTGTCGAAGAAGACCATGGCCCGCGAGGCGCACGCTGACCTCGAGCGGGTTGGAATCGCCGTGCCGGCGTCGAACCGTTCCGTTTCTCAGCTCTCCGGCGGCCAGCGCCAGGCGGTGTCGATTGGCCGGGCGGTGTCGTGGGCGCGAAAAGTGATCATTCTGGACGAGCCCACC
The DNA here is from genome assembly GCF_004403235.1 of Cryobacterium sp. Hh38. Taxonomy (NCBI): domain Bacteria; kingdom Bacillati; phylum Actinomycetota; class Actinomycetes; order Micrococcales; family Microbacteriaceae; genus Cryobacterium; species Cryobacterium sp. Hh38. The sequence goes on along the minus strand of NZ_SOHD01000017.1, from coordinate 43,227 downwards.
AACCACCTCGGTGCGCGTCAGGCGGGCGAAGTGCTCAATGTCATTCGTGCGGCCAAGGCCAAGGGACTCGGCGTTATCTTCATCTCCCACACACTGCCGCACGTACTCGAGGTGACGGACCGCATCGTCGTGCTGCGCCTCGGCCGCATCGTGATGGATGCCCCCACCACCGAGTTCGACGGTGACCGCCTGATCGGCGTGCTCACCGGTACCATCGCCACCATCAAGGTGGAGGGCGACTAACCAGCCTTCGGGCGAAAAATACGTGGACGGGTCGCACTGGTTACATCGTGCGGCCCGTTCTTCCATGTCTGCCGTCGGCGGAGCGGCATCCGCTTTGAAAGTTGAGCCACTCACACTCAACTTTCAGCCGTAGAAATTGACAGGGACGAAACGGCTCTGGAATACTTGAGCCATCGAGGCTCAAGTCTTGAGATTACTTAGCAGTTCGTTTCGCACATGATTGAAGGAGAACAACCCAGATGGCTCGTGCAGTAGGTATTGACCTCGGAACCACAAACTCGGTGGTGTCCGTGCTCGAAGGTGGAGAACCCACCGTCATCGCCAACGCCGAGGGCTTGCGCACCACCCCCTCGGTGGTCGCATTCACCAAGGACGGCGAAGTTCTCGTCGGAGAAACCGCCAAGCGCCAGAACGTCACCAACGTCGACCGCACCATCTCCAGCGTCAAGCGCCACATGGGCACCGATTGGACCGTCGCGATCGACGACAAGAAGTACACCCCGCAGGAGATCAGCGCGCGTATCCTCGCCAAACTCAAGCGGGATGCCGAGCAGTACTTGGGCGAGAAGGTCAGCGACGCCGTCGTGACCGTGCCGGCGTACTTCAACGACGCCGAGCGTCAGGCCACGAAGGAGGCCGGCGAGATTGCCGGACTCAACGTATTGCGCATTATCAACGAGCCGACCGCCGCCGCGCTGGCCTACGGTCTCGACAAGGGCAAGGAAGACGAGCTCATTCTGGTCTTCGACCTCGGAGGCGGAACCTTCGACGTGTCGCTGCTCGAGGTGGGCAAGGACGACGACTTCTCCACCATCCAGGTGCGCTCGACCGCCGGCGACAACCGCCTCGGCGGCGACGACTGGGACCAGCGCATCGTTGATCACCTGATCAAGCGCTTCAAGGAGACCACCGGCGTTGACGTGTCCAAGGACAAGATCGCCAAGCAGCGCCTCAAAGAAGCCGCTGAGCAGGCCAAGAAGGAACTCTCCTCGAGCATGTCGACGAGCATCCAGCTGCCCTACCTGTCGCTGACCGAAAACGGCCCGGCCAACCTCGACGAGACGCTCACCCGCGCCCAATTCGAGAAGATGACTGAGGACCTGCTCGACCGCACCAAGAAGCCCTTCCAGGACGTTATTCGTGAGGCCGGCGTCAAGGTCGGTGACATCGCCCACGTCGTTCTCGTCGGTGGTTCCACCCGTATGCCCGCCGTCTACGAGCTCGTCAAGAGCGAGACCGGCGGCAAGGACCCGAACAAGGGTGTCAACCCGGACGAGGTCGTCGCCGTCGGCGCCGCACTGCAGGCCGGCGTGCTGAAGGGCGAGCGCAAGGACGTTCTGCTCATCGACGTCACCCCGCTGAGCCTCGGCATCGAAACCAAGGGCGGCATCATGACGCGCCTGATCGAGCGCAACACGGCCATCCCGACCAAGCGCAGCGAAACCTTCACCACGGCCGACGACAACCAGCCGTCCGTTGCGATCCAGGTCTTCCAGGGCGAGCGTGAGTTCACCCGCGACAACAAGAACCTCGGAACCTTCGAGCTCACCGGCATCGCGCCGGCGCCGCGCGGCATTCCGCAGGTCGAGGTCACCTTCGACATCGACGCCAACGGCATCGTGCACGTGTCTGCCAAGGACAAGGGCACTGGAACCGAGCAGTCGATGACCATCACGGGCGGTTCCTCGCTCGCGAAGGAAGACATCGAGCGCATGGTGCGCGAGGGTGAAGAGCACGCCGCAGAAGACAAGCGTCTGCGTGAAGTCGCCGAGACCCGCAACACGGCCGAGCAGCTCGCCTACTCGATCGAGAAGCTGATCAAGGACAACGTCGACAAGCTCCCCGAGGACGTGAAGAATGAGGTGCAGGCTGATGTCGACGCCCTCAAGTCCGCTCTCGCCGGCGACGATGACGACGCGGTGAAGACCGCGTTTGACAAGCTCAACGAAAGCCAGGGCAAGCTTGGCGAAGCCATCTACAAGTCCAGCCAGGCGGATGCCGCAGCCGGCGCTGATGAGACCAGCACCGACGAGGCTCCTGCCGAAGAGAACAAGGACGAAGACGTTGTCGACGCCGAAGTTGTTGACGACGACGAAGACGAGAAGAAGAAGTAGGCCGTAACCATGGCTGACAAGAAACATCCAGACAACGACGCGTCCGCTGCGGGGGTGCCCGATGACGGCACCGCCGCTGCGGGCGCGGCCGCAGCTGATGCAGCATCCGCTTCTGAACCTGACAGTGCTGTAGCCGACGGTACGGCCGACGGGATCGAAGAAGACGAATTGACCGTTCAGGACATTCTGGACGCGGCGGAACGCGAAGTTGCTGAGCCGACGAGCGAACACCTCGCCGACCTCAAGCGCGTGACGGCCGAGTACGCCAACTATCGTCGGCGCACCGAAGCCAACCGGGCCATCGAGAAAGAGCGCGTGACCGGGGATATCGTCAAGGTGCTTATTCCGGTACTCGACGACATCTACCGTGCTGAGAAGCACGGCGATCTCGTGCCCGACTCGGCCTTCGCCACGATCGCAGCCAAACTGCGTTCGAGCGTTGAACGGCTCGGGCTGACCTCGTTCGGCACGGTCGGCGAACCCTTCGACCCAACCATGCACGAGGCGATCTTCCAGCAGCCGAGTGCAGCGGTCGACGTGGAAACCGTCGGCGACGTCGCGGAGACGGGGTACTACCTCGGCTCCACGCTGCTGCGCGCGGCCAAGGTCGTCGTTCAGGTACCGAGCGATGGCTAGCCAGGATTGGTTTGACAAGGACTTCTACAAGGTTCTCGGGGTATCGAAAGATGTCACGCCGGCCGAGTTGAAGAAGGCGTACCGCAAGCTCGCGCGTAAATACCACCCGGATTCCAACCCGGGGAACCCCGCCGCCGAGGCGAAGTTCAAGGAACTGAGCGAGGCGCACTCGGTGCTGGGCGATGCCGCGCAGCGCAAGGAATACGATGCCGTGCGGGCCATGGGCAGTGGGGCGCGGTTCGCCGCGCCCGGCGGCCGGGCCCAGAGCGGTGGCTTTGAGGACGCCTTCGGAGGCATGTTCGGCGGCGGAAGTCGTCAGCAAAGTTATACCTTCGAGCAGGGCGGCTTCGACGATATCCTCGGGGGTATGTTCGGCAGAGGTGGCGGCGGTGGCGGCGGCTTCGGCAACCCCACCGGCGGCTACCGCGGATCGGGCGCGCCTACCCGAGGCCGCGATGTGATCGCGTCGACGACCATCGACTTCATCACGGCTACCCAGGGCGACCAGATCAGTCTGCAGACCCAGGACGGCCGGCCGATCAAGGTCAAGGTGCCAGCGGGCGTCGCCGACGGGCAGAAGATTCGCCTGCGCGGCAAGGGCCAGCCCAGCCCCGACGGCGGAGAAACCGGCGATATCGTGCTGACGATCACCGTGCGCAAGCACCCGGTGTTTGAACGGGACGGCCTCAACCTGCGGGTGACCGTTCCGGTCACCTTCGTCGAGGCGAGCCTCGGTGCGACGATCGAGGTGCCCACCCTCGGTGGTGCCCCGGTCAAACTGCGCGTGGCCCCCGGCACTCCCGGAGGACGCGTGCTGCGGGTCAAGGGTCGCGGCGTCACCACGGCGAAGGGCACCGGCGACCTGCTCGCCATCGTGCAGGTCGCTGTACCGTCACACCTGTCAAAGGATGCGGAAGAAAAGCTCGCAGCCTTCGCCGCGGCACTGCCCAAGGAAAATCCGCGTGATGAACTGATCGCGCGAGCGAAGGGCTAGTCATGGACGAGACCACCCGGGTTTTCGTGATTTCCACGGCAGCAGAGCTTGCGGGAATGCACCCGCAAACCCTGCGCCAATACGATCGCCTGGGCCTGGTCAGCCCGGAGCGCACCCCCGGAAAGAGCCGTCGATACTCCATGCTCGACGTGGCAAAGCTCCGTGAAATTGCGTTCTTGGGCTCAGAAGGTGTGAGTCTGGAGGGCATCCGTCGTATCCTCGAACTCGAGGATCACGTGCGCGGGCTCGAAAAACGCCTGCGCGAGTTGGAATCGACGCTCGCCGACGAATTGCTGAACCGTCCGGGCCGCCGCGTTTTCGCGGCTGGCTCGGCCGGCGACGTCATTTCGATGAAGGCGGGCACCCGCACCAGACGCAGCAACCAGATTGTCATCTGGCGGCCGCGAGACCACACGTAGTTCTACAACACCTAGCTCCACGTTTCGCTTTCACAGCACGAACTGGTTGCACCGGCACCACTTTCAGGGGGAACCATGTCCGAATCGGGCACGCACGACCAGTCCGCGCCGCGGAACACCAATGATTTCGACTTCGATCGGCTGCGACGTCGCCCCGACATCGAGGCCGAGAACCTGTTCGCCGTCGACGCCAGCGACCGGCTCATCCTCGATGAGGCCGCCGGTGCGATCGCCGCCTACCGCAGCGGTGGAGTCGTCGTGCTCGAGGACCGCTATGGCGCCCTCACCCTCGGCGCCGCCGCACTGCACGATGCCCGCGGCATTCGCGTCTATCAGGACGCCCTCTCGGGCGAGTACGCGCTTGACAGCAACGCCTCCGGCGTCAACCTGACGGATGCCTACCGCTCCCTTCCGCTCGGCGAGGAACTGCTGGCCGACGCCCACGTCGTGCTGCTGCAGCTGCCAAAAAGCCTCGACGCCCTCGATGAGATCGCCGGCGCCATCGCCAAGTACGCCGCCCCCGACGTGATCGTCTTCGCCGGCGGCCGCATCAAGCACATGACCGTGAGCATGAACGAGGTGCTGCGCCGTCACTTCGGCGCCCTCAACGTGCGCCCGGCTCGCCAGAAGTCCCGCGTGCTCATCGCCTCCTCGCCGCTCACCACGTCGACGACCGACTGGCCGCACAGCGAGAAGCACGAGGACTTCGACCTCGTGGTGCGCGGCCACGGCGGAGTGTTCGCTGGAACCAGCATCGACATCGGCACCCGGGCGCTGCTCGAGGTGCTCGACCGCATGAAGCCCGATGCCGAGCGCGCCATCGACCTCGGCTGCGGCACCGGCGTGCTCGCCGCGGCGCTCGCTGCGCAGCGACCCCTGCTGCGGGTGCTCGCGACGGACCAGTCGGCCGTTGCCGTGGCATCCGCTCGTGCCACCGTCGACGCCAACGCGCTCGCCGAACGAGTCACCGTCGTGCGGGCCGATGGCCTGTCCGGCCAGGCTGATGACTCCGCCGACCTGATTCTGCTCAACCCGCCCTTTCACATCGGCGCATCCGTGCACGCGGGCCTGGCCGAGAAGCTGTTCATCGACGCGGCCCGAGTGCTTGCGCCCGGCGGCGAACTGTGGACGGTCTGGAACACGCACCTCGGCTACCGTCCGATGCTGACCCGCATCGTCGGTTCGACCCGCCAAGTCGGCCGCAACACCAAGTTCACGGTGACGGTGTCGACCGGTCGCTAGCTTTTTCGGGGCGGCTTACGGCGGGCCTAGGGCGATCTCGGCAAGCTCGATCAGTGGATGGTGACGACCGGCAGACACTGGTCTGCCGGTCTGCGGTGATACTTCGGGCGCGATCAGGCGCGTACGAGCGGCTCGCCGTTCAGAACGTCGAGCTGCCAGGCGGTCGATCCATCAGCGTGTGTGTGGTGGTGCTGCACGACGTTGAGCGAGGCGTTGGTAATGCTGCCGATGGGCTGGTCGAGCGCGTTTTCGAGGCTCAAACGAATGAGCGTGCCGTGCGCGACCACAATGATGCGCGCTCCGGGGTGCTCGCGGGCGAGGTCGCGCAGGGCGTCGATGCCGCGCGCGGCGACGGCCTGTTCGGTCTCGGCACCGTGGAACCCTCCGGGAAAACGCAGGGCATCGAGTTCGGCGCCAGCGCTCAAACCCTCGGCCGGCCCGTAGTTGCGCTCGATCAGTGCCGGGAGGCGGCGGGCCGTGTCGAGGCCGAGCCGCTCGCCGATCAGGTCGGCGGTTTCCGCAGCACGGGAGAGCGGGGACGAGACGATGAAATCCCAGTCGTAGCGTTTCAGGGGAGCGATGGCATCCGCTGCCTGACCGCGCCCCACGTCATTCAGTGGGATATCGGTGGCGCCCTGGATGCGCGCGGCGGCGTTCCAATCGGTCTGGCCGTGGCGGATGAGGGCGAAGGTCGTCGTCGTGGTCACCCGTCTATTCTGCCTTGGCCGACTGGGAGTGCGCGCCGCGCGCCAGCGGCGGCCTCGTTCCGCCATGCGGTGTGGGCCAACCGTGCGACCGCGACGATGGACCAGCCGCAGAGTGCGACGAGCAGCCCGTTGCGCGCCGTGAGCAGCAGCAGCGAAAATAGGTTGCCGTCGATCAGGGGCAGGTAGAAGATTGGAAAGATCAACGTCGTCAGGGCTGAAATGGCCAGCATCAGCACGGCGGGCACCCTCCAGGCCGCCCAGCTGCGGCCAACGCCGACCGCGACGATCGGCACCAGCCAGAGCATGTATTGCGGCGACCCGACCTTGTTGAAGACAATGAATGCGCTGACCAGGGCCAGGGAACCAAGCAGCAGCAGCTCGGCGGCATCCGCTTGTCGACGTTGAGCAATGACCATCAGCACGAAGATCGCCGCGATGGCACCGAACATGACCGGTGTCATCAGGGAGGCGACGAGACCGGCCCCGGGGCCACTCACCTCGCGGGTCGCGATGGCAAAGTTTTCGTAGATTTCCGTGTCGTGTTGGCCGAGCGAGGCCAGCCACACCCACGGAGTCGTGACCGGAGCCTCGAGCTGCAGCGCACGGTCGGTCTGTTCGGTGACGAATCCGGTGAGAAACTGCGCAGCGTCGAGCAGCCAAACGGATGCCGCCACCGCCGCCGACAACGCCGCTCCGGTCAGGACCATCGTCAGTTTTCGCGACGATACCGTGACGACCGCGAGGAAAACGGCGGCCGGCCAGACCTTGATCCAGGTGGCGAGGGCCAGCAGGAGCGCGGCGATGACCGGTCGACGCGCGAGCAGCACGAGGCCGACAATGACGATCGGTGCGGTGACTCCTTCCAGGCGTAACAGCCCGACCGGGCTCAGCAGGAACGAGCACAGCAACCAGTACCAGGCCGGCTTGTAGCCGCTGCGGCGGCGTCCCCAATCGGTCAGGGCTCCGACGGCGACGGCATTGAGCGCTGCCGTCATCAGAAACCAGAGCAATTGGTAGAGCAGCGGCCCGGCGATGCCGGCGAACGCGATCGGCAGCATGGCCCCGATCGGATACACCCAGGCCACGTCGAGGCCCTGCCAGAAACCGTTGCCCAGGCCGAGTTCGGCCCATCGTCGGTAGAGCGGGAGATCACCGAGCACCCGGCCGGTGAGGATGGTCGGGAGCAGCGCGACGAGAAAGACCGCGTGCAGGCCCAGGAACCCCAGGGCCAGAGTGCGCGGTCGTTGCAGGGTGAGACGGCGGCTCGGGGTGAGCGCCGTGGCGAGGCGGGCGTCGATCCAATCGAAGGTTCTAGACATGTCACCGTTTCTGCAGCGCGGGGTGGGGAGTCGCGGGCAGTCTAGGGGTGGCGAGTGAACTTCTGGTGACGGATGGTCATCCCTCGGGCCCAGGTTGTGGAAGCGGGCCCATGACCTATCATGGGCCCGCTTTCCGGGCCCGGGCCCCGACCGCAGGGGGTGGAGGGGGTCAGGCGAGGAGCTCTCGGATGTCGGCGGCGGTCAGGGCGGTGCCGGCCGGGGCGCCATCGGTCATAACGCTCTCGAACAGGCGGGCCTTGGTGGCTTTGAGGGCCATGACCTTCTCCTCGATAGTGTCCTTCGACACCAATCGGTAGACCATGACGTTCTTGGTCTGGCCGATGCGGTGTACGCGGTCGACCGCCTGTGCCTCGGTCGCCGGGTTCCACCACGGGTCGAGCAGGATGACGTAGTCGGCCTCGGTGAGGTTGAGGCCGAATCCGCCGGCCTTGAGACTGATCAGGAAAACCGAACTCGAGCCCTCCTTGAAGTCGCTGATGGCCTTGGCTCGATTGCGGGTCTTGCCGTCGAGGTAGGAGTAGCTGATGCCGGCTGCGTCGAGCCGGTCCCGCGCCTTGCCGAGGTACTGGGTGAACTGGCTGAAGATGAGGGTGCGGTGGCCCTCGGCGACGGTGTCTTCGAGCAGCTCCAGCAGGGCGTCGAGCTTGGTCGAGGGAACGCTGTCGTACTTCTTGTCGTACAGGCTCGCATCGAGGCTGAGCTGGCGCAGCATGGTGAGCGAGCGAAAGATCTCGAACCGGTTCGCGTTCATGTCCTCGATCAGGCCGAGCACCTTCTGGCGTTCCCGGGCCAGGTGCATGTCGTAGACCTTGCGGTGCCGCGGGTGCAGGTCGAGTTCCAGCACCTGCTCCTGCTTCTCGGGCAGGTCGCTCGCCACCTGGGCTTTGGTGCGGCGCAGCATGAAGGGACGGATGCGGCGGCGCAGCTGCGTGAGCCGCTCACCGTCGGCATCCGTTTCAATGGGCTTGCGGTAGTAGTCGGCGAAGCGGCTCGGGCTCGGGAACAGGCCGGGCGCGGTGATGGAGAGCAGTGACCACAACTCCATCAGGTTGTTTTCCATCGGCGTGCCGGTGATGGCGAGCTTGAACGCGGTGCGCAGCCGGCGGGCGCAGACGTGCGCCTTGCTTTGGTGGTTCTTCACGAACTGGGCCTCGTCGAGCAGCAGTCCGGCCCAGTCCTGAGCGTTGTATTCCTCGAAGTCGAGGCGAAAGAGCGTGTACGAGGTGATCACGACATCCGCTTCACCCATCACGTCCTGCAGGCTGGAGCCGCGCTTTCCGGCGGTCTGGGTGATGGCTGCTGTCGCCAGGTCGGGAGCGAACCGGGCGCACTCGGTGGCCCAGTTGGAGACGACGCTCGTGGGCGCGACGACGAGGAACGGCTTGCGCACGGTGCCCGGCTGCGCGCGTTCGCTGTCCCGGGCGTGGGCGATCAGGGCGATCGCCTGCAGGGTCTTGCCGAGCCCCATGTCGTCGGCGAGTACGCCGCCGAGCTGGTGGTCGTAGAGAAAGCTGAGCCAGTCGAAACCGGTCTGCTGGTAGGCGCGCAGGGTGGCGTGCACGGCCAGCGGGAGCGGGCGTTCGGCGATGGGAGCGGCTTCAGACAGGCCCTCGACGGCGCTGCGCCAGGTAGCGGCCTGTTCGGCGACCACGCCGAGCAGCTGCAGTTCGTCCCACAGGTCGGCCTGAAAACGGCTGAGGCCGAGAGTGCCGGCATTGCTCTCCTGCAGGCCACGGGCCTCTTCGATCAGGCGGCGCAGCTGCTGCAGCTCGGGCCGGTCGAGGCTGAAATAGGTTCCGCTGTCGAGGATCATCAGGTCCTGGTCGGTGGCCAGCGCTCGAAAGAGGTCGTCGAAGGGAATGTCTTCGCCCTCGATCGACACGGTGACGGCGAGGTCGAACCAGTCGCGGGTATCGGTGCTCTCGGTGGTGGCGAGGCTGATCACGGGCGCTTCGTCAGCCTCGCGATAGCTCGGCGCGTCGGCGGAGACCTGCACGATGACGCCATCTTTCGCGAGCTGGGATACGGCTTCACCGAGGAAGGTGATCATGACGGCGCCCTGCAGCTCGGCGTGCTCGAGCAGTAGGGCCGCACTGATCGGGGTTGCCGGCTGCCAGAGCTGCTCGAACGAGCTGATGGCGCGTTCGACGTCTCGCAGCGTGTCGCTCTCGCGGGTCGCGTTGCGAAAGCGGGTGTCGTTGGGTGTCGGGCGCAGCGGGTGGCGGTAGAGCACGGGGGCGGGCTCTATTTCGAAGGCGTCGGTCGGGACGGCTGCGGCCTGGTCGGTGGGCGCGACGTACTGCCACTCCCAGGCCAGGGTGATGCGGGCATCCGTTTGGTGCGTGATGGTGAGGGCGAGTTGGGGGCGAGCGGTCTTGGGCAACTCAAACGATGCGTCATGGCTGGTCAAGATTAGTTTTTGCTGAAGAAAGGGGTAGAAGTCGGTGAGGAAGGCCACCTCGTCGTCGGCCGGAATATCGAAGCCGCCGGTCACGGCCAGGGCGCGGATCTCGGAGTTCACCGTGGCAGTCAGCGGGGCGAGGATGAGCTGATTGCCGGTCGCGAGCGGGTCGGCCGGGGCGGTCCAGGTGTAGGCGCCGTGCGCCGGATCGCCGAGAAAACCGAATTCGGAGCCGCGGTGCAGCTTCTCGCTCAACACGAGCAAGGGGGTCAGCTGCAGGCCGTCATCGTCCCGCCGAATGTCGACCTCGAGCGAGGCGGGCGTGGGAGAGAGGAGGACGGGATTCTGGGCATCCGTTGCGCAGACGAGTGGCAGACCGCTCAGCTGGGCCTCGTGCAGCAGATCCCAGAGGGCCTTGTTCTCGAAGTTGTCGAGGTAGAGCCAGTGGTCGGTGTAGCTGTAATAACGCTGCCCGGTGGCCGACAGGGCGTAGAGGGCGTTCAGGATTTTGCGGTGGCCGCGGTTGTAGGTGCCGGGCGTCCAGGACAGGTTGTCCCAGGTGAGGGAGCCGCGGATCCACTTGCCCTTCTTGCCCATCACCATGGGGCGTGCGCCGAGGCGGCGAGGCCCGGTGCGGCGGTTCGGGCTGTAGACGGGATCAAGCAGGTCGAATTGCAGCGCGAGGGCCGTGCTCGTGACCGTCTCGGCGCCGCTCGGCTTCGCAAGCGGGGCCAGGGCGGCGCGCCAGGCCGGGACCGGTGGGCGAATGGGAACGACGGGGGCCGGGGTGGGCGGCTGATACGCGGTCGGTACGAAGGTCGACTCGAAGACGGGGGTGCGGCGGTCGCCGATGGCACGCACGTTGGACGCCGCGCGCTCGGCATTCAGCTCCGCGGGCGTGCTGCGGCTCGCCAGCAGCAGGGCGGCGACGTGCTTGCAGTTCCTGGCCATCGGGCAGGTGCACGTTCCGCTGGCTCGAACGGCCTGGCCGGCCGCATTGAGGGTGAACGAGACCAGCACGGTGTACGGCTGGGGACTGGTGCCGCTCACGCGTCCGGTGAGGTGTGTTCCCGACGGGGCCCAGGACTGTTCGGTGACGTGTCCGTTGCGGGCGTACCGTTCACCGCGCGAGAACGACTGGCTGCCGACGATGCGGGCGATCTCGTGAGTGCTGAGGGAATGGGCCATAGGTGAGGGAGCTCCGTAAGAAAAAGGGACCAACCCTTATTCTCTCACGCGAGCCTGAGTGGCTCAGCTCAGCGTGGTGTGTCACGGAGCTGCCTGGTGGCTAATTCAGGAAATTGCCTGAGCGGGGGGAGTTGCGCCGCATTGGTTCGGGAGCCGCGGGGTCGCTCGCCGAAATTATCCTGAATTAGCCACGATCGACGGGCGGCTCCGGCGTGCCAGGAGTGGAGATAGTGCCGGCGGCAGTGGCCTGCAGCAGGGCCAGGGCCTGCGCCTCGATGCGGGTCTGCAGCACGATCACGCTCGAGGAGCGCACGACCGTTTGGGTGGCGACGATGAGGTCGAGCACGCGCTGCACGTCGGCGTTCGACCGGGCGACGACCCGGGCGAGCATGTCGCTGTCGCCGGAGACCGTGTGCAACTCCAGAATCTCGGGAATCTTCGCGAGAGCCGCAACGACAACCGCGTGGCCAGAGTCCTGCCGCACGGTGAGCGAACAGTAGGCGGTGACCGGGTAGCCGAACTCGCTCGGGTTCAGGGTCGGCGCCCAGGATTTGATCACCCCGCGGCTCATTAGCCGGTCGAGCCTGGCCTGCACGGTTGCCCTGGCCACCTTGAGCCGCCGCGAGGCCTCGAGCACCGAGAGCTTCGGCCGCTCGCAGAACAGTGTGACGAGTCGAGCATCCAGCGAGTCGACATCCATGAGCGTGACCTTTCGGTGGTCCGGTCGGGCATCGTTGCCGAGCGGGGGTGTACCAACTGTATGGTGTTTCGTTGAAAATGCACACAATTATTCACAGAGTGTGCACTTCAAATGGTCGCTGTGGCAGACGCTCGGCAAAGTCACTAACTTTGCGGTAGCCCGCCCAGTCAACGATCAGAAGGAGCCAGCATGGCGACTCACGCCCTCGACACCCTTCCCCTGCGTTCAGGGCAGATGCAGATGCAGAGTGCGGATGTCGGCGACCTCACCCCGGATCAGCTGCGCGACCTGTATCGGATGCTGGCGAACGTGCGTCAGCTCGACCGCGATGCCGTGGCGTGGCAGCGCCAGGGTCTTATTCCCGGTTACGCGCCGATGCTCGGCCAGGAGGCAGCCCAGGTCGGTGCCGGCTTCGGCGTCGATAAGACCCGGGACTTCATCTTTCCGACCTACCGTGAGATGGGCGTGGCCTACACGGTCGGCGTGAACATGGTCGAGTACATGTCGACCCACAAAGCGATCTGGCACGGCGGGCTCTACGACCCCGGGGCCACCCACTTCGCGCCCTTTCAAGCGGTTGTCGGCGGATCCGTTCTGCACGCGGTGGGCTGGGCGCACGGGCAGACCCTGAACGGCCAGACGCTGAACGGGACGGCTGTGGTAACGGGCGGTGCAGCATCCGTTTCAACAACCGGCCTCGGCGTGGGCCTGGCCTTTCTCGGCGACGGCGCGAGCTCGCAGGGTGACGTGCACGAGGCGATGAACTTCGCCGCCATTCTGAAGGCGCCGGTGGTGTTCTTCGTGCAAAACAACGGCTGGGCCATCTCGGTGCCGACCGAACAACAGGTGGCCGGCGGCTCGGTGGCCGCACGCGCTGCCGGCTACGGCATGCCAGCCGTGCAGGTCGACGGCAACGACGTGCTCGCCGTGCTGGACGCCACCCGACGCGCGGTCGCCCACGCCCGCGCGGGCCTCGGCCCGGTCGTGGTCGAGGCGATGACCTACCGGCGCGGTCCGCACTCCACGAGCGACGACCCCGGTCGCTACCGCACCCTCGAGGACGAGAAAACCGACGGTGGCGAAGATCCGCTCAACCGGTTTCGCGCGGTGCTGCTGGCCGACAACGTGGCTGACTCTGCCTTCTTCGCCGTGGCTGACGCCGACGCCCAGGCGCGTGCCGACGAGATTCGCGACGGAGTCGTGGCCCTCGAAAGCCGGCCCGGAAGCGAAATGTTCGACTTCGTTTTTCAAGAATCAACCCCGACGCTTGGCGCCCAGGCGCGCCAGTGGAGAGAGGAATCCGAGCATGTCTGAGTCTATGAACGGCGCCATCCTCGAACTCGTGCGGGAGGCCCCGCTCCTGCAACTCTCCATGCAGCAGGCCATCAACCGGGCGCTCGGTGAGATTCTCGAAACGGATGAGCGCGCCCTCATCTTCGGCGAAGACGTCGGCGTGCTCGGCGGAGTCTTTCGGGTCACCGACGGGCTGCAGCAGCGCTTCGGCGCGAACCGGGTCTTTGACACCCCGCTCGCAGAGTCTGGCATTCTCGGCACCGCGATTGGGCTGGCCATGGCCGGTTTTCACCCGATCCCCGAGGTGCAGTTCGACGGCTTCGCCTACCCGGCCGTCAACCAGATCATCACGCAGCTGGCCCGCATGAACTATCGCAGCCGCGGACGCCTGCCGATGCCTGTGACGCTGCGGGTGCCGAGCTTTGGCGGCATCCGCGCCCCCGAACACCACGGTGAGAGCCTCGAATCGCTGTTCGCGCACGTGCCCGGACTCAAGGTCGTGTCGCCGGCCAACCCGCAGCAGGCCTACCACCTGCTCAAGCACGCCGTCTCGATGCCCGACCCGGTCATCTTCATGGAGCCCAAGGCGCGCTACTGGAACAAGGCCGGGGTCAACCTGGTCGACAACGTGGTCGGTGATGGCATCTCCGGGGGAACGGATGGCCCGCTCACCGGCCGCGCCTCCCTCGAGGGCTCGGTGATCGCCCGTCCGGGCAAGCACGCGACCCTCATCGCGTGGGGCTCAATGGTCTCCCGCTGCCTCCAGGTGGCGAAGTTAGCCGCGGAAGATGGCATCGAACTCGAGGTGCTCGATCTGCGCTGGCTGAAGCCGATCGACGAAGCGGGGCTGGCGGCATCCGTTTCACGCACGCGTCGGGCCATCGTCGTGCACGAGGGGCCGCGCACCATTGGCCTCGGTGCCGAGGTCGCCGCGCTCGTCTCGCAGAGCTGCTTCGACACGCTGCGGGCGCCGGTCGAGCGCGTGACCGGCTTCGACGTGCCGTACCCGTCTGGCGATCTGGAGGACGAGTACATCCCGAACATTGATCGAATTCTCTTTGGAGTTCAGCGAGTATTGGAGTACCGCCGTGGCTGAAATCTCTTTTCCCCTGCCCGACCTCGGTGAGGGACTGCTCGAGGCGACCGTGCTCGAATGGCTCGTCACGGTGGGTGACCAAGTCGAACGCAACCAGCCATTCGTCGAGGTTGAAACGACGAAGTCGTCGGTGGAATTGCCGTCACCCATCGCCGGTATCGTGCTCACCCTGCACGGCGAGCCCGGCGACGTGGTGCTCGTCGACACTCCGCTGATCACCTTCACGGTCGCCGACGACTCGGCCGGCATCGTCGGCACTGTGCCGGCAGAGGCCGCGCCGAAACGCCGCGTGCGCCTCACCGTCGTTCTCGACGGGGACTAGACATGCTCACCAGTTGGCGCCAGCACGAACCCGAACTCGACGCGGGCCTTGCCCCGGTGCTGCTCGTGCACGGCTTCGCCTCATCCACCGCCCTCAACTGGGAGGCGACCGGCTGGGTGCGTGACCTCGTGAGCGCCGGACGGCGCGTCATTACCATCGATCTGCTCGGCCACGGAGCGAGCAGGGCACCGCTCGAGACGGATGCCTACGCCCCCAGCCGCCTGCGCGCGGCGGTTCTCGAGGTGCTCACCCTGGCCGGCGCCCGGCCCCGCAAGGTCGGCCAGCCCGCATCCGGCGTCGACCTGGTCGGGTACTCGCTCGGCTCGCGCCTGGCCTGGGAACTCGCCGCCGAGCGGCCCGACCTGGTCAATCGCGCGGTGCTCGGCGGCATGAGCGCCGAGGACCCGCTCGCCGACTTCGACCTCGAGGCGGCCGCCCTGTTTCTGTCGGATTCCAGCGCGATCGCGCACGAGTCGACCGCCTCACTGATGACCCTGATGCAGCTCGCTCCGGGCGCGAACACCCCGGCCCTGCTGCGGCTGGTCGCCGCGATCAAGGCTGAGCGGTTCGAGCCGGGCGCATCCGTTCCGTCTCGGCCCCTTCTTTTCGTGACCGGCGACCGTGATGTGCTCGCGACCGGCACGGCCGAGCTCGCGGCGCTCGCCGCCTGCTCCGAAGTGTTGTGGCTGCCGGCCCGTACCCATATGAACGCGGTCAGCTCACGGGCGTTCAAACAAGCTGCGATCGAGTTTCTCGCCCGCTACCAGTCGTAGCGGAACGGCCCGCCCCCGCAACTAGCGGTCAGTCCGGACCCAGCAGGTTCTGCAGAGCCGCGTCTATGGCGCGCATTTTCGAGCCATTCAAGCGACCGGCGAACTCACCCAGCCGGATTTCCTGATTGACCGCTGTCAGTTGCTCGACCAACACTCTGGTCTTCGTTCCATTGATTTCGACCTCGGGGCGAAATGACGCCTCACCTCGTCGGACTGCAGGACCGGACTGCAGGACCACAGCGAACCGCGCCCCAGTTTGCTCGTGTCCACGAGGGTCACTAGGCGTCTTCAGGCGGTAGAGGTCGCCACGCACGAAAAGCGTCCAGCTCGGCCGCAAGTTTGCGAGAAGCGGTGACGTCTTCCGGATCGTTCCGGAGCGCTTCGGACTCGGCCCGGAGTCGAGCGCGGCGGTGAGTACGTTCAGCCTCCATGATCGCCATCCGAGCGGGACAGTCCGTCACCGGTCAGCGCTGCTAGAGCCCGTTCAGTTTCTAGGTCAGTGCGTATCGTGAGCGAAGTCTTGCAACAGTTTGTACTCCAAGAGAACTTGCATATTTGCGTTCGTTTCGTCTCCCGTGCCACCGTTCAGCTGATGATCCACAAGTATCCGCAGTTGTGAACGGCGCCGGGTGAATGCGGATACTCTGGCGCCGTACCACAGCACGTGGCTCCACCACCGTGCGCTCTCTGCGCCCTGTTCGCACTTACGCTGACGACACCGGGATTGCGGATAGCGGGAGTGTTGAGCAGCGGAGCCATCGCGCCCTGGTCGCTCATAGCCTGGGTTCTGCGGCGGCGAATTGCCCGAAGGGCATTCAGTCAGACGGCTAAGTTAGCTGCCGCGGGGCGTTCTGGCTCTATAAACCGAGTGCGAGGCGAATGCCCGCGCCGATCTCGGCGAGCAGGTACGCAGGTACATGCCCGGCGGGATAGGGGTCGAGGAATTCCCGGCTGATCGGACCGACCTGAGAGACAATGGCGACGGAGTCCTTCTCAAGTCCGGAGGCCTCGGCGGGTATCAGGACGTTCCCCGGGAATGCTTCCAGTCCCGTGTTCGACGTCAACGGGACGACCTGTACCGTGGCGATGTTCGTGGCCAACAGCCAGTCCTCCTGAACAACGACCGCAGGGCGAACTTTCGCCGGTTCGGAGCCGCGGGACGACCCGAAATCGACCCAGACGACATCCCCGCGCGCCGAGTCGATAGAACTCCGAACGGTTCATGCCGTGCTTGCCCGCGATGCGCTCGAAGCGCTCGAAATCGCCATCGGGAACCGAGATCGCAGTCTTCATGACGCAAGTCATAACCCGTCATACCGTCTTCGTGTGTGACGCGTGGTGCTCAATCTGGTGGACTGCATCCGCTCAAAATGGTGTGCCAGTGAAGATGCGCTGGAGGTCCAACCGGACCACGGCCTGCTCTTCGTCACCAAGGTCGTTATAGACCGCCTGTCCGGCTCAGACGCCGCCGAGCCAGCCGCGATTGAGTCCCTGACCCTAGAAGCGCCGCCCGGCCTGCGCAATTCCGCAGGGCCGAACCCGCGTTCCTTGCCGCCGCCGACTACCCGAGCAGCGCCCGGTCGTCGAGGGACGCGCCCTTGATCTTCGCGAACTCAGCGAGCAGGTCGGGCACCGTCATGGTGGCCTTGCGCTCGGCGTCGACGTCGAGAATGATCTGGCCCTCGTGCATCATGATGAGTCGGTTGCCGAGGCGCAGCGCCTGTTCCATATTGTGCGTGACCATGAGCGTGGTCAGATGGTGCTTCTCGACGATGCTCTGGGTGAGCGTCGTGACCAGCTCAGCCCGCTGCGGGTCGAGGGCGGCGGTGTGCTCATCGAGCAGCAGGATGCGTGGCTGAGTGAAGCTCGCCATGAGCAGTGACAGCGCCTGCCGCTGGCCGCCTGAAAGCAGTCCTACCCGGGCCTTGAGCCGATTTTCGAGGCCGAGCTCAAGCGAGAGCAACTCCTCGCGAAAGAACGCCCGACGCTTGTGGGTGACGCCCCAGGCGAGCCCGCGACGCTGACCGCGGCGCAGCGCGAGCGCAAGGTTTTGTTCGATGCTCAGGTCGGGCGCTGTGCCGGCCATGGGATCCTGGAACACCCGGCCGACGTACGCGGCGCGTGCGTAGTCGGGCATCCGCTTGACAGAACTGCCATCGATCGACAGGTCGCCGGAATCAATCGGCAGCTTGCCGCTGATCATGTTGAGCAGGGTGGATTTGCCGGCGCCGTTGCTGCCAATGACGGTGACGAAATCACCGGTTTTCAGCTGCAGTGATACGTCGTTGAGGGCGACGCGTTCGTTGATTGTGCCGGGAAAGAAGGTCTTGGTGATGTTCTGAATGAGCAGCATGAGACTCCTAAGTGGCTTTGCTGTAGTTGGCACTGCCGGCGGCGGAACGCATCTGGCGCAGCGAGGGGATGTGTTTCAGGAAGCCCCAGCGCGGCAACAGCAGCGCTGCGACGACGAGCAGCGCCGAGATGAGCTTCATATCGTTCGGGTTGAGGCCGGCGCCCAGGGCAAAGAAGATCACCAAGCGATAGATGACGGCGCCGCCGATGACGGCGAGCGAGGCGAGAAAAATGGTGCGACGCCCGAAAACGGCCTGGCCGACGATGACGGAGGCGAGTCCGACCAGAATGAGGCCGATGCCCATGCTGACGTCGGCGAAGCCCTGGTACTGCGCGATGAGCGCGCCGCAGAGCGCGACAAGCCCGTTGGAGATCGCGAGGGTGAGAATCGTCGTGCGGTGCGTATTGACGCCGAGGCTGCGGATCATCTGCTCGTTGTTGCCGGTCGCCTGAATCGACAGGCCGAGGTCGGTACTGAGAAACCAGTCGATGGCGAACTTGATGATGAGGGCCGCAACGGCGAAGATCAGGATGCTCCAGGCTCCGCCGAGCAGACCGGCGTCACGCAGCGGCGTCATCATGGTGTCTTCGCGCAACAAGGGCAGATTGGATTTGCCCATGATGCGCAGGTTGATCGACCACAGCGCGATCATGGTCAGGATGCCGGCGAGGAGGCCGTCGATACGCCCCTTGGTATAGAGCACACCGGTGACCAGACCGGCCACCGCTCCCGACGCCGCCCCGGCGAGGGTGGCGAGGGGAGCGGGCACACCATTGATAATGAGCGACGCGGCTACCGCGGCCCCGGTCGTGAAACTTCCGTCGACGGTGAGGTCGGGAAAGTTGAGGATTCGAAACGTCAGGTAGACACCCAACGCCATGATTCCGTAGAGCAGGCCGAGTTCGAGAGCCGCATTCATCTGGTTATTCCTTCGGATATGAGGAGCGGTTGTTATTCGATGATTCGGTCGGCCTTGGCGATGAGTTCTTCGGTGAGGGTCACTCCCATGCGCTCGGCAGCGGCCGGGTTGAGGATGAACTCGATCGTGTCGAGGGTTTCAACGGGCATATCGCCCGGGTTCTCCCCGTCTTCGAGGATGCGGATGGCCATCTGGCCGGTCTGGTAGCCGAGGTCGGTGTAGCTGATGCCGTAGGTCGCGATGGCGCCACGCTCGACCTGGCCGTTTTCGGCACCGAACAACGGAATCTGGTTCGACTCGGAGTACTGGATGACGGCTTCGAGGCCCTCGGTGACACGGTTGTCGGTGGGAATATAGATGGCGTCGACATCGCCGAGCGATACGGTGGCCTGGGCGACCTCGCTTGAGTTGGTGACGGTGGCTTCCTTGATGGTCAGGCCCAGGTCCTTAGCAGCCTCCTTGGCGAGCTCAACCTGCACGTCGGAGTTGACCTCGCCCGAGCTGTAGATGATGCCGACCGTCTGGGCGTCTGGCAGAATCTCCTGGATCAGTTCGAGCTGTTCCTTGACCGGGTTCAGGTCACTAGTACCACTGATGTTGCTGCCCGGCTTCTCCCAGCTCTCGACCAGTCCGGCTTCTTTGGGCTCGGTCACGGCGGTGAACAGCACGGGAATGTCGATGATCGTCTGCGCGGCGGCCTGCGCGGTGGGCGTGGCGATCGCCAGCACGAGGTCGACCTTGTCGGCGGCAAACTTAGCAGCGATGGTGCTCGCGGTGGCCTGCTCACCCTGCGCGTTCTGCTCGTCGAACTCAATGTCGGTGCCCTCGACGTAGCCGGCGTCCACGAAGGCCTGCTTGAAGCCCTCGCGGGCGTCGTCGAGCGCCTGGTGCTGCACGATCTGGCTGATGCCGATCGTGATCATGTCGTCTGAAGCGGATGCTTCCGGCTCGCTCGCCGCGCATCCGCTGAGTGCGAGGGCGCCCGCGGCGACCAGGGCGAGACCGGATAAAGATCTGGTGTGTTTCATGCTGGAAATTCTCCTTTGAATTTATGCTGATACGGCACGCAGGAATCTGCGGCCGGACGGTTAGGGGTTAGACGGTTGCGGGCGCGAGGGCGGCTGCCGCGGCGACCAGGAATCGGTCGTTTTGCTCGGCCGTGCCGATCGTCACGCGCAGTCCCTCGCCGGGGAAAGCCCGGGCCAGAATGCCTTCGGTGATGAACACGGCGTTCACCCGGTCGGTGTCGTCGCCGGTGCGGAGCCAGACGAAGTTTCCCTGCGAGTCGGTTACGCGCCATCCGCTCGCCTGCAATGACCCGAGCACCCGGGTGCGTTCGGCCACGATCTGGTCGATGCGCACGGTCAGCTCGGCCTCCGCGTCGAGGGAGGCGAGGGCCGCGCGCTGGGCGAGCGCGGTTACGCCGAACGGCAGGGCCACCCGGCGCAGGTTGGCCGCGATAGCGGTCGGTGCGATCGCGTAGCCGATGCGCAGGCCGGCCAGGCCGTACGCCTTGGAGAAGGTGTGCAGCACGGCCACGTTGGGGTAACGGCGAAAGAAATCAATGCCAACAGCGGAGGAGGCGTCACGGTTGAAGTGCACGTAGGCCTCGTCGACGACGACCAGCACGTTCTCGGGGACCCGGGCCAGGAACGCGTGCAGTTCCTCGCTGGTGACGAAGGCGCCGGTCGGGTTGTTGGGGTTGCAGACCAAAATCAGTCGCGTCTGCGCGGTGATGGCATCGGCCATAGCGTTCAGATCGTGGCACTCATCGCTCGTGAGCGCGACCGGCACCGGCGTCGCACCGGCGACCTGCACCAGAATCGGGTAAGCCTCGAATGACCGCCAGGCGAAGATGACCTCGTCACCGGCCCCGGCGCTCGCGTGGATGATCTGGGATAGCACCTCGACCGACCCGGCACCGAAGGCCACGTTGTCGCTCGAGACGCCGAACCGGGCCGCAATACGGTCGGTGACTTCGGCGACGGCCATGCTCGGGTACAGATGAATCTCCCCGAGAGCGGATGCGATTGCCTCGGTCACCGAGGCGAGCGGCGCAAACGGGTTCTCGTTCGAGGAGAGCTTGAACGCTCCGGAATCGCCCGCTGCGGTGCCCTGCTTGTACGCGGGCAGTCTGCTGATGGCTTCGCGTTGCTGCACCATAACTTTTCAACCTCAACTCGGGACGGGTGTGCCAGACATGCGCGTCGAGTAAAGCGTCGGCAATGACGGGTCTGGTTCAGAGCGTAGTGATGCAGCAGAAGTTTGACAATTCGACCAATCAGCACGTCACAAACTGCACTATCTGACTGGTGTTCAGCGGGCTTGGCCGAACAAGTTGTTCAGTTTTGTAATTTTCGGCGACCTATTTCGGCGGTTAGCCTGGGGGGACTAAACTTGAGCCAGCAAGGCTCAACTTTAGAGGAGACAGCTCATGCAAGCCGGTCAGCGACCACCGCAGCAAGACGCCAAGACGGCCCTCGAGCTCTACGGGGTGAACCTCACCGACATCGCCCGCAGCGGCAAGCTCGACCCGGTGATCGGGCGCGACGCCGAGATTCGCCGGATCAGCCAGGTGCTCACCCGGCGCACCAAGAACAACCCGGTCTTGATCGGCGAACCCGGCGTCGGCAAGACCGCCGTGGTCGAGGGACTGGCCCAGCGCATCGTGGCCGGTGACGTTGCCGACTCGCTCAAGGACAAACAGCTGGTCTCGCTCGACCTGGCCGCCCTCGTGGCTGGCGCCAAGTATCGCGGCGAGTTCGAGGAACGGCTCAAGGCCGTGCTCAAGGAGATCAATGACGCCGACGGAGCGATCATCACCTTCGTCGACGAACTGCACACGCTCATGGGCGCGGGCGGCGGCGAGGGCTCCGTCGCGGCCAGCAACATGCTCAAGCCCATGCTCGCCCGCGGCGAACTGCGCCTGATCGGCGCCACGACCCTCAACGAGTACCGCGAATTCATTGAAAAGGATGCCGCGCTCGAGCGCCGTTTTCAGCCGGTGCTCGTCGGCGAACCCTCGGTCGAAGACACCGTCGCTATTCTGCGCGGGCTCAAGGAACGCTACGAAGCCCACCACAAGGTGACAATCGCCGATTCTGCCCTCGTGGCCGCGGCATCCCTCTCGAATCGGTATATCACCGCCCGCCAGCTGCCCGACAAAGCCATCGACTTGATCGATGAGGCCGCGAGCCGGCTGCGCATGGAGATCGACTCCTCTCCGGTGGAGATCGACGAGCTGCGGCGCAGCGTCGACCGGCTCAAACTCGAAGAACTCGCCTTGAAGAAGGAGAAAGACGACGCGTCGAAAGCACGTTTGGTAAAACTGCGCAGCGACCTCACGGAGCGCCAAGCGAACCTGGGGGAACTACAGGCCCGCTGGGACGCCGAGCGGGCCTCGCTCAACCGGGTCGGCGAACTGCGCGAGCGGCTGGACACCGCGCGCATCGAATCGGACCGGGCTCAGCGGGAAGGCGACCTCGAAAAGGCCTCCCGGCTGCTCTATGGGGATATTCCGGTGATGGAACGCGCGCTCGCCGACGCCGAAAAAGAAGAATCAGTCGGACCCCGCATGGTCAACGACCAGGTCACGAGCGAGGACATCGCCGCTGTCGTCGCCGCCTGGACCGGCATTCCGGTCGGCCGGCTGCTGCAGGGCGAAACCGAAAAACTGTTGAACCTCGAAAATGAGCTCGGCCACCGCCTGATCGGGCAGAAGCGGGCAGTTCGCTCGGTCGCCGACGCCGTGCGGCGTTCACGCGCCGGGATCTCCGACCCCGACCGGCCGACCGGATCCTTCCTCTTTCTCGGCCCGACCGGCGTCGGCAAGACCGAGCTCGCCAAGGCGCTCGCCGAGTTTCTATTCGATGATGAAAAAGCAATGGTGCGCATCGACATGAGCGAGTACGGCGAGAAGTTCTCGGTGTCGCGCCTGGTCGGAGCGCCTCCGGGCTACGTCGGCTACGAGCAGGGTGGGCAGCTGACCGAGGCCGTGCGGCGTCGCCCGTATTCGGTGATTTTGTTCGACGAGGTCGAGAAGGCGCACCCCGAGGTATTCGACGTGCTGCTGCAGGTGCTCGACGACGGCCGCCTCACCGATGGCCAGGGCCGCACGGTGGACTTTCGCAATACCATCCTCGTGCTCACCTCGAACCTTGGTTCGCAGTTTCTAGTCGATCCGACCCTGTCGGTGGAGCAGAAGGAACAAGCCGTGCAGTCGCTCGTGCGGCAGGCCTTCAAGCCCGAGTTCGTCAACCGGCTCGACGACATCGTGGTGTTCTCCTCGCTCACCACCGAGGAGCTTGGCGAAATCGTCGAACTCGACGTCGACCGGCTGCAGAAGCGCCTGGCCGAACGTCGCCTCGAGCTCGCCGTGACACCGGATGCCCGCCGCTGGCTGGCCGAACGCGGCTATGACCCGATCTACGGTGCGCGTCCGTTGCGACGCCTCATGCAGCGCGAGATCGACGACCGCCTGGCGAGGGCGCTGCTCTCCGGGGAGATTCGCGACGGCGACACGGTGCTCGTGAGTCTGGAAGCCGACGGGGACTCGCTCACCGTCGAATCCGCCCCCGCGCTGGTGGACGTTCCCCTCGAGGAGGACCTGCTCTAGCCGATTCCCGCTCTCGCGTGTAAAAGGGAGATGTCCAGAGTCGCGGGTTACGCTTAATTCATGCTCGCAACTGTGATTTATGGCGAACGGGATGTTCGCCTCGAAGAAGTTCCCGAACCCGTACTCTCGACCGGTGGCGACGCCATTGTTCGCGTGACTGCGGCCTGCGTCTGCGGGTCAGACCTGTGGCCGTACCGGGGTATCGCCCCCACCAAGGAACCGCACCGGATCGGCCATGAATTCGTCGGCATCGTCGAAGCCATCGGTCCCGACGTCTCGACCATCAAGGTCGGTGACTTCGTCATTGCGCCTTTCTACGACTGCGACGGCACCTGCATCAACTGTCAGAACGGTGTGAGCACCTCCTGCCTCAACGGCGGCTGGTGGGGCGCGGACGACCAGCTCGGCGGATTCGCCGACGGAGCCCAGGGCGAGCGCGTGCGTGTTCCCCACGCCGACGGTTCGCTCGTTGCCACGCCGACAGTTCCGAGCGATGACCTCGTTCCGAGCCTGCTCACCCTCGCCGACGTCATGGGCACCGGACACCACGCGGCCGTCTCGGCCGGCGTGGAACCGGGCAGCACCGTGGTCGTCGTCGGTGACGGAGCTGTTGGACTCTGCGCCATTCTCGCGAGCAAGCGCCTCGGCGCGAGCCGCATCGTGGCCATGTCCCGCCACGCCGACCGCCAGGCCGTCGCCCGCGAATTCGGTGCGACCGACATCATCGAGGCGCGCGGCGATGAAGGCGTTGCCGCCGTGCAGGCCCTGTTCGATGGCGTCGGCGCTGACTACGTGCTCGAGTGCGTCGGAACCCAGGAATCCATGGACCAGGCCATCCGATCGGCTCGCCCCGGCGGAATGGTCGGCTACGTCGGCGTGCCCAACGGCGGCGCCGAACTGCCGATCCGCACCCTGTTTGGAACAAACGTGGGCGTGAACGGTGGTGTCGCATCCGTTCGCAGCTATGTCGAGGAGTTGCTGCCCGAGGTTCTCTCCGGCCAGATCAACCCGGGCCGGGTCTTCGACCTGCAGCTGCCGCTGGCCGAGGTGGCCGAGGCCTACGCCGCGATGGACGAGCGCCGCGCTATTAAGGTGCTGCTCCGCCCCTGACCCACCGTCTGGCCCGCTCTGGAGGGACAATTGTGAACCAACCGTTCCTCTGGGGAGGGCTACTGGCCTTCGCCATCGCCTCCGCGATTCTGCGGCTCGTGGTGGGTCACCCGCTGCTGCGAGAACGTTCGGTGCGCGTGGGATGGCTGGGGGCTGTGGTGGCGTTCGTCAGCGGGCTTGCCCTGGTTTTTCACTGCGCCGCGATGTTCTTCGGGCCCTGGGTCGACGCCGTGTCGTTTCTGCTGGCACCGGCCGACATGGTTCGGGACATGGGTGCGGGCAGCCAAGTCGCCTACTGGCTTCCCGCCGCGGCCCTGGTAGTGGCGTGGCGCAGAGTGTGGGGGCCGGCCCTGGGTGCACTCATTGTCACCCTTGCCGGCGTGGGGGTGACCATGTATTGGCCGTTCCCGCTCGACGTACACCTCGCGTGGCTCACGGCCCTGATCATTGTCGGTTCGTTGATTCCGACGCTGTTACTCCGTGGGCCACGCGCTGCGAGCTAGTCGTTGACGAGCAGCAGCTCGGTGAGCGGCTTGCAGCTGCGCGGGGCAACTTCGCGTTCGCGCAGCTCGGCGGTGAGATCGTCGGCATTGCCCAGCACTCCCAGCGCCGTGACGGTGACGACGGTCTGATCCTCGGTGAGGTTGAACGCTGCGGCGATGGCTGCACCATCGAATCCGCCCATCTGGTGGGTGTGCAGTCCGTCGTGCTGGGCCTGGATCGACAGGTGGGCAACGGCCTGACCGAGGTCGTAGCGTGCCCACGGGTTCTCGCGGGTCTCATCGATCGACAGCTTCGCCACGCTGGCGATCAGAACGGATGCCGTGTCGGCCCACGCCTTGTTGAAGCCCATGAGAGCATCGTTGATCTTCGTAAAGCTCGCCGAGCCGCGGCGGGCAACAATGAACCGAGCCGGCTGCATGTTGCTCTCCGACGGAGCCCGACCGGTCTACTTGCCCTGCAGCCGGCCCCGCACCTCGCGGCGCAGCACCTTTCCGAGGAGGCTGCGCGGCAGGTCGTCGACCTCGACGATGCGGCGCGGCACCTTGTATGCCGAGAGCCGGGTGCGGCAGTACTCGCGCACCGCGGCCACGTCGAGTTCGGCGCCGGTAGCCAATACGACCACGGCCACGACGTCTTCGCCGCCGTTCGCGCTCGGCAGACCCACCGCGGCAGCATCAACGATGTCGGGGTGCGAGAGCAGGGCTTCTTCGACCTCAGACGGCGACACGTTGAATCCGCCGGTAATGATGAGTTCCTTCATCCGGTCGACGACGGTGATGAAGCCGTCGGCGGAGACCCGCACGATATCGCCGGTGCGCAGCCAGCCGCCGGGCAGCAGCACCTGGGCGGTCTCGCTCGGGCGGTCCCAATAGCCCGAGAACACCTGCGGACCGCGCACGAGCAGCTCGCCCTCCTCCTCGAAGCCGCGCTCAACCGTCGGGTCCTCCGGGTCGACCACGCGAATGTCGGTGCTCGGAAACGGCACGCCAACCGTTCCGGGGCGGCGGCTCGGGCCGATCGGGTTGCCGGCCACGATCGGGGACGCCTCGGTCATGCCGTAGCCCTCGACCAACAGCCCGCCGGTCGCGCTCTCCCAGCGCTCCACGATCGACACCGGCAGGTTCATGGCACCAGAAATAGCAAAACGGATGCCGGCGAGACTCACGTTCTTCTTCGCAGCGGCCGTGACCAGGCGGTCGTAGATCGGCGGCACTGCCGGCAGGAAGGTGGGCGGTGCGTGCTTGGTGGCGTCGAGCACGAGCTTCTCGTCGAATTTGGGAAACAGCACGAGGCGGGCACCGATGCTCATCGCAAAGGTGAGGCACAGCGTGAGGCCGTAGGCGTGGAACATGGGCAGCACGCCGTACACGGTTTCCTCGCCGGGCCGCAGGCCCGCCACCCAGGCGGAGCCCTGGGCGGCGTTGGCGCGCAGGTTGTAGTGACTCAGAATGGCGCCCTTGGGGGTGCCGGTCGTGCCGCTCGTGTACTGCAAAACGGCGGTGTCCCCGAGCAGTGGGCGCTGATGCGAGGCATGCAACTTGCGGGTTCCGACGAGGGAGTCCCAGCTGATCGCGCCCTTTCCAGGCCCGGCGGTGAGGGAGGCGCGAGCGTCCCGGGCCTTCCTGATCGGCAGCTTGAGGGCCAGCCGTTTCGAGAACGGCATGGCGCGCGTGAGATCGATGGTGACGACATCCGTTATGCCCATATCTCTGGGAAAAGCACGGACGGCGTCGTAGACCTTGTCCCAGACGATCGCGACCTTGGCGCCGTGGTCTTCAAACTGGTGGCGCAGCTCGCGGTCGGTGTAGAGCGGATTGTGCTCAACCACGATGGCGCCGAGGCGCAGCACCGCGTAGAACGCCACGACGTGTTGAGGGCAGTTAGGCAGCACGAGGGCCACTCGGTCACCCGGGCTCACGCCGAGCTTGCGCAGGCCGTTGGCGGCTCGGGAGATCTGCTCACCGAGCTGCTCAAAGGTGGTCGTGGCGCCGAAGAAATCCAAGGCAATGTTCGACGCAAAGGTCTCGACCGAGGCCTCGATCATCTCGGTGAGGGTTTCGGTGGTCTCGTCGATGGTGCCGGGCACGCCGGGCGCGTAAGAGGCGAGCCAGGGCTGATCCTTGAAGGTCATGACAGTTCTCGGGTGATGGCGGCGATGAACTGGTCGATGTCGTCTTCGGTCGTGTCGAAGCCGCACATCCAGCGCACCTCGTTCTTGGACGCATCCCAGTCGTAGAAGCGAAAGGATTCGCGCAGCCGGTCGGCGACACCGTCGGGCAGGGTGGCGAAGATGGCGTTGGCCTGGGTGGCCTGGCTGAAGTTGAGGCCGGTGATGGTTCCCTGGGCGAGTTCGGTCTCGAGCGCGCGGCGCAGCCGAGCCGCCATGGCATTGGCGTGGCTGGCGTTGCGCAGCCACAGGTCGCCGTCGAGCAGCGCGATGAGCTGCGCCGAGACGAACCGCATCTTGCTGGAGAGCTGCATGTTCGACTTGCGCAGAAATTTCAGACCAGTGGATGCCGATGGGTTCAATACCACGATGCACTCACCGAGCATCATGCCGTTTTTGGTGCCGCCGAAGCTGAGCACGTCGACGCCGGCGTCGCGGGTGAACGCGCGCAGCGGCACACCCAGGCTGGCGGCGGCGTTGGAGATGCGGGCGCCGTCCATGTGCAGCGTCATGCCCTTGGAGTGGGCGTGATCGGCGATGGCGCGCACCTCGTCGACGGTGTACGCGGTGCCGAGCTCGGTGGTCTGGGTGATCGCGACGACGAGCGGCTGGGCGCGGTGCTCATCGCCCCAGCCCCAGGCTTCCTGGTCGATCAGCTCCGGGGTCAGCTTGCCGTCGGGGGTCACGACCGGCAGCAGCTTGAAGCCGCCGACATGTTCGGGGGCGCCGCCCTCGTCAGTGTGAATGTGCGCGGTGGCCGAGCAGATCACGGCGCCCCAGCGTGGCAGCATTGACTGCAGCCCGGTGACGTTGGCGCCGGTGCCATTGAAAACGGGGAACGCTTCAACGCCAGCGCCGAACTGTTCGACGAAGACCTCCTGTAGCCGGGCCGTGTAGACGTCTTCACCGTAGGCGACCTGGTGGGCGCCATTGGCCCGGGTCATCGCCTCCAGAATCTCCGGATGAATGCCGGAGTAATTGTCGGAGGCGAAACCGCGGGACGAAAGATCATGGAGTTGGGTCACCCCTCCATCCTCCCGCATCCGTCTGGCCGTCTGCACGAAGTGGATGCCGCTACTTGTGCAGAGCCTCGCGCAGGGAGACGCGGGAGCCCATACGCAGCAGCGCGTTCGAGTAGATGCGCGACCCGATCAGAATCACCACCATCGTCGACAGGGCGAGCACGACGAGCGAGAGCACCGGCTCCCACCATTCGGCCTGGCCCAGGAAGATGCGCACCGGCATCCCGACCGGCGCTGAGAACGGCACGTACGACATGATTGCCAGCACGAGTGGGTTGTCGTTGAAGAAAACCACCATGAAATACGGGATCATGACGAGGAACAACACCGGCGAGGTCGCTGATCCCACGTCTTCCTGCCGGGACACCATTGATGCCGTGGCCGCGTAGAGGGCGGCGAGCAGCACGAAGCCGAAGGCGAAGAACACGGCGAACCACACGATCGCCGGGCCGACGTCGGCCAGCAGCACCCGCTGCCCGGTCACCGCCAGACCGATCGAGACCAACAAGCCGATCGAGACGATCTGCGCGAACGCCATCAGGCTGTTGCCGAGCACCTTTCCGGCGAGCAGGGCCCGCACCGAAATCGTTGACAGGAGAATCTCCACGATGCGGGTCTGCTTCTCTTCGACGACGCTCTGCGCGATCGTGGCGCCAAAGGTTGTCGCGGACATGAGAAAGATGATTCCAAAGCCGATCGCCACGAGGTACGCAAGAAAACCGTCCTGCTCGGCCGGTTCGAGAATCGCAAGTTCGGGGTTCACGCTGAGCGCGCCGAGAACCTCGCCCGGCGCCGAATCGAGCGCGATCACGGTGATGCCAAGCAAGGAAGCGGGATTCGTCGACGGCACAACGGCCGCATCGACCGTGCCATCGCGCACGAGCGCCTCGGCGTCTTCGGCACTGGATGCTTCCACGATGTCGAAGGCTTGCGTCTGCTCGACGACGCTGATCGCGGTGCCGACCACGGCGACCTTGGTCAGGCTGGTGTTCTGGCTCATAATGCTGCCGACGATGACGGAGCCCATCGAGATGAACAGCAAAATGCCGGTCGCGATCAGAAACGATTTGCTGCGCAACCGCGCCGCGATCTCGCGGTTGGAAACCAGCCAGACACCCTGGGCGAAGGTGGGCGCGGTGTGCAGCGGGCGGGTGGCGTTGCTCATGCGATGACCTCCTTGAAGATGGTGGCGAGACTGGGTCTCTGCTGGCTGAAGGTGTGAACCGCGCCGAGCGTGATCGCGTGCTGCAGGACCGCCTGGCTGGCGGCATCCGTTTCTGCCTCGAATTCGGCGTAATCGCCGTCGAAGTCGACGACGGTGATGCCGGGCTGCGAACGGATCCAGCTGATGTTGCCCGCGGTACGAATCTCATACCGGGGGCGACCGTGTTGGTCGCGCAAGGCCTCGCCGGAGCCATTGGCGCGAATTTCACCCTCGGCGATGATGACGAGGTCGTTGCAGAGCCGTTCGACGATGTCAAGCTGGTGCGACGAGAACAGCACGGGCGCGCCCTGCGCCGCGTAACCCGCGAGAACGCTCATGACCACCTCGACGGCGAGTGGGTCAAGGCCGGAAAACGGCTCGTCGAGCACGAGAAACTCGGGGTCGTGCACGAGCGCGGCGGCGATCTGGGCGCGCTGCTGGTTGCCGAGCGACAGTGACTCGACGGTATCGCCGGCCCGTTCGCCGAGGCCGAGCTGCTCCAGCAGATTGGTCGTGTTGCGGCGCGCGGATGCCGGTGACAGCCCGTGCAGGCGGGCCAGGTAGACGAGTTGCTCGGCGACCTTCATTTTCGGGTAGAGGCCGCGCTCCTCGGGCATGTAGCCGAACCGGCGGCGATCACTCGCGGTAACCGGAACCCCGTCGATGAGCACGGTGCCCGAGTCGGGCGACAACACACCGAGAATGATGCGCATCGTCGTGGTCTTGCCGGCCCCGTTCGCGCCGACGAAGCCGGTCATGCGGCCGTCCCCGACGGTGAAACTCACGTCGCTGAGCACCTGCCGGGTTCCGTAGCTCTTGGTGACTCCCCGAATGTCGAGCATGCCCGCCCCTTCGTTGTGCGTGACTTCACGGTAGCGCGGGCGGCCGGCGCGACACATCCACCGGCCGACACATCCACCGGCCGACACATCCACCGGCCGGCGCGTGCGCCGGTTTCGGCAGCGCGGCTTGTGTTTCACAGCATTAGGTTTCGGTGTCGGCCTTGAGCAGGACCCGACTGTTATTGACGGATGCCGCCGCCTCCTCCCACAAACCCGTCACCCGGGTAGCCAGATCTGTTTCGAGCCCGTCGAGCGAGCGCACGACGAAGATCGCAGCCGCGGCGGTGTCGCCCGCTTTCGCAAACCCCGCTCCGACCGCGCGCACCCAGGTTTCGGCCGCGGACTTCGCGGCCGCATAATTTGCGCCGCCAGCGGTCGGTCGGTCTACCGACACGCTCGACACAATGGCGAGCCGCCCGGCCGACGCGGCCAGCAGGTCGGCGTTGAACGCCCGGGTGGTGTTGCGCAGCGTGGTGACCACGTGCGAGTGCAGAAATTCCCAATCCTCGTCGGTCTGACCGGCCAAACCGCCGCCGCCGCGCCAGCCGCCCACGAGGTGAATGAGCCCGTCGATCGGGCCGATCGCGCCGGCTAGGGCAGTCACGGCGGCAAAGTCAGTGAGGTCGCACTCGTAGAGCGCGGCCTCGGGCGCGACCGCGAGCACGGACTGGAGGCGGGCGAGATTGGAGCCGACGGCGACGACGCGCGCGCCGGCATCCGCTAGTGACGAGGCGACGGCCAGGCCGGCCGTGCTGGTCGCCCCGGCGATGAGCACGGTTCGGCCAGCGACGGCCAGACTGGCACCCATCAGTCGACCGCGCTGGCGGTGATACCGGCCGTCGAGTCGATGACCGTGCGCATCTTCTTTTCCAGCGCTTCGAAGAACATCGACAGCGGAAATTCGTCGTCGAGAACCTGGTCGGTGTAGCCCTTCGGGGCGCCGGCGAGCACCTCGAGCGGCAGGCCGCGGGCCCAGGTCGACGCCGGATTCGGAGTGAGGGTCTTCGAGATCATCTCGTAGGCCGCGAGCCAGTGCGCCTTCTTCGGTCGGTCGATCGACGCCCAGTACAGCTCGTCGACCTGCGCTCCGAGTGCGATGACCACCTCGGGAACGGCGTCCCAATCGAAGGTGAGGCGGGTGTCGGTCCAGTGCAGAACACCGTGCTGGTGCATCCAGGCGAACAATAGCTGGCCGCCGAGGCCGTCATAGTTGCGCACCCGGTTGCCGGTGATGGCGAACCGAAAGATGCGGTCGAAGATGACCGCGTACTGCACCAGTTTCGCGTGCCGACGCGCCTCCGGGCTGGCCAGCTCGCTGCGCTCGATCGTGACCGACTCGCGAAAGGCGGTCAGGTCGCAGCGCAGTTCTTCGAGTGAATACAAGAAGAACGGCATGCGCTGCTTGATCATGAACGGGTCGAACGGCAGGTCGCCGCGCATGTGCGTGCGGTCGTGGATGAGATCCCACATCACGAAGGTCTCTTCGGTGAGGTGCTGGTCGTCGAGCAGCGCGGTAGCCTCGGACGGCAGCTCGAGCCGCGTGATCTCGGCGGCCGCGCGCACGACCCGGCGAAAACGGGCGGCTTCACGGTCGGCGAAAATCGCCCCCCAGGTAAACGTCGGAATCTCGCGCATCGCGACCGTCTCGGGAAAGAGTACGGCCGAGTTGGTGTCGTAGCCAGGCGTGAAATCGAGAAAACGAATTGGCACGAACAGTTTGTTCGTATAGCCGGCCTCAAGTTCGCCGATGAATTCCGGCCAGATGACCTCGATCAGCACGGCCTCGACGAGCCGGTTGGCGCTGCCGTTCTGCGTGTACATCGGGAATACCACGAGGTGGCGCAGCCCGTTGATGCGGTGCTGCTGCGGCTGAAAAGCCATCAGGGAATCGTAGAAGTCGGGCACGCCGAATCCGTCGGAGGCCCAACGGTCAAAGTCCACGATCAGGGCTTCAAGATAGGCGGCATCGTGTGTGAAGCGCGGCGCGAGGTCGGTGACCGCGGCGGTGATGCGCGAAACGGAGACGTCAGCATCCGCATGCCGCGAGGCGTCGGCAATCGAGCCGTCCTGCGACTGCAGGCCCTGCAGCGAGGTCGCCGCGGCCTTGAGGTCGAGCCAGGACGGATGCTGCGCGAGATTGACGCCGTCCTCGAGAACCTCGGGCTCTCCGACCAGAGCGTTAGCTACGTGTGTTTTTTCAACAGATATCGACATGGGAACCTCCCGTTCTCGTGAGTGCCGCGGTCGCGACGGGCGTGCGCACCGAAAAGGCTGCTATTTCAGAATATCGGTCACGGAGCGGCGTTTTCTTGCTATTTTTCGCAACAAATCGTCGCTCGTGCTGGGTTTGGACGCCGAGAATCGACGTTCCGCTCGCGTGCGCGCACTTCATACCGACGTGACCGTGCACCGGAGTGGAGCGTGCATACTCAGGCTCTGATACGCCTGCCGGGGACGATTCGGGAATCGCGGCCCTTTGTGATGCCGAGGAGGTGTCCGATATCGCGAACCGAATAACCTGCGTCGGCCAGTTCGACGGCGCGTTCGGACGTGTCGGTGACCACCGCCCGAGTTTCGGCCTCCCTCGCGTGTGACTTCTACTGTGTAGCTCACCGGAGTCACCCCTTCCCCAGAACCCCTTCGAGGTCCCGTCCTATCGCGCGGAGCAAGCCAGAGGGGAGTCGTGAGTTCCGCGCGCGACACGTAATGCGAAATCTGGGGGCCCTCAGTTTCCCAAGCGTTGACGACGTGCGCGGGCACCGAAATCGTCCAGCGCGTTCAGTAGTTCTGTCGCCTGCCAATGGCGATTGCGTCGGCCTGCTGTCGGCTGAGACAGGATGCCGGCATCGACGAGCGCGCTTGTACCGTTGCGTCCCATCCGGCGGTGATCGACGTGATTTCCTTCTCCAGCCTGCGACCGTTTGTGACGGCAGCGAACGCGGCTTCCGCCATCGTCTCGATAATCGGACGCACATCCCCATTGCGATAAGCATTAAGTGCATTGAAGTAGCCCTTGGTGTCGCCGAGGAGACCGGCGGAGACTGGGACGGTCACGTTTTTGGTGACGCCGCCTGCGCGCAGCATCCCCTGCACTAGGGCGCGCCCGGTGCGACCGTTGCCGTCGGGGAAGGGATGGATGGTTTCGAACTGAGCATGCGCTATCGCGACCTGCGCGATCACAGGGAGATCGCTGCGACGTACGAACTTCATTACGTCATCCATGAATTCGGGGGCTCGGTCCTGGTGCGGGGGAATGAACGAGGCGTTGTGCGGAGAAATTGAACCACCGCCGATCCACACTTGCTCGTTCCGCCAGCGTCCGACAATCAGGGGATTCGACTTCTCCAACAGAGCACGGTGCATGGTGAGAACGGCGTCGAGGTTTAAGCCGTCGGCCAAAGCGATGGCAGCATCGCAGCAAGATAATCGCTCTGGCCGCCGCTCGCGGGGCTACGAACCTCCGCGTCTTCGGGAGTGCTGCCCGCGGCATCGATACCTCGGAGTCCGATATCGACCTGAAGGCCGACATTGCGCCAAGAACGGGACTGCTCGCGCTGGCTCGATTGGAACGCGAGCTGGGCGACCAGCTCGGAACCAAAGTTGACGTCGTGGCCAGTGGCCTTCGCGAACACCTCTCTGAACGAGTAGTGAAAGAGGCCGTGCCGCTGTGAGCCGGTCCGATGTCGAGCTCGTGCGGGACGCACTCGATCATATTGACGTACTCAACCGACCACCCTCGAGCGGCGCGCCGCCTACCGCGCCGCGCGGGGCGTGCTCATGGGTGGGACCGACGCTGGCGACGGGTATTACGTCGTGGGCGGGGCATCCGGTCTGAGCGATTTTCTACTCCCCGCCGCGGATTGAAGTAGGTTGACCGCCGCCAACGCAAGCCATGCAGGTATCGGCATATGGTGACGACGTGGGCATATATCGCCGCGATATGCTGCATTATGGACTCCCTCGACTTTCGCCCGGATCGCAGCCAGTTCGTGTACACCTTCGGCGGCGCGGCGCCCAGCCACCGGGTGCGGCCAGGGACCCTGCTCAACCTCTGGTCGGAGGACGCGTTCAACCACGCACTGACGCGCGTCAGCGACGTCGCCAGCCACGTGCTCGACTTTCGCTACCTCAACCCGCAGACCGGCCCCTTCTACGTGGAAGGGGCCGAACCGGGCGACACTCTGGCCATTCACATCATTGATCTCACCCCGGCGCGCAGCTGGGGAGCCTCGGCTGCCATCCCCTTCTTTGGCGGCATGACGAGCACCGATCGCACCGCCATGCTGCAACAGGCGCTGCCTGAAGCTACTTGGATCTACGAGGTTGATACGCTGGCTGGCACCGTCGGCTTCCAATCCCGCTTTAGCGATTTTGAGGTAGCACTGCCACTCGCACCCATGCTCGGCACGGTGGGAGTAGCCCCATCAGGGGGCGAGGTGCGCTCCTCCCTCGTGCCCGAGCGTTTTGGCGGCAACATGGATACCCCCGAGATCAAGCCCGGCACCACCGTCTTTCTAGGTGTAAACGTTGAGGGCGCTCTATTCTCTATCGGCGACGGTCACTACCGGCAGGGCGAGGGTGAGAGCTGCGGCACCGCCGTCGAGGGTGCAATGAACTCCGTCATTCTGGTCGACCTGATCAAGGGCCGCGCTCCGCTATGGCCGCGCCTGGAAACCGACGACTACTGGATGATCGTCGGCTCGTCCCGACCCATGGAAGATTCCTGGCGGATCGCTCAGCTCGAGATGATCCGCTGGCTCAGCGAGCTCTTCGATCTGCACGAAATGGATGCCTACCAACTGCTTAGCCAGACCGCCGAGGCACCCATTGCCAACGTGGTCGACCCCAATTACAGCGTCGTCGTGAAGGTGCGCAAATCGCTATTCCCCACCGTTCACGCTTTCGACGGGATGCACCGCGACCTGCGCGAGCGGGCCGCCATCCGCTGACCTGTTCCGAGACTTTCTCACTCGCTCCGAACCCGCATCACCGAAAGGACCCACCTTGGATCTGCGCATCGCCCAAAAAACCGCACTCGTCACCGGCGGCACGAAGGGCATCGGGCGCGCGATCGTCGATGCCTTCGTTGCCGAGGGCGCCAACGTCGCCTTCTGTGCCCGCAGTGCAGCGGAAGTCGCCGCTACCGAATCCGAATTCGCCAATGGCCCAGCCACTGTCGTCGGCACGGTGCTCGACGTACGCGACAGCGAGGCTCTGGGGCGATGGGTTGCCGACTCCGCCAAGCGCTTCGGCGGCATCGACATGGTGGTGAGTAACGTGAGCGCCCTGGCCATTCCAGATACGGCGGCCAACTGGACGGACTCAATCGAGGTCGATCTAATGGGAACGGTCAACCTCGTGAAGGCATCGATCCCATTTCTGGAGCAGAGCACCGCGCCGTCGATAGTGGCGTTGTCGAGCGTATCCGGCCGCGAGGTGGACTTCGCGAGCGGCCCGTATGGCACGGTGAAGACGGCCATCATCGGTTACATTGCCGGTGTCGCCTACCAGCTTGCAGCGAAAGGAATCCGTGCAAATACGGTTTCACCGGGCAATACGTACCATGCGGGTGGAGTCTGGGAGAGCCTCGAGACCAGTGATACCGACTTCTTCACCGAGGCGGTAGGGCTCAACCCGACCGGTCGCATGGGCACGCCGCAGGAGATTGCAGCGAGCGTCGTGTTTCTATCCAGCCCGGTGTCGAGCCGAACAACGGGCGCGAACCTGCTGATCGATGGCGCGCTCACCCGCGGAATCCAATTTTGACGTCCTGAGTTCGTTACCGAACTACTCGCCGATCAGGCGCAGGCCGTTGTACCAGCAGACCGCGCGTAGCCAGTCGTCGTCGAGTCGCGGCTCTCGGGCGCGCAGGCGTTCGAGCACCTCCAACTGGTGCGCATACGGGTACGGAATGTTGGGAAAATCGCTGCCGAGCACCACACGGTCGGGCAGGTCCGCCAGCCGGGACAGCAGGGCGGGGTCGAAGGGCGCGAGCTGCTCGAAAAAGTCGGTGAACACCATCGTCGTATCGAGGTGCACCCAGGGATACCGCTCGGCCAGGTCGAGAAACTCGCCGTATTCCGGGGCGCCCATGTGTGCAACGACGACCGTCAACAGCGGATGCCGCACCAGCACTCCTGCAAGCGTGTGCGGCCCGGTGATGCCCGGTCGAGGAACCGGCCCGCTGCCGACATGGATCACGACCGGAATCGCTGCGTCGGCCAGTAGCCCCCAGACCGGGTCGAGGATCGGTTCGCGCAGGTCAAAAGCCCCGATCTGCACATGAATTTTGAATACTCGAGCGCCGCGGTCGAG
This sequence comes from Cryobacterium sp. Hh38, assembly GCF_004403235.1. Lineage (NCBI taxonomy): Bacteria > Bacillati > Actinomycetota > Actinomycetes > Micrococcales > Microbacteriaceae > Cryobacterium > Cryobacterium sp. Hh38. The sequence goes on along the minus strand of NZ_SOHD01000017.1, from coordinate 6,708 downwards.
GGCGGACTGAACCTGATCGAGCACGCCATCCTCCGGGTAAAACGTGGCACTCGGAACGCAGTCGGCATGCTCGTCCGCGAGGTCCAGTGAGAAATCGGTCAGGGACGCCGCCATTCCGGGGCGATGCGCATAGGACAGCGCGGTGAAGCGCCGCACGCCGAGTCGGCGAATCGTCGCGAGTCGCGACTCCTGGTCGTCGCGATAGTGAATCGGCCACGGGTGACCGATGAGCGGCTCGATCTCGTCGAAGTGAGCCCAGACGCGCCGCAGCATCCGCTCGGGAAGAAAATGGGTGTGCAGGTCGACCAGCCCGGGCAGGCCGAGCCCCCGCCACCAGGTTGGTACCGCGTTGTCACTGAGACTCATTGCATCCAGTGTGTCAGATTGCCTGACCGGAGTAACTACGTGACCAGCAACACGGCCGCGGCCGTCAGCGCGACGATCACGAGAATCGTGCGCAGCACTGGAGCGGGCAGGCGCCGCCCGATTCTGGCACCGAGCCAGCCGCCGAGGGCTGAGCCCACGCCGATCAGGAGGACAATCATCCAGTCGACCGTGCCGCTGGAGATAAAGATCACCGACGACACGACGTTGGCGACACCGGCCAAAACGTTCTTGGCCCCGTTGGCGCGGTGCATGTCGGTCGACCAGAGAATCCCGAGGAGGGCGAGAAGTACAACGCCCTGGGCTGCACCGAAATAGCCGCCGTACACGCCCGTCGCCAGCACGCCGAGGCTGAGACCAATCGTCACCGGGCGGGTGTCGGCATGGGTTGCTGCAGATTTGCGCCGCACGAATCGCGCGATGCGCGGCTGAATTGCGGAGAGCACACCTGCAAGGATCAGCAGGTACGGAACGACCATGGAAAATGCGGATGCCGGCAGAACCAGCAGCAGGACGCCGCCGACGATCCCGCCGATGGCGGAGAAGATGGCCATGAGCCCCACGGCGCGCCACTGCCCCTGGAGTTCTCGACGGTAGCCGTAGGCGCCGGTGACGGAGGCTGGTACCAGACCAACGGTGTTCGACACATTGGCGGTGATCGGGGGGATGCCGAGGGCGAGCAGGGTCGGAAAGGTGATCAGCGTTCCCGCGCCGGCCACCACGTTGATGATTCCGGCCACGATCCCCGCCACGAAGATAATCGTGCCATTGAGTAGCCCTATCTCAATTTCCATGGTTATTGTCCTATTCATAGACGATCTGTCTCTATACCGTATACAGTATCCAGACAACGGACGAACTATTTCACTCCTTTCACCTGCCGAGTCCAACCGAAGCAATAAGTGGATGCCCGTTCCACGCCCGTTGCCCGGTTGCGATTGATCACTGCCGAACCGAGGTGCCGCGTCTGCTCGGCGGAACAAGCCCCGAACACCAGAGCGCCTGCCACCTCGTCACCGCAGAAAATGGCGCACCGCGCATCAGCCAAGGAGACACGAATTTTGTTTACCACCCGTCCTGAACTCGTCGGAAACGTCGGTATGGTGGCCTCCACCCACTGGATCGCCTCGGCCACCGGAATGAGCATCCTCGAGCGCGGCGGCAATGCCGCCGATGCCGCGGTAGCCACCGGCTTCGTGCTGCAAATTGTTGAGCCTCACCTCAACGGACCCGGTGGCGAGGTTCCGATTTTGGTCTGGTCGGAAATCGACCAGCAGGTATCCACCATTTGCGGTCAGGGCGTGTCGCCGGCTGCGGCAACGATCGAGGCCGTGACCGGGTTGGGCCTGGACGTGATGCCAGGGACGGGCCTGCTGCCCGCGGTCGTGCCGGGTGCCTTTGGGGCGTGGACGCTCCTCTTGGAACTGCACGGCACCATGACGCTGCGCCAGGTGCTGGAACCGGCCATCCACTATGCCGAGGAGGGGCATCCGCTGCTCAAACGGGTATCCGTTGCCATCGAAACGATGCAGGAACTGTTCACGACCGAGTGGCCCACCTCAGCTGCGACCTGGCTGCCGGGCGGACAGGTGCCCGCGACCGGAAGCTGTTTCCGAAATCCTGTGCTGGCCGCGACCCTGCGCCGGATAGTCGCGGAGTCCGAAGCTGCCGGCGGGTCGCGAGAAGCGCAAATCCGCGCGGCCAGGGACTGCTGGTACCGAGGTTTTGTCGCCGAAGCCATCGGTGAATTCTGCGCAGACAACGAGGTGATGGATACCTCGGGGGAGCGTCATCGGGGGCTGTTGACAGCCGAGGACCTGGCCCGGTGGGAGCCCACGGTGGAACAGCCGCTCACCTACGAGTATCACAACTACACCGTCTGCAAGACGGGCCCCTGGGGGCAGGGACCCGTCTTTCTGCAGCAACTGGCGCTGCTCGAAGGCTTTGATCTGACCGCGATGGGACCCGGCTCAGCTGACTGGGTGCACACCATCCTGGAGAGTTGCAAACTCGCCTTTGCCGATCGCGAGGCCTGGTACGGCGACCCGAATTTCACCGACGTGCCCATGGCGGCTCTGCTCAGCCCGGAATACAACGCGCAGCGTCGCCTGCTGATCACCGACACGGCCTCCGTGGAACTCCGCCCCGGCAACCCCGGCGGCGCCCAGGCACGACTGCCGCATTACCCGGCATCTCCAGCCGGATATGAGAATTTGATCGGATCCGGCGAGCCGACGATCTCCAATTCGGGGGAGACCCGGGGGGATACCTGCCACGTCGACGTGGTCGATGCCAACGGGATGATGATCTCGGCCACGCCCAGTGGCGGCTGGATGCAATCGTCCCCAACGATCCCCGCCTTGGGCTTCTGCCTCAGCACCCGCGCTCAAATGTTCTGGCTCCAGGAGGGTCTGCCGAACTCCCTGCGCCCGAGCGCTCGCCCACGAACCACGCTGACGCCGTCCTTCGCCCTGCGCGACGGCAGGCCCTGGCTCGCGTTCGGAACCCCGGGCGGCGACGCGCAGGATCAATGGTCGTTGAACTTCTTCCTGAACCTCGTGCACGGCGATATGAATCTGCAGGAGGGTATCGATGCCCCCGGTTTTCACTCCACGCACATGCCCAACTCTTTCTTCCCGCGGGATGCGCATCCAGCCGAGGTCTATCTGGAGAGTCGGTTTGATTCGGCCGTGCTTGACGAGCTGCGGGATCGCGGTCACGTCGTCGTGGTCGGTGAGCCGTGGTCCGAAGGGCGAGTGAGCGCCGTGGCGCGCGATGGCGGCTGGCTCAAGGCTGCGGCCAACCCTCGGGGCAACCAGGGCTACGCCGTCGGGCGCTAGTCGCACGGGGCACTGAACGAGGCGCCCCGAGAACTGCGGCATAATCAACAAATGTTGTGCGCGCCGGACGGCGGCAGATGGCGGTCCGCCACGCAGGAATGGTCGAAGAGGAATAGCTGAAGTGTGGGACGTCTTGGAGTCGAAAGGGGATGAGTTGCGCACTCTCGGCCTACTGAAAGCTGCGCAAACCCTGGGCGAACGGGTTTACGAGGTGTTGGAAGAATCCATTGTCGACGGTGTCATCGCACCGGGTTCCCACCTGCGCGAAGACGAAGTCGCCAAGCAGCTGGGGGTGAGCCGAAACCCGGTGCGTGAGGCCATTCAACGGCTCGTGCACGACGGCTTCGTCGAACATCGGCCGGGCAAGAAGGGTGCCTTCGTGCACGCTCCCAGTGACAAGGAAGTGCAGGAGGTTTTCCACGCCCGCTCACTGTTGGAAAGCGACTGCGCACGGTTGGCCGCCGAAAATATTTCAGACGTCGATTTAGCTCGGCTCCAGGAACTGCTGGGGCATGGTGATGCGGCGATCGCGGACCAGGACGTTAAGCACCTGCTGGAGCTCAACGACCGGTTTCATAATATTGTCGTGGAGGCCGCCGACAACTCGGTGATTGCCCGAATGCTGGGGGTGCTGCAACGACGAATTCGCTGGTATTTCTACCAGGTCGTCGTGACCCGGGCCGCCGGCTCGTGGGATCAGCACCGCCAGATTTACGAGGCGCTGCGCGACCACGACGGCGACCGGGCAGCGGTGTGCATGATGGCTCACGTCATGCAGACCGCCGCGACGATCCGTGATCACCAAGACACGGTAGACGGCGCCGGCCTTCCCCATTAGTCGGCGCAACCTTGTCAAGAGCGCGCAGCAGGCCGATTTTTCCCAGCCAGGATGCCCGCGACGGCATGGCCGAAAGCGGCATGGAATTGGTATGGCCCAGGGCTACGATCGGCTCGATGCGTCCACCCGAGATGATATCGGCGGTCGTGGCCACTTTGGCCAGGTAACCGGGGTTGCGGTAGCTCATGCAGGTGCACATCTGGCCGAGGTGCACTCGTGTCGTGGTGGCAGCGAACGCGGAGATCAGCGACCACGCATCGTGCATGGCCTGCCTGCTTGGCACCGGCACGGTATGAAAGTGGTCTTAGACCCAAATGGATTCCCCGGCACCGGCATCGGCGTGGGTGGCCAGGCCGCTCATGGTTGCCCACTGCTCGGCGGGTTCGATTCCGACCAGATCGTGTCGCCAGCCCTGGGGTACCAACAGTCCGAATCGCATGGTTTCATGCCTAGACTGCCGCCTGGTCGGGGCGTCAAACGTTACTCTGGAGCCAGGACGACAACAATAAACGGACGGCGGTGACAGTGCACGCTCTCGACTTCGCCGGCATCATGAGCGAGATCCTCACCCTCGTCGGCCTCATCATCGGAGCGCTGCTCTACATTGTCGGCTTGTCCGTGCGCGGCATCAGTGGCCGCTGGACCCGCACGACCGCGGTGATCGCCGCGTCGGGGCCGGCCACGGTCATCCGCTGGTTTGATGGCGACGGCGATGTCCACGAATGCCCGGCCGACACCCACGAGACGCACCACCTGGTGCCCGGCGACGATGTGCGCGTGTGGTTTCGCAACCGCCATCCCGAGCGTTGCCGCACACACGACCCCGAACTCGACGGCAAGGGCCTGCGCCTGATCGGCCTGGTCTTGCTCGGCATCGGCGTGCTCGCCGGCGTGACCGGCATCGTGCTGATGTTCGTCTAACCGACCGTCTTTTCGGCAGCGGATGCTGCGCGCGGCCGCGCCCATCCGCTTGCCGCCGCGGTCACCGCGATGGTAACGAGTGCGCCGAGCAGCAGCGCCGCCGCCTCCCCGGGGGCGAGCACGTGCAGCTGGGTACCGATCGTCGCGGCCGCGATCGGTATACCGAGCTGGGCCGCCGACAGCAGCCCGAATGACAGGGGCAGGCCCAGCACCCGGGTGGTCGCGTGGGTCAGCAAGGTCGCCAGGCCCAGTGTCAGGCCGAGGGCGATCATCTGCGGGTGGTCGGTCAGGTCGCGCAGCGCGAGCGAAGCGCCGAGCCAGACGAAGAACAGCGGGCCGAAGAATCCGTCGGCGAGGGCGAAGAGCTGTCGGGCGAGGCGGCGCGGTTCGCCGACCGCTGCGACGGCGAGCCCGAACGCGAAACCGGCGAGCATGACCGAGACATAGCTGAACACGGCCACCGCCGAGAGGGCAAACAGAATGGCCAGTTGGATGCGCAGCTCGAGGGCGAACTTGCGGTTCGCCGAGAGCTTGTGCAGCCGTGCGCGGGAGCCGTTTCGTTCCAAACGGGACAACAAGACGTACAAGGCCACGGCCAACGCCGCGATCAGGGCGGCGCCGAGCGCCGCGCGGCCCGCATTCGGCGGGTCGATGGCCAGGGGCAGCGCCACGATGGCCGCGATGTCCGCGATCGCAACCTGTGCCGTGAGTTCGAGCATCGAGCGCCCGCGCAGCCCCAGGGAGTGGATGAGCGGCAGCACGAGCGCGGCCGACGAGGAAGCCAGCAGCACTATATAGAGAGGTGCATGATTCGTTCCGAACATTATCGCGATGGCCACGCCGAGGGCGCTCGCCGAGACCGTGACGAGAATCGCCCGCACCAGGCCCGCCGAGAGCGCCGCGCGAATCGCGCCGGTACGGACCGGCACGTGCGTGCCGGCCACGAACATGATCAACGCGAATCCGACATCCGCTAACAGGGTCAGCGTGGGGTCGGCGGCCTCGATGAGGCCGAAGCCGGTTCGACCGACGATGACGCCGGCGGCGAGCTGGCCAATGACGACCGGGATATTCCAGCGGCGCGGCATTGCCAGGAGTGGCCCGAGCAACGCGACCACGGAGATGATCGCGAGGGTTTGAAAGTCCATCCGCGCCTCCTCCTATTGCTAGATCGAGCGTAGTACTGCTGCAGACGGCATGATGGGGGTATGAGTCGAACCGTCGCCGGAGCCCACGTGCTGATAACCGGAGCAGCCAGCGGCATGGGCCGCCTGTATGCCGAACGCTGCGTTGCCGAGGGGGCCAAAGCCGTCATCCTCTGGGACCGCGACGGTGCTGCGCTCGCCCAAACTGCTGCCATCCTGACGGAACGCTCCAACGGGCTCACCCGGATCGCGCCGTACGTCGTGGATATCGCCGATCTCGGCGCCATCGCGCAGACCGCACAGCGCGTGCGCACCGAGATCGGCAACCCCGACGTCGTCATCAACAACGCCGGAATCGTGCGTGGCAAATATTTCTGGGAGCACGACAACGGCGCAGACACCCGCCCTACCATGCAGATCAACGCGCTCGCCCCGATGTACATCACCCGAGAGTTTCTCCCGGCCATGATTGGGCAAAGTCAAGTGGTCAGGGCAACGCGGGGGTTTTTGCTTCGAGAAGTAGCTGGTTGAGGCGGTAGGCGGGGGTTTCGAGGTTGAGGGTGGGGCGTGGGCGGCGGTT
>NZ_SOHD01000010.1:0-122760 GCF_004403235.1 Cryobacterium sp. Hh38 | reverse complement strand
TCGAGCTGACTCCTGTCATTCCTGCGTTCGTCAAGGGGAACTCCTTCCCCGCCCTCTACGACACTATTCGGGACGATCCCGGTGCCTTATCCAAGGTTGACAGAGAGGGATACGCCACCCGCGCATACGCCACCCGCGCATACGCCACCCGCGTATGACCTCGCCCGAAATCGGTGTGCGCTACCCCGGTTACCGCAGCGCTCATTCGGATCGGGCGCGGTCATCCCGGCCCTTCCAAGAACGCCCACAGTGCTCCACGGATGCTGACTGCTCAATGTGCGAAAACGTCTCAAGTCAGCCCTGGCAACCCGCTGCATTGTTAAGAAAGCCGAATCTTTCATCAACGGCGACCACTTATCGGGCCTCTCCCGCGCCCCATCCCGCTATGTTCGTCCCAGGAGCTTCTGCCGACCGTGGACGCTTCGGGCACGCGCCGGGAACATCATTTTTGGCCCAGGTGCCCGCGTTCACCCCGCAAGGATGTTTGCCGCCTCAGGACGATCGTGCGGACATCCGCTTCGAAAGGCCCCACTATGCCGAATCCCCAACTGCACCCCGAAACACCCAGTATCGGCGTCGTCCGCGAGAGCGGGGCGGATGAGCGGCGAGTTGCCCTCGTGCCGCGCGCCGTCGCGTCCCTCGTCGCGAAGGGACTCGACGTTGTCGTTGAATCCGGCGCGGGGGCAGAGGCCCTCATGGGTGACGACCTCTACCTCGAAGCCGGTGCCACCCTGGGCGACGCCTGGAGCGCCGACATCGTGCTCAAGGTCGCCCCGCCCACCGACGCCGAGATCGCTCGGTTGAAGACGGGCGCGACCCTGATCGGGTTCCTGGCACCGCGCAATGCGGAGAACAAAATCGCCGCCCTGCAGAACGCCGGCATCGTTGGCTACGCGGTCGAGGCGATCCCGCGCATCTCCCGGGCTCAGGTCATGGACGCCCTCTCGTCGCAGGCGAACGTCGCCGGCTACAAGTCGGTTATCCTCGCGGCGTCGCTCTCCACGCGGTTCTTCCCGATGCTCACCACGGCCGCCGGCACGGTCAAGCCGGCGAGCGTGCTCGTGCTCGGCGTTGGCGTGGCCGGGCTGCAGGCTCTTGCGACCGCCAAGAGGCTCGGCGGTCGCGCAACCGGCTATGACGTGCGTCCGGAGGTCGCCGACCAGGTGCGTTCGGTCGGAGCCCAGTGGCTCGACGTGGGTATCTCAGCTGCCGGTGACGGCGGCTATGCCCGCGAACTCACCGCCGACGAGCGCGCCGAGCAGCAAAAGGCGCTCGAGGCCGCGATTTCCACCTTCGACGTCGTGATCACGACGGCGCTGGTTCCGGGACGCCCGGCACCGCGGCTCGTGACCGCTGCCGCCGTGCACGGCATGAAAGCGGGCAGTGTCGTCATCGACATGGCCGGGGAGACCGGCGGCAACTGCGAGCTCACCGTTCCCGGCGAGACCGTCGTCATCAATGGTGTCACGATTGCGTCCCCGCTCAACCTGCCCTCGACCATGCCCGAGCATGCGAGTGAGCTCTACTCGAAGAATCTCACCGCCCTGCTCGAATTGCTCGTGCCGGGCGGCCGACTCGACCCCGACTATTCCGACGACGTGGTGGCGCTCTCCTGCGTTACACGTGACTCAGTCTCGAACAGGAACTAACCCATGGACTCCTTTCTGGCGAACATCGCCATCCTCGTGCTCTCGGGCTTCATCGGCTTCGCGGTCATCTCCAAGGTTCCGAACACGCTGCACACCCCGCTCATGTCGGGAACCAACGCCATCCACGGCATCGTCGTGCTCGGCGCCCTTGTCGTGCTCGGCACCGCGCACAACCCGGGCCTTCCGCTGCAGATCATCTCCTTCGTGGCCATCGTGTTCGGAACCGTCAACGTCATCGGCGGCTTCGTCGTGACCGACCGGATGCTCGCCATGTTCAAAACCCGCCCAGTCGACACCAACACCAGCACCGCGACCGACGGGAAGAACTGACCATGGACATCCTCGTCTACGCCCTCTATATCGTCGCTTTCGCCATGTTCATCCTCGGGCTCTCCGGGCTGACCGCCCCGAGGTCCGCGGTGCGCGGCAACAAGATCGCTGCGGCCGGCATGGCCGTCGCCGTCGTCGCGACACTGATCCACATCCGCGAGACCAGCAGCTGGCTGATCATCGTCGCGGCTCTCGTGGTGGGCGTGATCCTCGGCATCCCGCCCGCGCGCAAGGTGAAGATGACGGCAGTACCGCAGCTCGTCGCGCTGTTCAACGGAGTCGGCGGCGGAACCGTCGCGCTCATCGCCTGGGGCGAGTTCATCGAAAGCGACGGCTTCACCGGCCTGCACGCGGCCTCCGGCCCGGTGCTCCCGCTCGTCATCGCCTCCCTGTTCGCGGCGATCATCGGCTCACTGTCGTTCTGGGGTTCGATCGTCGCCTTCATGAAACTTCAGCAGATTCTCCCAGGGCACCCCCTGTCGGTCGGCCGCCTGCAACAACCGCTCAACGCGATGTTGTTTCTCGGCGCCACCCTCGCGGCCGTCATCGTCGGGATCGGCTCAACCACCACCGGCGCTGACCTGGTTTGGTTCGTGGCGATCCTCATCCTGGCGGGCATCCTCGGGGTTATGACCGTGCTCCCGATCGGCGGAGCCGACATGCCCGTGGTCATCTCGCTGCTCAACGCCCTCACCGGTCTCTCCGCGGCGGCGGCCGGGCTCGCGCTCAACAACATCGCGATGATCGTCGCCGGCATGATCGTCGGAGCATCCGGTACCATCCTCACCAACCTCATGGCCAAAGCCATGAACCGGTCGATTCTGTCCATCGTCGCCGGCGGCTTCGGCGGCGGCGGCTCCAAGGGTGTTTCGGCCACGAGCACCGGTGACCAGCACGCGAAGTCCACTTCTGCGGCGGATGCCGCCATCAAGCTGGCCTACGCCAACCAGGTCATCGTCGTGCCCGGCTATGGGCTCGCCGTCGCCCAGGCCCAGCACGCCGTGAAAGACATGGCCAAGGTGCTCGAGTCCCGGGGTATCGAGGTCAAGTATGCGATCCACCCGGTAGCCGGGCGTATGCCGGGGCACATGAACGTGCTCCTCGCCGAGGCCGACGTCTCCTACGACGCCATGAAGGAAATGGACGACATCAACGGCGAGTTTTCACGCACGGACGTCACCATCGTCATCGGGGCCAACGACGTCACGAACCCGGCGGCGCGCAACGACCCGAACTCGCCCATCTTCGGCATGCCCGTGCTCAACGTGACCGAATCCCGGTCGGTGATCGTGCTCAAACGTTCCATGAGCTCGGGCTTCGCCGGCATCGAGAACCCCCTGTTCTTCGCGGCCAACACCACGATGCTCTTCGGCGACGCGAAGAAGTCCGTCGCCCAGGTGACCGAGGAACTCAAGGCGCTGTAGGGGGCTCTTGTTGCATGACGGGGCCCAATGCTGAAATCACGCGCTACCGTGCCAGGATCGCCAGTCCTGCCAGAGTTGAGCCGTCCACCAGTGCACGAGCGCGAAACAGGTGATCGGCGGCCGCCAACCCGGGTGCCGCGCGCATCCACTCGTAGAAATCGTCTTCGCCGAGCGGATGCCTGCGCGCTCGCCCATCACAGCCCACACGATCCCGCTATACGGCTGCCTGTCACCCCGCCCGGATAGGCTGGAGGCATGACTGAGCTGGCGACTGCATCCGGAATCAACAGACACGAACTTGACCCGGAGGTGCGCCCGCAAGACGACCTCTTTCGGCACGTGAACGGCCAGTGGATTGCGCGCAGCGAAATTCCCGTCGACAAGGCCCGCTGGGGCTCCTTCATGATGCTCGCCGAAGACGCCGAAAAGGCCGTGCGCGAGATCATCATCGAGGCGCAGACCGCGCCGGAGGGCAGCCTCGAACGCAAGTTCGGCGACCTCTACACAAGCTTCCTCGACGAAGAGCGCATCGAAGCGCTCGGCGCGACACCCCTGCACAAGGACCTGGCAGCGGTCGATGCCGTCACCACCATCTCCGAATTGCTCGCCACCCTCGGCCGCCTCGAGCGTGGCGGAGTCGCCGGAGCCTTCCACCTCTACGTCGACAACGACCCGGGCAACCCCGAACGCTACCTCGTCTTCATCGCGCAGGGCGGCATCGGCCTGCCTGACGAGTCCTACTACCGCGAAGAGAAGTTCGCTGATATTCGCGCCAAGTACCAGCAATTCCTTGAGCGGATGTTCACCCTCGCCGGTTTCGCCGACGCCGCCGGCCGCGCCGCGCGCGTCTTCGAGCTCGAGACCGAACTCGCGTCGCACCACTGGGACAAAGTCAGCACGCGCGACAGTGAGAAGACCTACAACCTGCGCACCTGGGACCAGGTCTCGGCGCTCGCTGCCGGCGCCGATGTCGACCTCTGGTTGGAAGGCCTCGACGGCCCGTCCGGTGCTCTCGCCGAGGTCGTCGTGCGCGAACCGAGTTACATTGTCGGACTCGCGGCGACGCTCACCGAGGACCGTCTGGAAGCCTGGCAGGACTGGCTGCGGTGGCAGGTCATCCGCTCGAGTGCTGCGTACCTGTCCGGTGAATTTGTCGAGGCGAACTTCGACTTCTACGGTCGCACCCTAAGCGGCACCCCGCAGCTGCGCGAGCGCTGGAAGCGCGGTGTCTCGCTCGTCGAGGGTGCCCTCGGTGAGGCCGTCGGTCGCATCTACGTGGAGCGCCACTTCAAGCCGAGCGCCAAGGCGAGCATGGACGTGCTGGTCGCGAACCTCGTCGCCGCCTACGAGAACAGCATCAGCACCCTCGACTGGATGACCGAGGAGACCCGCGGGAGGGCGCTCGAGAAACTCAGCAAGTTCACGCCGAAGATCGGCTACCCGGTGAAATGGCGCGACTACTCAAGCCTGGAAATCAGCGCCGACGACCTGATCAGCAATGTCAAGGCCGCTGGCGAGTTCGAGTTTCAGCGCGAGCTCGGCAAGATCGGCAAGCCGCTCGACCGCGACGAATGGTTCATGACGCCGCAGACCATCAACGCCTACTACAACCCGGGATTCAACGAAATCGTCTTTCCGGCCGCCATTTTGCAGTTTCCGTTCTTCGACGAGGATCGCGACCCAGCCGCCAACTACGGCGCGATCGGCGCGGTCATCGGCCACGAGATCGGCCACGGCTTCGACGACCAGGGCTCCAAGTACGACGGCGACGGCCGCCTCACCGACTGGTGGACCGCCGACGACAAGGCCGCATTCGAGCTGCGCACGACCGCACTCATCGCCCAGTTCGAGGGCCTCGAACCGCAGGCCATCCCCGGAAACACCGTGAACGGCGCGCTCACGATCGGCGAGAACATCGGCGACCTCGGCGGGCTCTCCATCGCCTGGAAGGCCTACCTGCTCTCGCTCGATGGCCAGGACAGCCCGGTCATCGACGGCCTCACAGGGCAAATGCGCTTCTTCCTCTCCTGGGCCCAGGCCTGGCAAATGAAATTACGCGACGCTGAGGCCATCCGCTTGCTGGCCATCGACCCGCACTCGCCGAACGAGTTTCGCTGCAACCAGATCGTCAGCAACATTCCCGCGTTCTATGAGGCGTTCGACGTTTCCGAAGCGGATGCCCTCTGGCTCGCCCCCGACAAGCGCGTCACGATCTGGTAGCGGTACTGTCCGCGGCGGGCATGCCGAGGCCCGAGTGGGGTGTCATGATCTGGCCTTCTCGCCTCGGCCAGTTCGCGCGTCCCCCGTCTGGGTTAGGGTTGGCCGTGCGCCTTGATCGGCCAGAGGCTAGCCTTGCGCCGTTTGCCGCTGTAGTCGCTGGCTGAGCAGAGTGACTCAGAGCAGATTGACGCAGTCCGGGTTTGTAGCGATCGGCAGCACCGAGGGAGGAATGAGCCAACGATGGTCTTGTCCAGCGGTTCTGGTTCGAGCGGCGGCGGGCATCGGTCCGGCCCGAATGCGGGCGATACCGTCGCCTCAGGTTTGATGCGTTCCCGCCACGCCGCAGCGCCCGGCGGCAAACACCGCGGCGCCGAGACTCCAGAAAGCTTCGCTCGCGGCTTCGCCGCCCTCGGCGACCTCGCCCTGAACGGTGTGCAGGTTTCGGCCCGGGCGACCGACCTCGCGACCGGGCGGGTCTTGTTCTCGGTCGACGACCACGTTTCCATGCCGACCGCGAGTATCGGCAAGGTGCTGCTGCTGATTGAGGTGGCCGCGCGGCTGAAAGACGCCGAGTTCGGTATGGCCACGATGCTCGAGCGTACGAATGTCGATGCCGTGAGTGATTCCGGCGTCTGGCAGCACCTGCAGGTGGCCCGATTGGGCGTCGCGGATCTCGCCGCCCTCGTCGGGTCGACGAGCGACAACCTCGCGACGAACGTGCTCATTCGCGCCGTCGGGCTGCACTCGGTGCGTGCCCGCACCGAGCAGCTCGGCCTCAGCCGCACGGCGCTGCTCGACCTGGTGCGCGACAAACGTGGCCCCGATGACGCACCGCAGCTGTCAGTGGGCAGCGCCAAGGAACTGACCTGGCTGTTCACCGCGCTCGCCCGCGGCGAGATCGTGGACGCCGAGACGAGCGCGCGCGTGATTGGCTGGCTGTCGCTCAACACCGACCTGTCGCTGGTCGCGAGCGCCTTTGGGCTCGACCCCCTGGCGCATCGGGAGAGCGATCACGGTCTGCTCATGGTCAACAAGACCGGCACGACCGCCGGGGTGCGCAGCGAGGTGGGTATCCTGCGTGGTCCTCGGGCCGGTGCGACCTACGCCGTGTCGATGGCATTCGACGACGCCCTGCTGATGACCCGCCTCGCGGTGCTCGAGGGGATGCGCGCGGTCGGGGCGGACCTGCTGGAGTACGTGCACTAGCTCCCGCCAAGTTGTGCCATCGTGTACGGGACGGGCATTGACGCCCGTTACCGGAGCGAAGGAGCTATGCCATGGCGGTTATCGGATGGATTGGACTCGGACACATGGGCGGCCCCATGACGGCGAACCTGGTGAAGGCGGGGCACAGCGTGCGCGGCTTCGACCTTAACGCCGAGGCCCTCGACGCTGCGGTCGCTGCCGGCGTCACCCGCGCGACCAGCATCCAGGACGCCGTTGACGGCACCGACGTCGTCTTCACCATGCTTCCCAAGGGTGAGCACGCCCGCGCGGTGTACTTCGGCGAGGCGGGAGTCTTCGCCCATGCCGACCCGAAAACGCTCCTGGTGGAGTCGTCGACGATCGACATCGAATCATCCCAGGCCCTGCACGACGCGGCGAAAGCTGCGGGTTTTCGCCTTGTCGACGCCCCGGTCTCGGGTGGCATCACCGGTGCTGAGGCCGGCACGCTCACCTTCATGATCGGTGGCGAAACGGATGCCGTCGCCGACGCGACCACCTACATCCAGCCAATGGCGGCGCACATTATTCCGACCGGCGGGGCCACGACCGGCCAGGCGGCGAAGATCTGCAACAACCTCATGCTGTTCATCAACCTGGCCGCGACGTCCGAGGGGGCAGTTTTGGCCGATCGGCTGGGACTGGACCCGCAGGTTTTCTGGGATATCGCATCCGTTTCATCGGGCGACAGCTGGGCGCTGCGCACCTGGTATCCCGTGGCTGGCGTCGTGCCGTCAGCGGCCGTGAACCGCGACTTTTCGCCGACCTTCACCGCCGAACTTGCCAATAAGGACATCGGTCTCGCAATCGCGGCGGCGGAAGCCACCGACACGCCGCTCGAGATTGGCAAGCACGTCGCCGAGCTGTTCCAGCGCCTGGTCGATCAGGGGCAGGGCGGCAAGGACTGCTCGATGATCGTGAAGCTCGTCGACGGCACCCTGGCCTGACGCTTGCGCCGAGCCGTGAGTTTCATACCCCTTCAAACGCTTCCACGCGTTGAGACCCACGGGGCGGCGGGTTGACCGTGGCGCATAAGTGTATCTGGGTTCGTTCAGGTGTTGAGCGCATGGAAGCCTTCCAGAAAGCCGAGAAAGGAACTCAGGCCGACGACGACGGTCACCGCGGCGGCCATGGCCCAGTCGGTGCGGGTGAGGGGAATACGCCGCCAGGTGCTGCGCGGGGTCAGGCCGAGGCCGCGCGACTCGAGGGATTGCGCCATCCGCTCGCCCTTGCGAATCGATAGCACCAGCAGGGCGAAGGCTGCCCGACCGTATTGACGGAGGCCGCGAGGCGGCTTGCCATGGGGGCGGAGGGGAGCGCGCACCGCGTGTGCCTGGCGGATGGTCTGCCACTCGCGCGGCAACTCTTCGAGCATACGGTAGCCGGCGAGCACGGCGTAGGTGAGGCGGGAGCCGAGCCGGGCGTGCTGGTGCAGGCTGGTCATGAGGGCCACGCCGTCGGTCGAGAGCACAAAGCCGATCGAGAGCACGCCGATGACGAGGGTGCGCAGGGCGAGGGCAGCCCCCACGAGCAGTCCCTCGGTGGTGATCCGCAGCACCCCGGACTGCCAGAGTACGTCCCCCGGCCGGCTGAGCGCGTTCACGATCAGAAGGCCGAGAGCAAATGCCAGAAATGGAATATGTGCGAGAACGAATACTTTCACGGGAATGCGAGCCGTGACAGCGACCGCGCCGAGGGCGAGCAGGTACAGCACCAGTGGCGTGATCGGATCGAAAACAAACATCAGCACGAGGGAAACGACGAACAGAAGCGCGAGTTTGACGGTCGGGTTGCGCCTGGCTAGGGCGCTGACGGGCCGTCGTGTCGGGGGAGCATCGATGTCGATGAGTTGAGCAGTCATGTCGTCGCGCCCACGGCAGCGTCGAGCTGACCCAGCACGCGGCGAATCCGCGCGTCAGAATCGAATTCCTTGAGCAGGTGCCGAATCAGCGTGGGCAGCTCGAGCCCGGCCTGCTTCAGTACCTCGTCCCACCGCAACACCTCGAACACGGGCCCGTCGGCGATCACTGTATGGTCGGCCAGCACGATCACCCGGTCGGCGAGGGTTGCCACGGTTCGCAGATCATGACTGGAGAAAAGGATGCTGCGGCCCGCGTCGGCCGCCTGGCCGAGCGCTGCCAGGGTGGCGATGGTGTCCCGGCGATCGAGGCCGAAGGTGGGTTCGTCGGCGAGCAGCACCGGCCGATCGTGCGCGAGCATGGCGGCGACGCTGAGCCGCCGCTTCTCGCCGCCGCTCAGTCGATACGGGCTTTGATCGGCGAGGTGGGTCAACCGGTGCCGGTGCAAAATGGCCTGAAGTTCGTCATCGCTCAGGCTCGGCAGCCCATGCCGAATCTCGCCGCGCACGGTGTGCTCGACGAATTGGTGCTCGGCATTCTGAAAGATCATGCCGGGTCGGGCGCCGGTCACGGTGCCGACCGATGGCCGGTGCAATCCCGCCAAGGTCAGCAGCAACGAGGTTTTGCCCGTTCCATTGCCGCCGAGCAGGGCCACGATTTCGCCGCCCCGCAGGATGAGGCTGACGCCGGCGAGAACCGTTGTGGCGGTCCCGTTCGGCGCGCCAACCCCGCGATCAATGACCACATCCGTGGCGGTCAGAACGATCCGGCCGAAGTCCTGCCGTCGCCCCAAGGCTCCGGCCGGCTCGCCGAGTGACCGGAGGCCGGCGCGCACGCCCGCTTCGCCGAGCCCGCCGGCGCACCCGGTCACGGCAAGCAATTCGGTTTCGAGCGGAAGCCAGCATCCGTTTTGATTGAGCGAGCGCCCATGCTGGGCGAGCACGTCGACCGTGGGGCCATCGGCAATGACGGTTCCGGCCTCGCCGAGCACGAGTGCGCGTGGCGGCAGCCCGGCGATTCCCGCCGTGCCCGTGAACTCGTTGATGCGGTGTTCGACCAGCACGACGGCCGGCCGGTAGGTGTCGACGGCCGAACGGATGGCGCGGCGCACGGCGCCCAATCCCGCCGCGTCGAGCATCGAGGTGGGTTCGTCCAGCAGGAGCACGGCCGGTTCGGCGATGAGGGTGGCGGCGAGGGCCACGCGCTGGCCTTCGCCGCCGGACAGCTGCCCGGTCGACCGGTGTCGCAGCATCCGTGCCTGAACAGCGTCAAGGGCGCGATCGATGCGCGCCGAGATAAATGCCGGGTCGACACCGCGGTTTTCGAGCGGCAAGGCAAGCTCCTGTTCGACGTCGGGCAGACAGACCGACGACGCGGGGTCCTGCGCGACCACGCCGACGAGCCGGGACAGCTCGACGACGGAGGTTTCGATGCTGAGCGTCCCTCCCATGCGCACACTGCCGCCGAGCGAGGCTACGACCGAATGCGGAATGACGCCGGTGATGGTCTGCAACAGGGTGGATTTGCCCGAACCGGAGGCGCCGAACACGATGAGCTGCTCGCCCGGCGCGAGGCGCACCGACACGTCGCTGAGCACGGCCTCGGGCCGACGCGGGAATCGCACCGACACGTCCTGCAGTGTCAGGATGTCGGTCTCAGGCACGGGCGAGGCGATCGCGGCCGATCGCGAAGTTGTCGACGACGCCGGTTTTGTCGAGGGCATCGACGATGAGTTTGGCCAGCAGCCCGCCAAGAAACACGCCGGAGATAAGCTGAATAGCGAGGCGCAGCAGAAAGATCTCCTGGCCGTACCAGCCGGAGCGAAATGCCGAGTAGAAGAACACCAGCCCGGCGCCGAGCAGCCCCGAAAGTGCGTAGGTCAGCCAGCTGTAGTTGCGGTAGCGAGTGAGGGCGAACGGAATCTCGCTGCCCGCGCCTTGAATGGCGGCGGCGACGAAGAGCAGCGGCCCGACCATGGAGCCGAGAAAGACGACCTCGATCACCGACGCGATAACCTCCGCAAAGATGCCGGCGAACGGCCGTCGCACGATGGCGATCGCGATCGGGGCGACGAGCAGCCAGGAGCCGAGCAGAAAGTGCTGCGCGAGGTCGCCGGCCGGACCCATCGTGATCGACAGGGCGGTCCAGGCCTGCACGAATATCCAGTACAGAAAGCCGAACACGACACCGAGCACGACGACAAGCACGAGGTCTTTGAGGCTCCAGTGCCTTTTCTTGGCGGATGCTGTGGGCATGGCTGTTTCCTTCTGGTCGGCGTCAGGACGCATGGGAGTTCAGGCTCGGGCTGTTGAGGGACAGGGTCGCGTGCGTCGCCACGTGCTGCACCGTTCGGCCGGCCACGATCCAGCCGGCGGCGATGACCTGCAGCACGAGGGCGAGGTCGCCCTCGAGCCGGGTGACGAAGTGCTCGCTGTGTACCGTGAGCCCGGAGGCCTTGGCGGTCTCGATCGCGGCGTAGATGTCGCGCATGTGATCGGCGGAAGCAGAACCGGTGCCGTCATCCAGTGGATACAGTGCCCATTCTGCGACGGCGTGTACGCCGGTGGGGGTGAGGTTCACGACCTCGGCGAACAGCCCGCCGGTGGGTGGCAGCGTGCAGGTGACTTCGCCGGGGCAGCCGCGGGAGAATTGCACGGTTGCCGTGACGTGGGCTCCGCTGCGGCTCGCACCGGCGACGACCTGGCTGACGTAGCGCAGCAGGTCGGGTTCGGCGCCGGACAGGTAGGTGCTGACGACGCCGGTTTGAAGTGCGAGCCCGGTCGAATCTGCCTGCTGGAGCGCGTCGAGAATGACGGCGGCGTAGTCGTCGCGCATGACGGCGAGGGTGAGGCGCGCGCCAATGCCGAATTCCGCCGGTGTGGCTGTGAAGGTTTCTGGAATGATCGTGCCCATTTCTTTCGTGGGGGCACGGGAAGGACGAGTCAGCCTCCCTGCGCTGGCATGATCCAGATCAGGTTCGACGGTCGAAGCCTCTGCAGCTTCCTCTCAGCCCGATTAATCGGACTCCCGTGTTGATACAACGAAAGTATGGCATGCCGTGGCCGGGTCGCGGGTGCCGAGGCTGGCCCCCTGCAGCCGCCACCGACACACCACTGGAGGTTGGGCAGCACGTGCAGCAATTGTTCCAGCGCCTGATCGACCAGGGCCAGGGCGGCAATGTGTGTGACGACACCTGTGCCGGTCGGCGACGGCGTACTGTGCCCCGCCGTGTCGCTAGCCCGCGATGATGAGGATGCTTGCGGCGATCACGCTCCGGGCACGATTTGTGCACGACGGTGTTATTCGTTCGGATACCGTAGACCGATCTTTGCCCGGATGGCATCCATCGTGCGCATGACCGTCACCGATTCCTCGGGAATGATCAGGGGGCTACCGTGATTGCCGTCTCGGATGACGCGTTCCACTTCGGCCGCTTGAAACTGCATGCCACGTCCGGATACTGCCTGGTCATAGACGTCGACAAGTGAATTCCTTGCGTCGTAAAGCGACACCGTGGTTGGTGCGTACCAGGTGTCCGCGATTTCGATGCGGCCCTCGGTGCCAAGGATTGTGGCTCGGTTAGGGCCTCGCGTCTCGAGTGATGAGAACGATGTCGACATCGCGCCGTTCTCGTGCGTGAGGATCGTCGCGACCGACGCGTCAACTCCTGATCGGGTGAACGTTGCGTGAGCGTCGATGTCGACGGGGGCACCAAGGATATCGTGCGCGAAGGAAACAGGGTAGATACCGAGGTCCAGGAGCGCACCGCCGGCTAGATAGGGGTTGTTGATGCGGTGAGTGTCTTCACGAGGAAGGTTCTGCGTGTGGTCGGCGTGGAGGGAACGGATCTCCCCGAGGCGGCCCGCCGCGATCAAGTTGCGCACGTGTGCCATGTGCGGGAGGAACCGCGTCCACATGGCCTCGACCACGACGAGGCCCATTTGCAGGCCGAGTTCGACGACGGTGGAAGCCTGGGCTTCCGTGAGAGTAAACGACTTCTCGACGAGGATGTGTTTGCCGTGTTCGAGCGCGAGCGTTGCGTTTTCGGAGTGCAGGTTGTGTGGCGTTGCGATGTAAATCACGTCGACGTTCGGGTCGGTAGCGAGGTCCTCATACGAACCATGGGCCTGGGGAATCCCATGGGTTGCCGCGAAAGCCTCGGCTGACGCGAGAGAACGCGACCCGACGGCCGCCACCCGGTGGCCGTGGGCGATCAGGTCTCTCGTGAACGCTCCGGCGACGCCCCCCGTTGCGAGGATCCCCCAGCCAATCATCCCGTCAGATCGTGGGAACGGGTCCCTCATACTCACGGCGCCGTCCGGTAATCGAGGACTACTTGCAGCGCGGCCTCTGGCGACGCGTCGAGCATCGTGAAGGCGGCAGGAGCGTCTTCCGCTGGCATCGTATGCGTAATGAGCGAGGTGACGTCGAGTTGGCCGTCGCTCACCAGTCGGAGCGCCGTAGTTGACATGCGCAACTCGTTCCAGCGGTGCTGAAGCGTTGGTGAGACACCGGAAATCTGGGATCCGATGATGGAGATGCGGTTGTGGTGAAATTCGTTGCCGAGGTGAACGGGGGTCGCAGCGCCCTGAAAAAACCCTCCGACAACAACGCGCGAGCTGTAGGCCGCGGTGCGTACGGCCTCTTGAAGTGCATGGTAACTGCCACTCATTTCGATAACCACATCGGCCCCACGATTTTCCGTGAGCTCACGGACTCGCTCGGCGACGTCGTCGGCGGCCGGGTCAAGCGTGAGGGAGGCGCCGAGGCGCTCGGCGAGTTCTCGGCGCCCCGGGAGCAGGTCGACGGAGACCACGCGCCCTCCGTTGAGCCGAGCGAGTTGTGCCACGATTTGTCCGGGAACGCCGGCTCCGAAGACGACAACGGTCTCGCCGACGTGTATGTCGGCGTCGAGTACGGCATTGAGAGCGATCGCTCCGATCTTCGCAAAGATGCCTGCGACTGGATCGAGTCCGTCCGGCATAAGGCGGTCCATGACCCACGTCATGGGGCGGACGACGGAGGACCGGTGGCCCCACGTTCCCCAGACGACGCGGCCAATCAGCCCCGCGTCCACGCCGTCGCCGACCTCTGTGATGGTGCCAACCTCTTCATAACCCCAGGCATCGAGCGGGTAGGAGTGCGTCGAGTCGCCCGGTACGAACAACCGGCGGCGAGCATCCCATTCGCTGTTCAGGTACGGGTTGCTGCCGCGGTATGCGGTGAGCTCCGTGCCGGCGGAAATGCCGGAATACATGGTTTCGAGGCGCACCTCGCCGGCGCCAACGGGAGCGTCCTCAAAGTCGATGACTTCTGCCAGGCCGGGTGAAGTAAAACGAACGAGCCGTCCCATGTTCAGTTCCTTTCGGTTGTGAGGTTGGTGAGTATGTCTGCACGATCGACGGCGACAAGTCTGAAGAGCAGGGCTTGTTCTGGATAGAGCATGGGCGCGGGGAGCCCGATGCGGCCGAGGACGCTTCCGGAGAGGGCGATGGGGTCCGTCCACCACGACGGTGCCCCGCCTTTCACTCGCATGAGAGCCGAAGCGGACAGCTCAATCGGTTCGATGCGGTAGATGGCTTCGTCGCGCAGACCGGGGATTCGGATGCGACCGGGGTGCACAGCCACACTTGTGGCGAGTGCGACGAATGAGATGACCGCGCGGTCCTGGTCGGGGGCGACGTAGCCGTGTGCCCAGTACGCCTCATCGGGGTAGTCGCTGTGCACGGCAGTGCCGGTATGGATGAGTTCCCGCTCTTGTTTGTAGAGGTCAACCCAGGCCGCGAGCTGGTCAAGTTCCGCGCTTGATGCGTCGCGGAGGTCCCACTCGATCCCAAAATGCCCAAAAAGCGCCGTGGCCGCGCGGAACGCGAGCGCGTGGGTGCGGTGGGTCGTGTGCGCCGTCGCTGCGCCGACGTGCGACCCCACAAGCTCCGGGGGCAGGAGCAGCCCCGTCCAGCGTTGGATCTGCTGGCGCTCGAGGGCGTCAATGCAGTCGCTCGCCCACACGCGCTGCGTGCGCTCGAGCACAGCGAGGTCGACTCGACCACCGCCGGAGGAGCACGACTCGATCTCAAGTCCTGAATGTCGCCGATGCAACTCGTCCATGAGCGCGTACGTCGCGAGGGTCTGCGCGTGAACGCGTGGAGTGCCTGTCACGCGATCACCAGCTTCCACGAGGTCGCGGTTGTGGTCCCACTTGATGTAGTCGATGTCGTACTCGTTTACCAGGGCACTTATCGACTCAAGAATGTAGTCGAACGCCGCAGGGATCGTGAGGTTGAGTACCTGCTGCGAGCGGCCCGCGATGGGGAGTCTGTCTCCCGGCGCGAGAATCCATTCAGGGTGCGCTCGGGCGACGTCTGAGTCCTCGTTGATCATCTCAGGTTCAAACCAGAGCCCGAACTGCATACCGAGGGAGCGCACGACCGTGACGAGGGGGCCGAGTCCGTCCGGCCAGACGTCGCGGTCGACTTGCCAGTCGCCGAGCCCTGCTCGATCGTGGCGGCGGTGAGTGAACCAGCCGTCGTCGAGGACGAATCGCTCCACGCCTACGCGTGCACCGAGCTCGGCGAGCGTCGTCAGCGAGTCGAGGTCTTGGTCAAAGTACACGGCCTCCCAGGTGTTGAGGACAACCGGCCGGGGGCTCACCGGGTGCGACGCTCTTCCGCGAAGATGCTCGTGGAACGACGCGGCGATGTCATCAAGGCCGTTCCCATACGCCGCGTATATTGCCGGCGACGAATAGGAGGCACCCGGCTTGAGGATCATTTCGCCGGGCAGAAGAAGTTCACCGCCGCCGAGCACACGCGATCCGGTGATTCCGAGCTCGGCGAAGGTGGCGTGATTGCCGCTCCAGGCAGTGTGAACTGCCCATACCGCGCCGGAGCGGAAGCCGAAGCCCGGTGTGCCGGCTGCGAGAAGGATGCTCGAGTCCGAGCCAGTGCGACCGCGCCGTCCTTCCCGGAGATGCGTGCCGACCACGAAGGGATGGCGTTGGGGAGTGCGCTCTCGGAGGTGCCGACCCGCGAAGTCGAGGAGCTCGCCGGCTTCGGCCGGGACAGGGAGAACGACGCGGAGCGCGTCGACCGAGTAATCGCTGTCCTGTGCGATATTCGTCAAGCGCGCCTCGAGACGGAGCAGCCCGGACGGCAGGAGCGTAATCGTGGTTGTGAGCTGCAACTCAGCGACGGTATCGGTTGCCTCGGCCACGAGGGATTGAATCGTGCCAGCCGATCCGTCGATGCGCCAGCTCGACGCGGTGAACGCCGTCGAGAAGGATGTGCCACTTCGATGCCCCTCCAGACCGGGGGTTCCCATCCATCCCACTGATTGCTCGGGGAGCAGTGTCGGCGACCGGCGGGACTCAAGCAGATCGGCCCCACCCTGGGTCTCGGCGAGGGAGCGGAGGAAGGCCTGGTCGGTAGAGGTCGCAGCGAAGGGAGCGCCCCAATGGAGGATGCGCGGAATGCCGGAGGACACGTCGATCGTTACGCACGTTCCGCTGGCCTCGAGCGTGACCAGCTGCGCCACGTCTACTGCCGTCGATACACTCATCCGTGCCCCCTTTTCACTCTTTTAGATTCCATGCTGAAACTATTAAACCAAAGTATGGCATACTCAAACGGCGCAATCACGGCCGCCTAAGTGGCAAGTTGGATAATTCTTGAAGAAGATCGGAGTTTGGCGATGGACGGTGTCGAATCCGACGTCAGCTCGCTGCTGTCCGCGCCGTCGAAGGCCGTCGCGATTGAGGTTCTCGTGCATGGCGCCCAGTCTCGAGCGCGACTCGCGCGCCGTATGGGGCTCTCGCCCGCGACCCTCACGCGACTCGTAAAGCCTCTGCTCGAAGGGGGCGTGCTCATCGAGTCGGGCGCCGTGCGTTCTCCCGGTCGAGGCCGTTCTTCCCTTCCCCTTGATGTGGTCCCTGACCGGTACAAATTCGTTGGCGTGAAGCTCACCGAGGAAGCCATCTACGCCGTCGTCACTGACGTACGGTCGCGCATCATCGATCAGGTTCGTGTGCCGCTCGGTTCCCGTGACGTGTCGGATGTCGTGACTGCCGTGCGCGACATTGTCATGGACTTCCAGTCGGGCATGGACCAGCCCCTCGATGCTGTTGGCGTAACGGTAGGCGGCCGGGTCGATGAGGGTGAGATTGTTGCGGATTCTTCCTTCCTCCAGTGGCGTGATGTGCCCTTTCGCTCGCTATTGGGGGCGGCCCTCAGGGTTCCCGTCTACCTGGATAACGACGTTGTCGGCCTTACCAAGGCCCAGCAATGGTTCGGTCATGGCAAGGGGTACTCGAGCTTCGCTCTGCTTACTGTTGGTGCCGGAGTTGGGTATGGCCTCGTCATCAATGACCTGATGATTCCGACTTTTCTAAACCCTCTTAGCCACTATCCCGTTGATCCGTCGGGACCGCTGTGTCCGCTCGGGCATCGGGGCTGCATGACGGCATTCTTGTCCTCGAGCTCGATCACCGCGGCGGTGTCTGCCGCACATGGCCGTTTCATCGAATACGACGATGTTCTCGAGATGGCCAGGTCTGGGGATGCGCCAGCTGTTCGTGTCGTCCAGGAAGCCGCTCGCGCCCTGGGCCGTGCAGCATCCGCTATTACGGCATTTACCGGTGTGAAGCGCATCATTCTTTCGGGCGAAGGGGTTCACCTCGCCGATGCCGCGCGTTCGAGCGTTGACGAGGGGCTGTCTGAATATGACACCGATAGTCCCCTCCACAGCGAACTCATTGTGCGTCCTATGGACTTCCCCGAATGGGCAAGAGGCGCGGCCGTTATTGCTATTCAAAAAACGTTTCCTAGAAGTTCACCCGGTGGTACTGCGGGCAGCGAAGCAGGCGCCCCAGGGGAGCATTCGACAGCTGTAATTGACTCTGAGTGACCATCTGGCCTGCATTGGGTGCTTGCAGGGAAGGCCTGCGCGTGACCGTTTTCGTTTCATAATGAAACTATATCGAGAGACCAAACGGGCGTCTGCGGTCAAGCGCAAGGCGTCGATTTCGTCCGCGTCATTCCTTCTCGGCGAGCCGCAGCGTTCGCGCCGTCAGCTCGTCGATCGTTATGCGGTCGAAGTCGCGCACAGCGCTGCGCACGCGCACGGGTTCGCTGATGAGTAGGGACTCCGGGATGGCGGCCGAGCCGTGCAAGGCACCGAAGACGCTACCGACGGTGGCCGCGTTGGAGTCGGTGTCCCGGCCGCCCTCAATGGCAATGCCCACCGCGCTGAGAAAGTCCTCACCCCAAAGCAGCCCCGCCGTAATCTGCGCGGCGTTGTTGATCGTGTGCACCCAGCTATAGTGCCCGAGCTCCCGGTCGATCGTGTCGAGTGCGACGACGTGGGTTGTGCCCTGATCGTGGAGGTCAAGCATCCGGTGAAGCGCCTCGGCAAGGCGTGATCCGCTGGGCACCACGGCGAGGGAGCATTCGAGCGCTTCGCGAGCGGATGACGCCGCGAACGCCGCCGCTACCAGGCCCGCCGCCCACATTGCTGCGTACATGCCGTTTCCGACGTGCGAGAGTCGGGCGTCGGTGATGGCGAGTGCGGCGGCCGGCCCAGGACCCCCGGGATGAATGTAACCGTAGACGTCGACGCGAATGAGGGCGCCAATCCACTCCCGGTACGGGTTTCGGTGGGTCGCTGTGGCGGGCGGGGTGAGGCCGGCGAGAAGGTTGCGGTAAGCGGCGCGCTCCGCAGTGTATGTCTGAGTGAACGGCATGCGGTCGAGCCAGAGAGCGGCGAGCTGGTCGGTGGTGAACTCGCGGCCATGCCGTTCGAGCGTGAGCATACCGAGGATCGTCCAGTCGATGTCGTCATCGCGGGGAACCTCCTGGAACCGGCCCTCGGTTGCGATGGGAGCGGAGGGATGCAGGTGGGCGACACCGTCGGGCAGTGGGTTCAGAAGCGGGAGGTATCCGCGGAGCGGCCAGTGACCCGCGGCACGTAGGTAGATCTCCACCTGGGTTCGATCGAGACCCTCGATCGGCTTGCCGAGCGTGTTACCGACCGCCCGCCCGAGCCACGCGCCGCGAATCCGGTCGGGCAGCACCGCCGCGTCGAACCCGGTGCGGGGTGCAGCGTCACAGAGTGCGTACAGCACGTGCTCCTCCCGGGGCTCGTAGTACGGCCAGTCCGGCAGGGGCCGCAACTCACCGAGCCGAATCTCGACCGCCGCGAGGTGTTCCAGATCACCGGCCGCTGCCGCCCGTTTGGCTTCCTCGAGGAGGTCCCCGACGGGATATCCGCTCACCTGTAATTCTTCCGCCTCGTCAGGCACGAGATCCCGGGGATCGAGTACGTTGTGCATTTCTTAACCTTTCACTGCGCCGGAGAGGAATCCCTCGGTCACCTGACGTTGCAACAAGATGAACAGGAGCACGACCGGCAAGATTGTAATGAGCGCCCCGGCCGCCAATGGTCCGATGTCGACGGACCGACCGCCGACGAAAAGATACAGTCCCGTGGTCAGCGGGCGGTATTCGCCGCTGGGCAGGTAGAGGAGGGGGACGAGAAAGTTGTTCCAGTTCTGCAGGAACGTGAAGACTGTCAGGGTTCCGATCCCCGGGGTGGCCAGCGGCAACATCACTTGCGCGAAGATGCGTGCCTCGGAAGCGCCGTCGATGCGGGCAGCCTGCTCGAGCTCATCAGGCAGGTCAGAGAAGAATGCGCGCATGAAAAAGGCGCCGAAGGCGAGCCCGGTCGTGCTGAGCACAAGGATCGTGCCGACGAGAGTGTCGAGCATTCCCATGGTGCGGAGCTGAAAGTACAGCGGAATCATGTAGGCGAAGAACGGCACGAGCAAGCCGAGCACCACCGCGTAGAACAGGATGTTTCGACCGGGGAACGGCAACCGGGCGAACGTGTATCCCGCCATGGTGGAGAGCACGACTGTGATCACGGTGCTCGGGATCGTGAGGAGCACGCTGTCGAGCAGGTGTGAGCCGAACTCACCGACGGTCCAGGCTTGCACGATGTTCTCGAACGAGAACGACGAGAAGAGGCCGAACGGATTGACCTTAACATCCTGCTCGGTTTTGAGCGCGGTGGAGAGGATGAGGATCACCGGGAACAACGACAGGAGCGAAAGCACAACGAGCAGCAGGTGGTGCGAGGCGCGAATCGCGCGTCGGCGGGGCGAGAGGCGGATCCTCGAAATACTCATACGGACTCCTGCAACGAGAGCCTACGCTGCAGGCGATTGAGTGCCACGGCGAAGGGAATGGCGAGCACGGTGATGACGAGCGCGAGCGCCGTGCCGTAACTGATGCGGTTGAGCTGAAAGGCATTGCTGTAGGCATAGGTGCCCAGAACTTCCGTCGCGTTCGATGGGCCGCCACCGGTCATGATGAAAACGATGTCGAAGACACTGAATCCGCCGACGAGCGTCAGCGTGACGATCATCAGGAATACGGGCATGATTTGCGGGAGAACGATGTACCAGACGCGCTGTAGCGAGTTGGCACCGTCCATGCGTGCTGCATCGAGCAACTCCGCATCGACGTTGCGCAACGATGATAGCAGCACGACGAAGACGAACCCTGTCGTCGCCCAGACGGCAGTCACAAGGACTGCATACAGGGCGGTGTTCGGGTTGCCGAGCCACCCTGTCGCGAGTGCATCGAGCCCGACCGATCGAAGCAGCTGGTTGAGCCAGCCACGCATCGGATCGTAGATCCAGCCCCACACCACCCCGGCCGCAACGGCGGGGAGGATGTACGGAATGAAGAGCGCGACGCGGTACAGCGTGCTCGCCCGGCGCACCGTCCACATCAGCAGGGCCAGCGCAAGTCCGATGACCACCGGTGCTGCCGTGCCGAGAACGATCCAGATGATGTTGTTCATGAACGCTGGGCCGAGTGCGGGATCGGTGGCGAGTTCGACGAAGTTTCCGAGGCCCACGAACGCCGGCGAGGGGTCGACTCCGTTGTAGTCGAGCATCGAGTAGTAGATGGCGTTACCGAGGGGGAAGAGGAAAAAGACGGTTACGAGCACGAGCAGCGGTGCCACAAGGGCGACGCCCAGGCGGGCCTGCGCTCGCCTGGTGACGCGGGGTGCTGAGTGACTTCTGGTCGGTGGATTCATCGTTCTGTTCTGTCTCTTCCCCCTCACGTTCGTTAGTTTCGTGCCGCTGCTTCGAGTTCCTCGGCGACCTGCTCGGGAGTTTTCTGCCCGGTGAAGAGTGCCTGGAATCCGTCGTACATGGTCTGGTTGAAGAGATCACTGGCGACCACGTCAATGTTCGTTCCCAGGTCACTGCTGCCTGCGGCGAAGGTCGCGGTGTCTTCGATCACCTGGGCGAGCAGCGGCAAAACTTCGAGATCCTTGGTGTCGATCGGGAACGCAGGGATGGTTCCGAGACTTTCCACCGCCCACTGGCCGTGCTCCTCCGAGACCAGGAAGTCCACAAATTTGATGGCCGCCTCCGGGTTGTCGGTGTTTGCGGACACGAGTGGACCTGACCCCAGGCCAGCCGTGAAGATTCCAGCGCCGTCTTCGCTCGGGAACGGGATGTAGCCGACCTCGAAGTCGGTGTTGGCCTCGACCTCCGGGATAAACCAGCTACCGGTCGGCAACATGGCCGCCTCTCCGGAGTAGAACAGTGCGGCACCGCCGTCGTAGGAGATTGCAGTGGGGAACTCCGGCAGGTAGCCCGCGTCGTTGAAGCCGGCCCAGAGCGCCAGCGATTCGACTACCTCGGGCGACGTCCATGAAGCCTCACCGTCGATCAGGTCGGCGACACCCTGAGAACCCACTCGGCTCGCGAGCGTCATGCTCAGCAAGTGACCTGCCTGCCAGCCTTCCTGGTCACTCACCGCGAAGGGGATGACTCCGGACTGCTTGATGTTGGCGGCTGCAGCTTCGAGGTCGCCAAGGTTTTCGGGCTGGTCGATGCCGAGGTCATCGAAGATCGTTTTGTTGTAATACACCCCGACGGTTTCGATGTCGCCGGGAACTCCGATTATTCTGCCATCGACGGTGACGCGGTCCTTCGCGAAGTCGTAGATCTGCCAGTCGTTCTTCTCGTAGCTCTCCGTCAGGTCATACAGGAGCCCCGCGTCGGCGAGGCTGCCGGCGAAGGTCGGACCCGAGCCCCAGTTGAAAACATCGGGCCCGTCACCCGACTGCAGTTGAGTCTGAAGAACAGTGCGCATCGTGTCGAAGGGCATCGCATCGATTTCGACGAGGATGCCGGGGTTTCGCTCCTCGAACTTCGCGACTCGGGCCTCGATCATCGGCAAGAACTCCGGGTCCTCCTGCTGCTCGACCAGGTAGCGGAGGGTGCCGTCGCCCTCACCCGAAGAGGCAGTCGAGCTAGCCGGTGTGCATCCGCTGAGCAGCAGCGCGAGTGCGCCGAGGCCTGCGACAGCGGCGAGTGAATGTCGAGATGTCATTGTTATCCTTCGGATGTTGCAAGCGGGGGCGAACGGATGTTCGATTGCCCGGGCAACCTGCGCCGATAGTTTTGATGAGAAACTATAGTTGCCGGTTCAGGCTCTACATTGTGACTTAATTCTTCCCGGATCGGGGAGATTTGACATTAACGGGGGATGAATAGTTCTGCACTAAAACTATTTGATAGCCGGCGAACCCTTTTCGCAGTATCCCCGCACCCCCCTCGCCGTCGAGATTCACTGCCCCTGAGTCCCGCCTCAGCCGGAGTTCTGCTCTCGATCCAGCAACCCGCGCGATTCTGAAAACGGCAGCAGCGGCATCCGCTCGGCGCAGTCGGATGACGCCACCTGGTTCGATGAATCCACCATCGAACTGGGACTGCTCGCGGTGCCGGGCGGCGACATTAGCGATGCCGTGGCCAGCGCCCGGGAATTTCTCGCAATCATCGAGCCGGGTGGCGCATCGGAACCCGGACCCTTGCTCTCAACCCGGCTCTTCCTCGAGGCGATCACCTGGTCGATGGTGATCCTATCGATCGTGATCCGGCTGTTCGCGCTCTGTGGCGACCGAGCTGAGTGACAGACTATTTTTCGGCCGGTACCTCCACGTAGCGCGGACTCTTCGGGTTCATGACGGAGTTCCGACGACCGTAGGCGAAGTAAATGACCAAGCCGATCACGAGCCAGATGGCGAAGCGCAGCCAGGTTTCCCAGTGCAGTTGGGTGATCAGAAAGAAGGATGCCAGCACACCGAAGGCGGGGACTATCGGCATGAATGGCAGCCGGAAGGTGCGCGGAACATCGGGCCGGGTGCGGCGCAGCACGATGACGGCAATGCAGACCACAACGAACGCCGCCAGGATGCCGATATTGGTCAGATCCGCGATCAGACGAATCGGGAAGACTCCGGCCAGAAGTGCGGAGGCGATGCCCGCAATCCAGGTGACGCGTTGCGGGGTGCCCTTCTTGTCGGTGCCCGAGAACCATTTGGGTAGCAGACCATCACGGCTCATTGAGAACCAGACCCGGCTGACGCCGAGCAAGAAGGTGAGCATCACGGTGAGGATGGAGACGACGGCAAAGGCCGAGAGGATGGTGGCGATCACCGGCAGACCCACCGACTGGAAGGCGACGGCGAACGCGGCCGTCGGGTCGATGTCCTGCCAGTTCTGCATGCCTGTGAGTACGAGGGTAGCCAGCACGTACAGCACCATGGCAATGGCCAGGGAAAGCAGAATCGCCTTCGGCATGTGCTTCTTGCCGTCCTTGGCCTCCTCGGCCGCGGTGCTCATGGCGTCGTAGCCGAACACCGCAAAGAACACCGTGGCCGCGCCGGTGAAGACGGCGCCGAATCCATTGGGGAGGAACGGGATGTAATTCTGGGTGTTGATGTAGAAAAAGCCGAGCACGATGATGGCCAGAATCAGCAGCACCTTCAGGCCAACCGCGACGAGTTCGAAGCGGCCGAAAGTCTGGGTGCCGCGGCTGAGGATGAACGTGACGAGCAGACAGACGATGATCGCCGGCAGG
Source organism: Cryobacterium sp. Hh38 (assembly GCF_004403235.1). Classification (NCBI taxonomy): domain Bacteria; kingdom Bacillati; phylum Actinomycetota; class Actinomycetes; order Micrococcales; family Microbacteriaceae; genus Cryobacterium; species Cryobacterium sp. Hh38. The sequence goes on along the minus strand of NZ_SOHD01000010.1, from coordinate 99,115 downwards.
TTGATCAGTCCGCCGTCGAGGGTGTCGGCCGTGCCCTGCATCCAGATCGGCACCTGCACGCCAACCCCGGACATGAATTCGGTGAAATAGCCCGAGATACCGATGGCCACCACGGCCACGATGGCAATGTATTCCAGCAAAAGGTCCCAACCGATGAACCAACCCACGATTTCGCCGAGGGCGACATAACCGTACGTGTAGGCCGACCCTGCGCGCGGGATCATTCCCGCGAACTCGGCATAAGACAGGGCGGCGGCGGCGCTGGCCAGGCCAGCGATAAGAAACGAGATGAGTACGGCGGGGCCGGCGCCCTCGCCGTCGGGGCCGCCGTTGGCGACCAGGCCGGCCAGGGTGAAAATGCCGATGCCGATGATGCCACCGACGCCGATCGCGGTGAGCTGCCAGAGTCCGAGGCTCTTGAACAGTCCGTTCTTCTTGGATTCATCGCCGACATCGTTGATGGGCTTTCGCCGCAAGACAGAGTGGGGATTCTGAGCGGACATGACGCCTCCATTGGCTAATCGGCCTGTCCCCGGCTCGCGGGGCACGAAAATAACCTATACCTTCGGTTTGCCGGGGACGAGGCGGCCTGGCAGCCGATCTAGCAGCAGCGTCCCTGCGGGTTCGCATCCTGACGGTCGGTCTGGTCGCGCCAGAATTCCCGCTCAGTCATAAGCGGATGCGGTGCCGCGCCGTCAGTACCGTCAGCAGCACCGGCCGCATGCAGCGCCGCGTGGTGCGCCACATATTTCTCGTAGGCATCCTCGCCGAGGATCCCCTTGAGGTACCAAACCACCCCGCGGGCGCCCTTGCGGACGCCCGCCAGCAGGGTCATCAGTGACCCTTGATTTTGATCTTCTTGTGCACCGGCAGGGCATCCCACTCGGCCTGCAGCACCTTCTCGGGCGGGGTCATGATGAATCCAGCCGGGGCGTAGGTCTGCGACTGCACGGCGTCATCTTCACTCGTCGCACTGGAGTTCTTGCGGTACGCGTTCCAAGTGGCCTGAAGAGCCGTGAGAATCACGATGATCGCGAGCACCACGAACACGATCGACAGCACGCCCTGCACCATCGTGTTGCGCACGACAGCTTCCATGGCTTCGACGCTCGGTGCGGTGCCAAAGCTCGTCTCGCCAGCGGCGAGGGCCTCGGAGAATGCGCGGTTCTGCGCGAAGTAACCGATGCCCGGGGTGGTCGAGAAGATCTTCAGGAACGACGCCGAAATCGTGACGACGGCAGCGAATCCGAGCGGAAGCGCCACGACCCAGAGGTATCTGAACAGTCCACGCTTGGCGACGATGGCCATGCACACGGCCAGCGCGATCGCCGCAAGCAGCTGGTTGGCGATTCCGAACAGCGGGAACAGCGTGTTGATGCCGCCGAGCGGATCGGTCACCCCCATCAGCAGCACTGCACCCCAGGCGGCGACCATGATGGCCGTGGCGGCCCAGGCGCCAGGACGCCAGGAGGTGTTCTTGAACTTCGGGAAGAAGTTGCCGAGGCTGTCCTGCAGCATGAAGCGGGCGACGCGGGTGCCGGCATCCACTGCGGTGAGAATGAAGAGTGCTTCGAACATGATGGCGAAGTGATACCAGAAGCTCATCATTGACGTGCCACCGACGAGCTGCTGCATGATGTGCGAGAGGCCGACGGCGAGCGTCGGCGCGCCGCCGGTGCGGGAAACGATCGACTCCTCGCCGACGTTGGTCGCCATGTCGGTCAGCATGTCGGGCGTGAGGTTGACGCCGGTCAGGCCGAGGCTGTTCACGAAGGCGACCGCACCCTGCACGGTGCCGCCAGTGAGGGCGGGCGAGGAGTTCATGGCGAAGTAGATGCCGCGGTCGATCGACAGCGCGGCGACGAGGGCCATGATCGCGACGAGCGACTCCATAAGCATGCCGCCGTAACCGATGAAGCGGGTCTGGCGTTCCTTCTGAATGAGCTTCGGCGTGGTTCCCGAGGCGATGAGCGCGTGAAAACCCGACAGGGCGCCGCAGGCGATCGTGACGAACAGGAAGGGGAACAGCGTTCCGGCGACGACCGGACCGGTGCCGCTCGATGCGAATTCGCTCACGGCCGGCACGCTGATTTCGGGACGGATGATGACGATCGCCACGGCGAGCATGCCGATCGTGCCGATCTTCATGAAGGTCGACAGGTAGTCGCGCGGGGCGAGCAGCAGCCAGACCGGCAGGATAGCGGCGATAAAGCCGTAGAGGATGATGCCCCAGGCGATGGTCACCTTGTCGAGCAGCAGGTAGGTCTGACCCCAGTCGGTGCCAGCCACCACGCCGCCGCCGATGATGGCGGCGATGAGCAGCACGAAGCCGATGATGGATATTTCGGTGATCTTGCCCGGGCGGAAGAAGCGCAGGTAGCAGCCCATGAACAGCGCGATCGGGATGGTCATGCCGACCGAGAAGACGCCCCACGGGCTTTCGGCGAGGGCGTTCGTCACCACGAGGGCGAGGATCGCCACGATGATGACCATGATCACGAGGGTCGCGATGAGGGCGGCGGTGCCGCCGATCACACCGAGTTCGTCGCGGGCCATCTGGCCGAGCGAACGACCGCCGCGGCGCATGCTGAAGTGCAGAATCAGGTAATCCTGTACCGCGCCGGCGAGAACGACGCCGACAATGATCCAGATAGTGCCGGGCAGGTAGCCCATCTGCGCGGCCAGAACGGGGCCGACCAAGGGGCCGGCGCCGGCGATGGCAGCGAAATGGTGGCCGAACAGCACGCGACGGTCGGTCGCGGCGAAGTCCTTGCCATCGGCCTTGTACTCGGCCGGGGTGGCGCGACGGTCATCCGGGCGAATGATGTGCTTCTCGATGAACTTCGAGTAAAAACGATAGCCAATGAGATAGGTGCAGATCGCGGCGAACACGAACCAGATCGCGTTGACGGTTTCACCGCGCACGACGGCGAGCATGACCCAGCTGAGGCCACCGAGCAGTGAAATAGCTGACCAGATCGCAATTTTTAGGGGCGTCCAGTGGCGATCGTGGGCGTCAAGTTCCTCTGGATCCAGAGCGACCGCGAGGTCGTGCGGAATCCGTTTCAGAGCGGTCGGTGATTCGGTCGTGTTGGACGCGGCGCCCATTTCTCCTCCTTGAGCCAAGGCAAATCCTGTGAATCTGCCTACTAACGTTACCTCCGCGCGAGAAAGGCTCCGAACCAGAGCGGGAACTCGGGTCGGATCGAGCGCGTAAAATGGATAACCGGGCATTCGCTCGCATTCTGCGCCTTCGACCATTGGAGCCACCGTGGCCGCACCCACTCATCTTGATTCCGTCATCGCCCTCGCCCGCCACCGCGGCTTCGTTTTTCAGGCCGGCGAGATCTACGGCGGTTCCCGCTCCGCCTGGGACTACGGACCCCTCGGCGTTGAGCTTAAGGAAAACATCAAGAAGCAGTGGTGGCGTTCGATGGTCACCAGCCGAGACGACGTCGTCGGCCTCGACTCCTCCGTGATTTTGCCTCGCCAGGTCTGGGAAGCATCCGGTCACGTCGAGGTTTTCAGCGACCCGCTGATCGAGTGCACGAGCTGCCACAAGCGTTTTCGCGCCGACCACCTCGAAGAGCAATATGAGGAGAAGAAGGGCCGCCCGCCCGAAAACGGCCTCGACGACATTGCCTGCCCGAACTGCGGCAATCGTCACATCTGGACCGAGCCGCGTGCCTTCTCCGGCCTGCTCAAGACCTACCTTGGCCCGGTCGATGACGAGGCCGGTATGCACTACCTGCGCCCCGAAACCGCGCAGGGCATCTTCGTGAACTTCGCCAACGTGCTGCAGGCGTCGCGCTCCAAGCCTCCGTTCGGCATCGGCCAGATCGGCAAGAGCTTTCGTAACGAGATCACCCCCGGGAACTTCATCTTTCGCACCCGCGAGTTCGAGCAGATGGAGATGGAATTCTTCGTCGAGCCCGGTACGGACGAGACCTGGCACCAGTACTGGATCGACACCCGCATGAAGTGGTACACCGACCTCGGAATCAACCCCGAAAACCTGCGCCTGTTCGAGCACCCGGCCGAGAAGCTCTCGCACTACTCCAAGCGCACCGTCGATATCGAATACCGCTTCGGCTTCACCGGCACCGAGTTCGGTGAACTCGAGGGCGTGGCGAACCGCGGCGACTTCGACCTGTCGACGCACGCCAAGGCATCCGGTAAAGACCTCTCCTACTTCGACCAGACCAAAAACGAGCGTTGGACGCCCTGGGTGATCGAGCCCGCGGCCGGCCTGACCCGCTCGCTCATGGCCTTCCTGGTCGATGCGTATGTCGAAGAAGAGGTTCCGAACAATAAGGGCGGCGTCGACAAGCGCACCGTGCTCAAGCTTGACCCGCGCCTGTCGCCGGTCAAGGCCGCCATCCTGCCGCTGTCGCGCAACGAGAAGCTCTCCCCGATGGCGCGCGAGCTCGCCGCGAGCCTGCGCCAGCTCTGGAACGTCGACTTCGACGACGCCGGCGCCATCGGCCGTCGCTACCGTCGCCAGGACGAGATCGGCACCCCGTTCTGCATCACGGTCGACTTCGACTCGCTCGACGACCAGGCCGTCACCGTACGCGACCGCGACACCATGGCGCAGGAGCGCGTGCCGCTCGCCGAGCTCGAGGCCTACCTCGCCGTGCGCCTCCGCGGCGCGTAACGTTCAACCAACGGATGCCGCGACTCGGTCTCGAAAACCGCGCCGCGGGCATCCGTCGGGCAGACTGTAGAGCATGAAAGCGGTCTATTTCGAAGAATTCGGCGTGCTTCCGGTGCTGCGCGAGGTGCCAGAGCCGCTGATAAGTGCGGCGGGCGTGATCGTGCGGGTCGAGGCGACCGGACTCTGCCGCAGCGACTGGCACGGCTGGCTCGGCCAAGACGCCGACATTGCGCTGCCGCACGTTCCCGGCCACGAACTGGTCGGCGTGATCGACGTTGTCGGGCCGCTCGTGCGCCGATTTCGGGTTGGTCAGCGCGTGACGGTGCCGTTCGTCTGCGCCTGCGGCGAGTGCCCGGAGTGCGACGCCGGCAACGGACAGGTCTGTCGCAACCAGACCCAGCCCGGATTCACCCACTGGGGTTCCTACGCCGAGCGGGTCGCGCTGCACAACGCCGACGTGAACCTCATCGCCATCCCCGATGACCTCGACGCCGGCGCTGCCGCGATGCTCGGCTGCCGGTTCGCCACCTCGTACCGCGGACTCGTGCACCAGGCACGGCTGCAGGCGGGCGAAACCCTTGTGGTCGTCGGCTGCGGTGGAGTCGGCCTAAGCGCGGTCATGATTGGGCAGGCGCTCGGCGCCATCGTCATCGCCGTCGACATCAATTCCGACGCGCTCGAGGCGGCGAGCCGGGTGGGAGCTGCTCACGTCGTCAACTCGGCCGAACTGCCCGACGACGAGGTGGTCGAGCGCATTCGGGCGCTCGCATCAGGGGGTGCAGACGTGAGTCTCGAGGCGCTCGGCCGGGAGAATACGGTGGCCATCGGAATCCGTTCCCTGGCAACGCGTGGGCGGCACGTGCAGATCGGCCTGCTGGCGGACGACCCGCGGATACCGCTCGGCACGGTGATTGCGCGGGAACTGACTGTACTCGGCAGCCATGGCATGCCCGCCCACGACTATCCGGCGCTGCTGGACCTTGTGCTGAGCGGCGGGTTGCGCCCTCAGGACCTGATCAGCCGCCGAATCACCCTCGCCGAAGCGCCGGCGGCACTCGCCGCCATGTCCACGCCCGGTGCGGCCGCCGGAGTCACCCTGATCGAGGTGACCCGGCCGATCTGACCCTCGAGAATTGCCTCGTTTGGCCCCCTGAGACCGCAGCGCCTGGCCCGTCGGTATCAGCAGGCGGCGCTGAACGGATGCTCAGGGCTGGCCGACACCGTCGGCCGTTCGGAAAAGCTAGGAGGCGATTGCGCCGGCATCCGCTGCGCCGGTGGCGGGTAGCGTCACGTCGATGCCGAACAGGGCGTCGAGGCCCCCGAGGTAGGCGTCTTGCTCGCCGGCGCGGGCGAGCTCGCGGGCCCGCACCATGGGAGTGTGCAGCAGCACGCCGGCCAGGTGGCGCAGGGCCGACTCGGTCGCCTCGCTCGAATCGCCGCGGCTGCGGGCCCGGGCGATTTCGGCGTCGCGCAGCTCGAACACGTAGCTGCGTAGCGCCACCACGGCCGGGGTGAGGCTCTGCTCTTCGGCAACGTCGGAGAACTTGCGGGCCGCCTTGCCGACGATTTCCCGGGCTTCGGTCGTGGCGTTGAGCTCTTCGAGCGGGGCGTGGATGCTGATGGTTTCAAGGTCGAGCAGCTCGACGCCGGGTACCAGGGTCACGTCGGGGGCGACGTTGCGGGGCAGGCCTAGGTCGATGATGAGCTGCGGCGGCGCCTCTGGACCGGCGTCGGCCGGGCAGATGCGGGTCGGAGCGTCGGCGGTGGCGCCCGAAATGGCGAACGGATCAATGCCGATCTCGGCGCGGCCACGACTGATCAAGGCCGCATCGATCACGTGGTCATCGCGCAGGGTGCAGGTGACGACAACGTCGGCACGCGCCACCTCGGCAGCGAAATCCGCAGCGGGAACGGCTTCGATGCCGTGCGAGGTCGCGAATCCAACGGCGCGCCCGGACGGCGAGTAGACGCGAACGTTCTCGGCTCCGCGGTCGCGCAGGGCGGCGAGCGAGGCGCCGGCGTAGCGGCCGGTACCGACGAGCAGCACGCGGGCACTCGACCAGTCGCTGACCCGGCTTTCGGCCAGTTCGAGGGCGAGGCGCACGATCGAGCGGCCGGCCGAGCCGATGCCGGTGCGATTCTTGACGCCGCGAGAAGTTTGGGAGGCGCGCTGAAACAGACGCTCAAGTTCGGGGCTCGTGGTGCCATCGGCGCGAGCCTGTTCCAGTGCGCGCCGCACCTGGCCGGCGATCTCGACCTCGCCGACGACGACCGATTCGAGGCCGCTGGTCACGGCGAACAGGTGCTCGGCAACGCCATTACCGTGCACGAGGGTGAGATTGTCACGCAGGGTGTCTTCGGCGACGCCGGTGCTCGCGCTCACGGCTTCGATCGCCGCGTACACGGCGGGCAGCGGCGACACGCCGTAGGGTTCATCGAGATCGAGGTAGGCCTCGAAGCGGTTGCAGGTCGCGACGACGACGGCACCGCTGAGCCGACCGTGCTGCTCGACCATGCGGGTGGCCGCAACGCTTCCGCCGACAGACAATTTCTCCAGCACATCGAAGGTGGAGTTTTTGTGACTGGCCGACAGAAGAATGAGCACTAGCCAATTCTACGACTTATTGCTGTACGCTTCCGGCGCGCATCGTCAGGGATGTTTGAGAGGATGGGGGGGATGATCCTCGACGCGCAGCATCCACTCTCCTCCGGCCTCACCGCCGACTCCCGCCTGATTCAGGCCTATCAGGGCGTTCGACCCGACGTGACCCCGGTGTGGTTCATGCGCCAGGCCGGGCGATCACTGCCCGAATACCGTGAACTGCGCGTCGGTACGCGCATGCTCGACGTGTGCCTCGACCCCGAACTGGCGAGCGAAATCTCGCTGCAGCCGGTGCGGCGCCACAACGTCGACGCCGGAATCTTCTTCAGCGACATCGTCGTTCCACTCAAGCTCGTCGGTGTCGATGTTACGATTGTGGCCGGCAAGGGCCCGGTGCTCGGCAAGGCCGTGCGCACGTCAGCGGATGTCGACGAGCTCACCGCCCTGGATCCCGCGATTCTCGATGAGGCTCTCGCGCCGATTCGCGACGCCGTGGGCCGCGCGGTGTCCCAGCTCGGATCGACCCCGCTGATCGGTTTCGCCGGCGCGCCATTCACCCTGGCCGCGTACCTGGTCGAGGGCGGTCCGTCGAAGGATCACATCCACGCCCGCACGCTCATGCACGCCGAGCCCGAAGCGTGGGCGCGGCTCATGGCCTGGACCGCCGATGTCACCGGCCGGTTCCTGCGCGCCCAGGTGCTCGCCGGCGCGAGCGCTGCCCAACTGTTTGACTCGTGGGCCGGAGCCCTGTCACTGGTCGACTATGCGGCATCCGTTGCGCCAGCTTCGGCGGCAGCGATCGCGCACGTGCGCGACCTCAGCTACAGCGTCAACGGCGCTGATCGCAATGTACCGATCGTGCATTTCGGCGTGGGCACCGGCGAACTGCTGAAGGAAATGCACAATATCGGCGCCGACGTCGTGGGCGTCGACTACCGGGTGCCGCTCGATGAGGCCAACCGCCGACTCGGCGGAGCTGTTCCGGTACAGGGAAACGTCGACCCGGCCCTGCTGACGGCGCCGTGGCCCGTGCTCGAAGCGCACGTGCGCGACGTCCTCGAACGCGGACGCAGCGCACCCTCGCACGTGCTCAACCTCGGCCACGGCGTTCCGCCCGACACCGACCCCGACGTGCTCACCCGCCTGGTCAGCCTCGTGCACGACGTCAGCGCGGCCGAGTAGGAGCCAGCATGACCAGACCAATCGACGTTGTCGTCATCGGCGGGGGAGTGGCCGGCCTGGTCGCCGCCCGCGAATGCGCCCAGGTCGGCCTGGCCGTGACCGTCATCGAGACAACGGATGCCGTCGGCGGTCCGGTCGCCGGCCACGTTCTCGACGGGCTCACCCTCGACAGCGGCGCCGAGAGCTTCGCTGTGCGCGGAGGCACGGTCGCGTCATTCATCGAGGATCTCGGCCTCACCGACCAGGTCGTGGCCCCCAATGTCGCCGGGGCCTGGCTGCACTTGCCGGCCCTCAAGCAAGCGGATGCCGCGATGAGCGTTCCGCTCCCCAAGGCCGGCGTTCTAGGAATCCCCGGTTCACCGCTATCCGACGACGTGCGCCGCGTCATTGGCTGGAAAGGGTCGCTGCGCGCTTACGCCGACCGACTCATGCCCGTGCTCACGATCGGCCGCGAGCACAGCCTCGGTGACCTCGTGAAGAAGCGCATGGGCCAGCGCGTGCTCGACCGGCTGGTGGAACCCGTCGCGTCCGGCGTCTACACGACGAGCGCCGTCGACCTCGAGATCGATGTGGTCGCCCCCGGACTCAACCGTGCCCTCACCACGGCCGGCTCCCTCTCCGGCGCGGTCTCGGCCCTGCGTGCTGGCGCCCCGGCCGGGTCCAACGTCGGCGGCCTGCTCGGCGGAATGGCCAGCCTGCCCGCCGCGATCGTGGCCGCCCTGCAACGCCACGACGTGGCGATTCTGACCGGAACCACGGCCACAGCGCTGGCCCGCTCGGGCACAGACGACGCGCCGACCTGGTCCGTCACCGTCACCCGGCAAGCGGATGCCGCCCCGACCGACCCCGCTGCCGAGCGAACCACCAGCACCCTCACCGCCCGTTACCTCATCATCGCGACCCAGGGCGCGCAGGCACTGCGCCTGGTCAACCCGCTCGGTGACCAGTTCGACGCCCTCGCCGAGCTCGACTGGCCAGCACCGACTGCCGTCACTCTCACCACGCTTGTGCTCGATGCGCCAGCCCTCGACGCGCACCCACGCGGCACCGGCGTGCTCGTCTCGGCCGATGCCCCCGACGTCACCGCAAAAGCGCTCACCCACGTCACGGCGAAGTGGGCCTGGGTCGCCGAAGCGGCCGGCCCCGGCCGCCACGTCGTGCGGCTGTCTTACGGCCGTGCCGGCCAGCCCAACCCGACCGACGACCTGAGCGACAAGGAGCTGCAGGCCCTCGCCCTGCACGACGCGAGCGCCCTGCTCGGTGTGCCACTGGCAGCGGCCGCGGTGCGCGCTTTCGCCCGCACCGAGTGGCGCGACGCCCTGTCGCCGGCCACCCTCGGTGCTCCGGAACGCGCGCAGCAGGTGCGCGAGGCCGTCGCCGCGACCCCCGCAATCGAGATCACCGGTGCCTGGCTGGCCGGAACCGGCCTCGCCTCGGTCATCCCACACGCACTCGAGGCCGGCGACCGCATCCGCCACGCCGCCCTCGGCCTGACCATCACCGGGCCGGACGAGTAGTCCCGGTACCGAACCGCGGTGATCCTCGTCTTGAACCGCGAATGCGGCCCGATTCGCCGGATTCTCCGAAGTTATGCACGGGCCCCCGAACGGTGGGCGCGCGGGTGCCCCAAACTGTGCACTTCCTGTATTGATACGAGCACTACGAGACATACCCGGGCATCACCCGAGATCGAAACGGCGAACCGGGTTACTCTGGGGAGACCTTACGAAAGTGGAGACTCAATGCGCGGAAAGCTTCTGTTCATCACGGGCGGACTCGTTGGCTATGTGCTCGGTGCACGCGCCGGCCGCAAACGTTACGACCAGATCGCCGCCGCCGCCAATGACCTCTGGAACGCCAAACCTGTGCAACGCCGGGTGACCGAGGTGCGCGACGCCGCGCTCGAACTCGTCGGCGACGTTCCCGTGACCCTGTACAACGCCGGCAAGAAGGCCGTCACGCAGGCTGTCGCCAAAAAGAAGAGGAACAAGACGGCGGCTGCTCAGACCTCGACAACGTCAGCGAAAGCGGATGCCGCCGCCCCCGCAACCACGGCCAGCACCACGACGAGCCGCACGGCCGCCGCGAAGCCGAAGGCGACCGAGAAGCCGACGCCGACGGCCAAGGCCAAGCCGGCGGCTGACGACGCCCAGTAGCTCGTAGAATTCGGACACCCGTTACATCGCCGGGCGCGACACCCCGACGACACCCGAAAACAGGGAAGGCAATTCGTGACTAGCAGTGGATTCAACCCGAAGAGCAAACGTCCGTTGCTCGCGCTGATCGGGGAACTGCCCGGCCAGATCAGCGCTCTCGTGAAAGCCGAACTCGATGCCTTCAAGGCCGAGTTCACGGCCAAAGCCAAGAATTTCGGCATCGGTGCCGGCCTCTTCATCGTGGCCGGGGCTTTTCTGTTCTTCGCGCTCGGGGTGCTCGTTGCCCTCTTCGTGATCTTGCTGGCCCTCGTGCTGCCGCTGTGGCTTGCCACGCTCATCGTGCTGGTCGTGCTCCTGCTCATTGCCGCACTCCTCGTGCTCATCGGCGTCAACCGGGTGAAGGCGGCAACGAAACCCGACCCAGAGGGCGTGCACGCGAGCATCCGTCACGACGTTGATGCATTCAAGGGAGTTGGCGAATATGACCACAAATGACCTGCGCGCCGAAGCCCGACACGCTCGCGCCGAGCTCGCCTCGACGCTCGATGCGATCGAGTACAAGCTCAATATCCCCAAGCAGCTGCGCATCAAGCGCCGCCGCCTGACCCACGCCCTGTACCAACTCGGCGAAGACAGCCCGGCCGCCCTCATCAGCATTGCCCTCGGTGCGGCGACCGTGGTCGGTGTCATCGTCTGGTTCGGCGCCTCCGCGGTGGCCAAAAACCGGTAGCAAGTGGGGTGGGTTCACAGCAACCGCACTGCTCATTTTGGTACCGGGGGCAATTCAGAGCAAACTAGACCCATGACTCACCCGGCTGCCGGAGAGGCAGTAACCAGCGTTCAGCCCACCACTCCCACCGATACCGAGGTAACCGCGGCTTCGCCGCAAGGATTCACCCTCTTTACCGTGCTGCGAAGAGACCCGCACAACCCCGATGATCTCGACGGCCGCGATGTTCCGCACGCCGTGAACGAGCTCGACGACGTGGTGGCCTTGATCGAAGCCGAGGGCGTCACCGTGCGCGGCTTCTACGATGTCTCCGGCCTCAAGGCCGATTCCGACGTCATGATCTGGACCCACGCGCCCGAGGCAGAGACCTTGCAGTGGGCGAACCGTGAGCTGCGCCGCAGCCGCCTGCTGAAGAGCCTGTTGCCAACCTGGAACGCCATGGGCGTGCATCGGGACGCCGAATTCAACAAGAGCCACGTGCCCGGATTCCTGCGCGGAGTCGAGCCCAAGGCCTGGCTCACCATCTACCCCTTCGTGCGCAGCTTCGAGTGGTATCTGCTGCCCGAGGCTGAGCGCAGCGCCATGCTCGCCGACCACGGCCGCAAGGGCGCCGCCTACCGCGGTGCAATCGCCAACACCGTCTCCGCCTTCGCCCTCGGCGACTACGAATGGCTGCTGCCGATCGAGAGCGACGAGCTCACCGAGCTCGTCGACCTGATGCGCGGCCTGCGCGACACCGAGGCGCGTCGCCACGTGCGCGAGGAGATCCCGTTCTATACCGGACGCCGCATCTCCACCGCCGAGCTGGTCGAGGTGCTTCAGTAATGACCGCTTACGACGCAGTGCTGCTCGCCGGTTTTGGCGGACCCGAAGGCCAGGACGATGTGATTCCGTTCCTGCGCAACGTGACCGGTGGTCGCGGCATCCCGGAAGAGCGCCTCGAAGAGGTGGCCACCCACTATCGCCACTTCGGCGGTGTGAGCCCGATCAACGACCAGAACCGCGTGCTCAAGGCCGCTCTGCAGGTTGAACTCCAGCGTCGAGGCATCGACCTGCCCGTGATCTGGGGCAACCGAAACTGGGCGCCCTACCTGAAAGACACGATCAGTGAGGCCCACGATGCCGGTCAGGATCGCCTGCTGGCCATCGCGACGAGTGCCTACAGCTCCTACAGCGGATGCCGCCAGTACCGTGAAGACTTCGCCGCAGCCCTGACCGACACGGGCCTAAACGACAAGGTCCACATCGACAAGATCCGCCAGTTCTTCGACCACCCCGGCTTCGTCACCCCGTTCATCGTCGGTGTCACCCAAGGACTCCAGGATGTCGTCGCGGCCATGCCCGGCATCGACGTCGACTCCGAGGTCGAGATTCTGTTCTCGACCCACTCGATCCCGATGACGGACGCCAACAAGAGCGGCCCGGCCGATCGCGGCTTCGGCGAGGGTGGCGCCTACGAGGCGCAGCACCGCGCCGTCGCCCAGGTCGTCATGGACTCCCTCGTGGAACCCGAAGACGCGTCCACCCCGCTCAAAACGCAATGGCAGCTGGTCTACCAGTCCCGCAGTGGACCGCCCAGCATGCCGTGGCTCGAACCCGATATCAACGATGCGATCGCCCTGCTGCCGGCCCGCGGCATCCGTGCTGTGATTATTGTGCCGCTCGGTTTCGTGAGCGATCATATGGAGGTCATGTGGGACCTCGACAACGAGGCCATGGAAACCAGTGCGAAGTTCGGGATTCACGCCGTGCGCGTACCGACCCCCGGCATTTCGCCCGACTTCGTCAGCGGCCTGGGCGACCTGATCGAGGAACGCCTCAACGACACCCCGGTCGAAGACCGTCCGGCCAAGACCACGCTCGGCCCCTGGTACGACGTCTGTCGCCCCGGCTGCTGTGAAAACGTGCGGCTCGGCTTCAAGCCGGCCGTCGCGGGAATGGCACCATGACCGTCATTCGAGTAGGTACCCGCGCGAGTGCCCTCGCCCTCGCGCAGACCCAGACCATCGTCAACCGCATCGCTGCGTCGGCCGGCGTCGAAGTTGAAATCGTGAGCGTCACCACGCACGGCGATACCTCCACCGAGCCACTCTCGAGCCTCGGCGGCACCGGAGTGTTCGCGAGCGCCCTGCGTGAAGCCCTGCTGAATGACGAGTGCGACGTCATCGTGCACTCGTTCAAAGATTTGCCGACCGAGGCCCACGCAGGCTTGCGCATTGGCGCAATCCCCAAGAGAGCGGATGCCCGCGACGTGCTGGTCGCGCGCGCCGGCTTCACCCTCGATACCCTTCCGGAGGGTGCCCGCGTCGGTACGGGTTCGCCCCGCCGCGTCGCCCAGTTGCTGGAGCGTCGCCCCGACCTCACGATCGTGGACATTCGCGGCAACATCGACACTCGGATCGGGCGCGTCGCCGAGGGCGACCTCGACGCCGTCGTGCTGGCCGCGGCTGGCCTAGGTCGTCTCGGTCGTCTCGAATCCCTCGCGCCGGAGTTTCTCGAGCTGTCAGCCTGGCCGACCGCTCCCGGCCAGGGTGCGCTCGCGATCGAGGTGCGTGACGGCAAGCCGGAGCGCCTGCTCGGCGTGGCACTCGCGGCGATGAACCATGGCTCTACTCAGGCGACAACCACCGCCGAACGCACCGTGCTGGCCCGACTGGAGGCCGGTTGCGCCGCGCCGATCGGCGCCACCGCCGTGGTCGACGATGGACTGCTCTTTCTCACCGCAACCGTGTACAGCCCGGATGGATCCCGCAAGATCACCAGCTCGCACGCGGCGACGCCCGATTCCCACTCCGCACCCCATCTCACCGAAGCCGCGCTCGATGTGGCCGAACGAGTGTCCATAGATCTTCTGGCCGGTGGCGCGGCCGAGTTCGCTCCCCTGAAAGTGACTGAGTGACCACGTGACCAATCGACTGACCAAGCCCCTCGCGGGCTGGCGTGTTCTCGTTCCGCGCGGCGGCCCCTGGGGCGACCAGGTCGCAGCGAACCTGCGCGCCAAGGGCGCACACCCGATCGTCGCACCGATGATCAACTTCGCCGCCACCGATGACGCCCCGGCTCTGAACGCGGCGCTGACCCGTCTGGCCGCCGGGGATTTCGACTGGATGACCATCACCAGCGCCACGACCGTCGACGTACTCTCGTCGCACCGCGCGGTCGTCGCCCCGGGAACTCGCATCGCCGCCGTCGGTGAGACCACGGCCGCCGCACTCATCGCGGCCGGCTACCACGTGGACATCGTGCCCTCCGAAGACAACTCCGCCCGAGGACTGCTCGAGGAATGGGAAACCGCGACCGCGGGGGTTATTCCGTTGCGCGTGCTCACCCTGCGCAGTGAGATCGCCAAGCCGCTGCTCAGCGAGGGATTGCGCCGCGTCGGCCACGACGTTGAATCGGTCGTCGCTTACCGCACCATCGGTGTTCCGGTCAGCGACCAGGTGGTCGCCGACGTTAAGGCTGGGCTCGTGCACGCCGTACTCGTCACGAGCGGCAGCGTTGCTCGTCAAGTGCGCGAACAGTTCGGGGACATTCCCGAACGCACCCTGGTTGCCTGCATCGGCCCGCAGACCGCCAGGGACTCCCGGACCCTCGGACTGCGCGTCGACGTTGTCGCCTCGGAGCGCAGCGCAGAGTCACTCATCGATGCACTCGTCGATGCAGCACTCGCGGGGAGCACGCCAGCAGCCTGACCCAGCCCGGTAACGAGCCTATAACGAAAGGCACAGCCGGGCGGCGTAGTGTAAAGGGGTGACCAAACCCGTTATCCGCCCACGACGACTGCGCACCAGCGGCGCGCTTCGTCGCCTGGCCAGTGAAATCCGTCTCCACCCGGCCGAGCTCGTGCTCCCCATGTTCATTCGGGAGGGCAACGAGCAGCGGCCGATCAGCTCGATGCCCGGCGTCGTGCAGCACAGCATCGACAGCGCCCGTCGGGCCGTGGCTGAGGCGGCAGAAGCTGGTGTCGGGGGCATCATGCTGTTCGGAGTGCCAGAGGTGCGCGACGCGACCGGGACCGGCGCGACCGACCCCAACGGCATCCTCAACCTGGCCACCCGTGCTCTCGTCGACGAGATCGGTGATGCGCTCGTGGTGCAGACCGACTTGTGCCTGGATGAATTCACCGACCACGGCCATTGCGGCGTGCTCGCCGCCGATGGCCATGTCGATAACGACGCCACCCTCGAACGCTACCGAGACATGGCGCTGGCCCAGGCGAGCGCCGGTTCCGCGCTGCTCGGCCTCTCCGGCATGATGGACGGCCAGGTCGCCGCCGTGCGCGAAACCCTCGACTCCAATGGTTTCGAAGACACCGCTGTGCTGGCTTACTCGGCCAAGTACGCCTCGGCCTACTACGGCCCGTTCCGGGAGGCCGTCGCCTCGACCCTGGTCGGCGACCGCCGCACCTACCAGCTCGACCCGGCGAATCGACGCGAGGGCGTACGCGAAGCCCAGCTGGACATTGACGAGGGCGCCGACATCGTCATGGTCAAACCGGCCGGCAGCTACCTCGACGTGCTCGCCGAGGTCGCCGCGATGAGTGATATTCCCGTTTGGGCATATCAAGTCTCTGGCGAATACGCCATGATCGAAGCCGCAGCTGCGCAGGGCTGGATCGACCGGCGCCGCGCCGTCGAAGAGTCGGTACTGAGCATCCGTCGGGCCGGTGCCGACGCTGTACTTACCTATTGGGCCGTTGAATTGGCCACCTGGCTCAAGGAGGAGCGAGCATGACCGACACACTGTCAACCGAAGTGCACCACGTGGCCACCCGCAACGACGAGCTGTTCGACCGAGCCCGGAAGGTCATTCCCGGGGGGGTAAACTCTCCGGTGCGGGCCTTTGGCTCGGTCGGCGGCACTCCGCTGTTTCTGGTGAAGGCCGCCGGCGCCTATGTCACCGACTCCGACGGTCGCGAATACGTCGACCTCGTCAACTCCTGGGGACCGGCCATTCTGGGCCACGCCCATCCCGAGGTCATCAAGGCCGTTCAGGATGCCGCCGCTCTCGGCCTGTCCTTTGGCGCCTCGACGCCCGCCGAGACCGAACTGGCCGAGCTCGTCGCCGAGAGGGTCGGCGCGGTCGAAAAGCTGCGCCTGGTGTCCACCGGCACCGAGGCGACCATGACCGCCATCCGACTGGCCCGCGGTTTCACCGGTCGTGACCTGCTGATCAAGTTCGCCGGGCACTACCACGGCCACTCCGACGGCCTGCTGGCCCAGGCCGGTTCCGGCCTCGCTACCCTCGCCCTGCCCGGTTCGGCCGGCGTCACGGCCGCGACCGCCGCGCAGACCCTCGTGTTGCCGTACAACGACCTCGATGCCGTGCGCGCCGCCTTTGAGGCACACCCGGGGCGCATCGCCGCGATCATCACCGAGGCTGCCGCCGCTAATATGGGCGTCGTCGCGCCGGATGCCGGCTTCAACGCGGCCCTGTCGGCGATCGCGCACGAGAACGGTTCCCTGCTCATCCTCGACGAGGTGCTCACTGGTTTTCGAGTGAGTCGCTCGGGCTTCTGGGGACTCGAGACCAGCAGTCTCGAGTCGGCCGGTGAAGAGTTTTACACGCCCGACCTGCTCGCCTTCGGCAAGATCATCGGCGGCGGCCTGCCCGTTGCTGCCCTCGGTGGCCGGGCCGATGTGATGGACTTTCTGGCACCGACCGGCCCGGTCTACCAAGCCGGAACGTTGTCGGGCAACCCGGTCGCGGTTGCGGCGGGCATCGCCACGCTCAACCTGCTCGACGAGAGCGTGTATGACCGGCTCAACGCGACCGCCATCATCCTCTCTGAGGCTGTTTCTGCCTCGCTTGCCGCCGAGGGTGTCGCGCACCGGGTACAGCGGGCCGGCAACCTGTTCAGCTTCGTGTTCGGCGAGGAGGCGCAGGGTTCGGCTCCGCGCACCTACGCCGATGTACAGCGCCAGGAGGCTTTTCGCTACGCCCCGTTCTTTCACGCCATGCTCGATGGCGGCGTCTCGCTGCCGCCGAGCGTGTTCGAGGCCTGGTTTGTCTCCGACGCACACGATCAGAGCGCGATCGGGCGCATCTTCGAGGCGCTGCCCGCCGCGGCCAAAGCTGCAGCGGCAGCCCAGCCAACGGTCTAATTGAGCAAACGCTCCCGGACCGGCCGGGAGCGTGTGCTTCAGTTGGAGAGTTCCTGCGCTGGGACATTACTGCTTTATTCGCGTCAGACAACGAGTTTTCGGGCCGGACCGGGCAGACTGGGATAATGGCTTCCCTGAGCGTGCATTCCGACCGGCTCGAGATCCACTTGACGCGCACGGAAAGAACGCTCGCGCTGCGGCGTGACTCGATTGTGGTGCAGCGGGAGAACATCCGCTCGGTGATCATCACGGAAGATCCGTGGATCTGGCTGCGCGGCATCCGCTCACCGGGATCGATGATTCCGCTCGTGCTGGCGGCCGGAACCTGGAAGTTTCACGGCGGCAAGGACTTCGTCTCGATCAAGCGTCACCGCCCGGCCGTGGTGATCGACCTGGTCGACGAAGAATTCGCCCGCGTCATTCTCACCAGCCAGCACGCGGCCGACTTCGTCGACTCGCTGAAACTCCCCGCCTGACCCTCTCGGGCTTGGCGTGAGCGCCATTGTCTTTGCGGCACCAACTTAGGACGACGCCGTGCGCCCCTGCGCCATCAGGTGTTCTGCTGTGACAACATCAGTGACAAGTACGTTGACCCATCCACCAGAAATAGCGGCATGAATGGCCTTATATTTGCTGGGGCCACCGGCCACCCCGAGCCTTCGGTCGGTTTTACGCAGCTGCTTGAGGGTCACCCCGATGACAAGTTCATCGAGCTCTGACATTACCGGCTCACCATGAGCATCGATGAAGCGCAGATTTACTTCACCAACAGCTCCGAGCGACTTCGCGAGATCAAACTGCTCCTGGCTGAAGAAATTGTCTCCGGCCTCCAGTGGCGGTACGATTTCGCAGTTTCCGATACCCATCAAGGCGATATCCATCTCGTCTAGGGCGCTCAAGGCTGCCCGAGTATGAAGGTCCTGCCCGAGTATTGCCGCCTTGACTTCCGGGGACGAAACCACACCCGGGACCCGTAAGAATAGGGCGGCGGCACCGGTGAGATGGGCCAAACGCTGAGTTGCACGAGTTGCTTCGTGCTGGAGCGTTGGCGGACCGACATCTCCCAGCATTTCCACGACTCGTGTCGCGGCCAAACGTTGCAGGGGTTGTAGAGCTGACGTCATTTCTCGAAGCGATCGGCTCCAGGAAGTGAAACCTATCGTTTTTGTTTCTAAGGGCATGATGCGCAATATCGATGCCACAGCGTTTCCGAGGTCTTGGGTCAGGCGCGCCTCATCGTCATCGATCACGTCCACCACGTGAACTTCATCGATACCAAATTCTTGCTCAAGAGAGTCTTCGAGGTCCACGTGCAAACCTGGAGGGATCACGACGATCGTTCTGGTTACATTAGCCTCTTCGGCGGCGCGCAGCAGCCGCGAAACGCGGGCCTGCGACACGCCGAGCAGACTCGCAATCTCCGTTTGACGCATGTTGCGCGTGTGATAAAGCCTCGCGACTTTGGTGATCAAGCGTAGGTGCTCAACGTCGGCGCCACTGTCGTGGATCAAATTGTTCCTCTATCTTTCTGGTCACCCGGGCCGTGACATTCCAAGCCTCGATGCGCCAGACGCGTTCCGCGCTTTAATGCCCAGTTTCTCATTTGACACCTTCAACACCGACCTATATGGTTTCGGTGTACGGTGGATTTTCAATCCAGGTTAGCATAAATATGTTGGTGACATTGTTCGAGTTCCATT
Source organism: Cryobacterium sp. Hh38 (assembly GCF_004403235.1). NCBI lineage: Bacteria > Bacillati > Actinomycetota > Actinomycetes > Micrococcales > Microbacteriaceae > Cryobacterium > Cryobacterium sp. Hh38. The sequence goes on along the minus strand of NZ_SOHD01000010.1, from coordinate 79,984 downwards.
TGTCCTGGCAGGACGAGTCATTAACCATGATGTTTCAAGGAAGAAACTTAATGATCAAACGCAATTTTGCTCTGCGCATCGCCGTTGCGGCGGTGGGGGCTGTTGCTGCAGCCTCCGTATTCTCGGCCTGCAGCCAAACGGTCACTCCATCCACTACGGAGTCCGCCGCTGGCGGAAACAAAACCATTGGAATCGCAGTGGCCGACCAGAAATCTTTGTTCTATGTTGCCGCCGTCGACGGAATGGAGCAGGCGGCAGAGGAGGCTGGTTACAAGCTGATCACGCTGTCGGCCAACAACAACTCCAGCCAGCAGGTGAACCAGGTCCAGGACCTTATCACTCAGCAGGTCGGCGCCATCATCTTTATCGCTCAGGACGCTACTTCAGCCGCTGCTGGAGTAAAGCTCGCCAACGATGCGGGCATTCCGATCATTGCTGTTGACCAGAAGCCTGAATCGGGTGATGGAAAACTGGCCACGTACATTGCAACGGACAGCGTCAAGGCCGCCGAAGAACTGTGCACCTGGCTTTTCGATCAGATCGGTGGCGCTGGAGACCTGGCAATTCTGCAGGGACCACTTGGAGCCACGGCCGAACTGCAGCGCAGCGAAGGCTGCGACAAGGCGCTGGGGAATTATCCAGACATCAACGTAGTGGCGATGGAATCGGCAAATTGGGACGAGACTGAGGCCTTCACCGCCGCGCAGAACATCCTCACCGCGAACCCCAACCTGAAGGCATTCTTCGGCGAGAGTGACGCGATGGCCATGGGCGCCGCCAAGGCAGCCAAGCAGGATGGCCGCGAAGGACTGTTCTTCGTCGGAATCGACGGGTTTCCGACCATGTTCGAGTCTGTAACCAGCGGCCTGACCCAGGCCACGATGGCGCAGCAGCCGTACCTCATGGGGCAAATGTCCGTGCAGAACGCGGTCCAGATTGCAGAAGGAAACGGCGCTGACGTTCCAGAACTGCAGTACATGGACACGGTACTCGTCACCAAAGAGAACGTCGCGGACAACGACCCGACGAAGTTTTACGGGCCTGACTTCTAAATAGAACGGGTGCGCGTGGGGCCAATCACGACCTAAAAGTTCCACGCGCACCATCGAGTTTCCTACTACAACGAGGTGGATCAAGGTGAGAGAAGCAGTAGCCGACACCCTGCATTCGACGGGAGCGGAATCCGTCGGGATGGGCCCGAAGGAGGGTTTGGTGTGCGTCGGGCTGTCCAAGAGCTACGGCGGTACCCTCGTGTTAAACCACGTGGACCTCTCCCTGACCCCCGGCAGCGTGCTCGGGCTGGTCGGTGAAAACGGGGCGGGAAAGTCAACGACGTCGTCCATCATCGCTGGAATGGTGCGTCCCGACTCCGGAACAATGACCATCGATGGAGAGATTTACGATCCACAAACTCCAGCGGATGCTCTCAAAGCTGGAGTGGCGCTCATCCACCAAGAGATCAGGATGGTTTCTGAACTCTCCGTTGCCGAGAACATCTTTCTCGGACGGCTCCCGATGCGGCGTGGCCGCGTCGACCGGAAGCGAATCAATGAAGAGTCTCGGAGCATTCTTAAGCTCCTTGGCTCTGACACCGATCCCCGGCGTCAAGTGGCTGGCTTGTCGATAGCAGCCCAGCAAGAAATCGAAATTGCGCGGGCGCTAACTCGCGAACCGCGATACATCATCTTTGACGAACCCTCTGCTTCCCTCGGCGAGTCCGAAACCGAGCGCGTGTTCGACCAAATTCGTATTTTGCGTGACCAGGGCGCTGGAATCGTCTATATCTCCCACCGGTTGGAAGAAATTCGCACCCTCGCAGACACAGTCGTGTGCCTGCGGGACGGTAAGCGGGTAGCCGCTTGGGAAACGGGAGACGTTTCGAAAGAAGACATTGTTCGAGCAATGGTTGGCCGAGACTTTGTCTTTAGTCACCTCGCGCCCAAAGACGCCACCACTGAGGTTGCGCTCGAAGTGCGCGGGCTCGGTCGAACCGGCGTCTTTGAGGGAATTAACTTTGCGGTAAATCGTGGAGAAATACTGGGGTTCTCTGGCCTCGTCGGCGCTGGTCGCACCGAGATGGTGCGAACGATCGCCGGGGCCGATCGACATGACGCCGGGGAGATCCTGGTTGACGGTGCTGCCGTCAAAATCCGCGGACCGCGTTCAGCGATTAATGTCGGCATCGCTATGGTCCCGGAAGATCGCAAGGGTCAGGGTCTTAACCTGGACCGCACCGGCGCCGAAAACATCACCTTGCCCTGGGAGCCCAGTCTTACAACGGGTGGAATAATGACCGTGCGCACGGTCAACGCGACAGCGAATCTGCAGCGGGAATTTCTCGACATTAGAAGCAAGCTCGACATTCCGGTTGGTTCGCTGTCGGGGGGTAACCAGCAAAAGGTCCTCCTCGGAAAATGGCTCGTCACGCGACCGCGTGTGCTGATTCTCGACGAACCAACTCGCGGCGTAGATGTTGGCGCAAAAATGGCCATCTACAAGACGATTCGATCGTTGGCCGAACAGGGCGTTGCCATCATCGTCATTTCTTCTGAGCTAGAAGAAGTCCTCGGCCTCTCGCACCGTGTCCTTGTCATGTCCGGCGGAAGGCAACGCGGCATCCTCGACCGCGTGGAGGCCACCCCGGAGGCCGTGATGGCGCTCGCACTGATCAGCGACTCCAGTGACGATGCACGGACCCAGAATCAACCCGGCAGCTTGCCACAGGGAAGAAGTGAATCTAAATGACTCAAATTAATGACGTGCCCCGTATCTCCGACCCGACGGATCGAGCCTCCTCTGCGACATCCGAAGTTGGTAGCGCAACGGTGAAATCTACCGCTGGCCGCAGGATTGCCTCGGTTATGAGCAGTGTTCCTGGTCCACTTATCGGCCTCATCATTATCTTTATCGCGCTCTCGTTTCTTTCGCCGTTTTTTCTCACACCGCGCAACCTGCTCAATATTCTGAGCCAGGTTTCAGCAATCGGCGTGATGTCGGTTGGTGCTGTCCTGATTATTATCATCGGGGGCATCGATCTCTCCGTCGGCTCGGTGGTGGCTTTGAGCTCCATGTCGATGGCGTGGCTATTCCGAGTTGCCGAGCTCCCCTTTGAAATTGCCCTCGTCGGCGGACTGGTTGTCGGCGCATTGATCGGATTGATCAATGGTCTTCTGACTGCATATGGAAAGCTTCAGCCGTTCATCGCCACACTCGCAACGATGTCTGCGGCTGCGGGCCTCGCCCTCTTCCTCACGAATGGAAACCCGGTCAACGGGTTCCCGCAGTGGTTCTTGGCGATTACCTCAACCAGTTTCATCGGCATCCCGATTCAGGGAATTGTCCTTATTCTGATCTTTGCCATTACGGCATTCTGGCTCCGGTATCGGCCGAGCGGTCGAGCGCTTTACGCCATTGGTGGAAATGAAGAGGTAGCACGACTTTCGGGCCTGCCGATCCGACGGGCCAAAATAGCCGTTTACGTGATTGCCGGGATTCTCGCGGCGATTGCTGGCCTCCTCGTTACATCGCGGCTCGACTCCGCCCAGCCGACCGCTGGAGTCGCCGATCTGCTTAATGTGATCGCCGTCGTGGTAATCGGCGGGGCGAGCCTGTCTGGCGGCTCCGGGAGCATGCTCGGCACTTTCGTCGGCCTCCTGATCATCGGAGTGCTCAACAACGGGATGTCACTCCTCAACGTATCTCCCAACCTTCAGCCCGTCGTTGTCGGCTTCGTCATCGTTGCCGCAGTCATGACGGATCGACGAACCAGCGGGAAAAAATCATGAGTTCATTCCAGAACGTTACCGACCCCACTGATCTGGATGGCCTACGTCAAGTGATTGCTAGTGCACCACGAGCGGATGCCTTGGTTCCGTTGGGTCTGCGCCTCCTCGATATTTCGCCGCACGCCACGGACAAAATCCACGAGGTAGTCGAGCAGGAACTGAGCCTGGCGGGTCGGGTAAGCGCGGGGGCCAAGGTCATCATCTTGGTCGACTCGACCATGATTCTGCGCGATGGCGAAGACCTAAAATCCAAAATCGCGCGCCTCCTCTCCGCTGACTTCAACGTTGAGAAGTTTGTGCTGGGAAACGATGCTCACTTACTTGCCAACGAACAGTCGCTTGATATGGCGACAGACGCCGTTCGCTTGGCGGACTGCGTCGTAACAATTGGCGGTGGCACGATCACCGACATCGGCAAGGTGGCCACCCAGCGAAATGGCGACATTCCCCTGGTAGTTGTGCAGACAGCAGCATCGGTCGACGGCTTCACGGACAACGTATCCGTCATTCTCAAAAATGGTGTAAAGCGCACGGTCCCTTCCCGCTGGCCCAATGCCGTTCTGGCCGACACGGTAACGATCGCCGGAGCGCCGTCGGCGATGAACACCGCCGGGTTCGGAGAGGTTTTGTCTCTCTACACTGCGCCTGCAGATTGGCACCTCGCCTCCTTGTTCGGCCTCGACTCCACTTTTCACGAAACGCCGCGTGACCTGCTGTTGGCTTTCGCTGGTGATGTGAGCGAGTGGGCGAACGGCCTGGCCGATGGTGAAAGTGCATCGATCGAGCAGCTCACGCGTGTGTTGGCTATCCGTGGTATTGGTACCGGAGTTGCCGGCTCGACCGCCTGCCTGTCTGGGGTTGAGCACGTCATTAGCCACATGCTCGACATGTATTCGGGATCCCACGGCTTGCCTATCGGTCTGCACGGCGCGCAAGTGGGAGTCGCTTCCCTGATCGGTGCCGCGGCGTGGGAATTATTGATTGAACGCCTTCGAGGCGGTGCGCCAGAGCTCAAATTTCCAAGCGACGAGCAGCTCGAGGCGCGAGTGCGCTCCGCCTTCGAATGGTGCGACCCAACGGGTGAAAAAGGCACTGAGTGTTGGGCGGGCTATAGTGCCAAACTGGCCAATTGGCGCCAGAACGAGCAGACTGCGGTCACGGTCATGCAGTCTTGGAAAGACTACGAGAGCGAATTCTCGCGATCGCTGCCGGCGCCCGATACCCTCGCTCGGGGACTACGCATTGCCGGTGCGCCAGCACGGCCGGACCAACTGGGCGGTTGGGTAACGGCAGATGTCTGGAAGTGGGCCGTCCTAAACTGCCTTTTCATGCGCGATCGATTCACCGTCGTGGATTTGCTCTTTTTCTACGGTTGGTGGACTGCTGACGATGTTGACCTCGTCATCGCCAGGGCCGCCAGCGCAGCGGTAGCACACGGCTTATGAAACAACAGGACCTGGTGGTGTCCGTGGATTGCTCCACCACCGGTGTGAAATGTGTCATTTGGGATTCTGCGGGACAACTCGTCGGTGACGGTCGATCTACCTTGGACCTCAGCATTCCGTCCATCGGTTACGGCGAGCAGGACCCGCGTCAGTGGTGGAGTGCAATGTGCATTGCCGTCACCGAGGCTGTACGAAACCTGGATACACAACGGATCGCCGCAATTTGCGTTACTCACCAGCGTGAATCTTTTGCCTGTCTGGATGATTTCGGAGAACCCATTCGCCCCGCCATGCTGTGGTTGGATGCCCGGGCAACAGAGGAAGTTGAATCTGCAGGTACCCAACGAGTGCACGACGTTACGGGAAAGCCACCGAACACCACGCCAGCGTTCTATAAGCTGCTCTGGCTGCAGAAGCATGAACCTGAAACGCTGCGTCAGACTCGACACGTCGTCGACGTGCACGGATACCTCGTGCACAAGATGACGGATCAGTGGCGAACTTCGGTGGCGAGTGCCGATCCGCTCGGGCTGGTGAACCTGAACACTGCGGACTACGACGATGAATTGGTAGCCCAAGTTGGACTTCACCGAAACCAACTTAGTACCCTTTTCCCGCCAGGGACGGTTCTTGGCGAACTGCGCGCATCCGCTGGATCTGCGCTCGGACTGCCGGCCGGACTGCGCGTAGTAGCGGGTGCTGGAGATGGACAAGCCGCCGGACTCGGTGCGGGAATTATTGAACCCGGTCGGGCGTACCTCAATCTCGGTACCGGTTTGGTCGCCGGTACCTACAGCGACATCTATGCCCCGAATTCGGCATACCGGGCGTTAACGGGCCCCATTGCGGGCACCTTTACGTTCGAATCCTTTATTGGTGCTGGAACCTACGTGATCAATTGGTTCATTGACACTTTCGTGCAGCAATCTCCTGATGCGGCAGGATCAACGGAGTCAATAGAACAGCGACTGGAGCGCGAAGCCGTGCAAGTCGCTCCGGGTAGCGGTGGTCTGCTTGTAGTCCCGTATTGGAACGGGGCGCTTACCCCCTATTGGGACCACAATGCACGCGGAATTATCCTCGGCCTTACCGGTATTCACTCTCGAGCACACATTTATCGGGCGGTGTTGGAGGGACTCGCTTATGAACTTCGCCTCTGTTTCGATCGAGTTGAACTTGGCCTGTCCGATCCGATCACAGTTGTTGTGGCAATGGGAGGCGGCTCACAAAGCGCACTCTGGTGCCAGATTCTCGCGGACGTCCTGCGGCGCCCCATCGTGATATCGGGGCAACAGGAGAGCACGTGTTTGGGTGCTGGGATGCTCGCGGCGGCCGGGGCCGGGCTCTATCCGTCGGTTCGAGCCGCGTGTTCCGCCATGACTTCTCTCGGGGAGCGGTTCGATCCAAACGAGGAGTTGTCGCAAACGTATGACCGTTTCTACACGGTCTATCAGGAGATCTACCCATCGGTACGCCCGGTATTTACAGCTCTCAAGAATGCCATGACATGAGCACATCCACACAGACCGGCGTGGAAGAACTATGCACTTCGCCGCTTCGGATCTATCCGGCCTATGTATTTGACCTCGACGGCACGATCTACCTGGGCGATAAATTGCTGCCCGGAGCGAAGCGGCTGATCGAGTATCTGCAGACACGGGAAAGCCGCACTGTTTTTCTTTCGAACAACCCAACGCTCGACCCCAAAATGTACGTGGAAAAGTTTGCGCGTCTGGGATTGCAGATCAACGAATCAGACGTGATTAATTCTGTGGTCAGCATTGTGGCTTGGTTGAAGCGCGAGCATCCGGGGGCGGTCGTCTTCCCCATCGCGGAAGCACCCCTGATTCGGGCCCTCGGGAACGCCGGAATTCGCATGTCCGAAGATCCCCAAGAGATCGACATCGTCATCGCCAGCTACGACCGCACGTTCGATTACCGAAAGCTTCAGATCGCTTTCGACGCCATTTGGCAATTCGGTCGCGCCATCTTGGTCACGACCAATCCCGATCGATTCTGCCCATTCCCCGGCGGCCGCGGCCAGCCCGATGCGGCGGCCATTGTCGCAGCGATCGAGGCGTGCACGGGCGTCAAGAGTCAGGCCAATGCGGGCAAACCGGATCAGATCATGATCGACACCGTGACCGAAGCGCTCAAAATGGATGTCCGTGACTGCATCATGGTCGGCGACCGTCTGTACACGGATATTCAAATGGCTCTCAACGCGGTCATGGATTCCGCCCTCGTGCTCACCGGCGACAGTTCAATCGCCATGGTGGAAGAGCGTGAGAGCGATCAGCGACCATCCTTTGTGCTCGACCGGGTCGATCATTTGATTCCGACCCAGCTTCGAGACGAACTCGGTTGGAATATCTAGCGGTCGCCTTGCGTCGCCAACATAGACCCGCGTAGAATAGTCAATCACAGGCAGTATATATATTCAGGCTCTCTGGATGTTGAGTCCAACGCAGGCGTTGGTGAAAGGCGGTTCCGATGGCAGATTTGTCACGCGATACTCTGCTCGAGATGCAGAGGCGCATGTTGCGGATTCGAGCGTTCGATGAGCGAGCCTCGAAGATGGTCAAGCGCGGTCACATCCCCGGCACGGTGCACACCAGCATTGGTCAAGAAGCTCAGGTCGTCGGGGCGACTATGGCCCTCGGCGACGGTGATTACATGTCCGGGAACCACCGCAGCCACGGCCACCCGATCGGCAAAGGCTCACCGCTGGGTCCGCTAATGGCCGAACTCGTCGGCAAGGCAACCGGAGTCTGCAAGGGCAAGGGCGGCTCCCTTCACCTGGCCGACTTCGCCGTGGGAAGCCTCGGCGAGTCGGGAATCGTCGGTTCCTCGATTCCTATCGCCACCGGCGCAGCGCTGTCGTCGAAAGTCTTGAACAACGGCAAGGTTGCTCTCGCGTTCTTCGGAGATGGGGCAGCCAACCAGGGCGTCCTCTACGAGTCGATGAACCTCGCTGGCGTATGGAAGCTTCCCATGATCTTCCTATGCGAGAACAACCAGTATGCGCTGAGCACTCCCGCGCACACGGTTACGTCCGGCGTCATCGCCGAGCGTGCGGCCGGCTTCGGAATGCCGGGTATCCGGGTCGAAAATGGCCAGGACATCCTCGCCGTGTATGAAGCAGTGAGCGCAGCGGTCGATCGCGCTCGTGCTGGCGAGGGCCCCTCGCTCGTTGAAGTTGTGACCTACCGCTACAACGAGCACTCCGAAGGCCTTCGTCTCAAGACGGACTACCGGGACGCCGACGAGCGCGCCGCCTGGCTCAGCAAAGATCCCATCGTTATGTTCCGCGAGTACCTTGAGGGCCAGGGATTCGATCCGGCACAGCTGGACGAACTCGAAGCCGATGTTCTCGCCGAGGTGGATGCTGCCGTCGAGTTCACCAACCAAAGTCCTTACCCCGATCCGTCAGTAGCCTTTGACGATCTCTATACCGACAAGGAGGTAGCGGCATGAGTGTAATGAGTTACTTGGGCGCCATCGGCGCCGCACAACGCGAAGCCATGGACGCTGATGAACGCGTCGTCATTATCGGCGAGGATGTCGAAGCAAACGTTTACGGCACCACCGGTGGCGGAAAGTCCCGCAGCGACAAGGGTGACTTCCTACAGATGTACGGAAAGAACCGGATCCGAAACACTCCAATTTCGGAAGAGGGAATTGTTGGCGCCGCCGCGGGCGCCGCTATGACCGGCCTGCGGCCAATCGTTGACCTCTCCTATTCCAGCTTCCTGTACATGGCCATGGACCAGTTCGTCAATCAGGTGGCCAAGAACCGGTACATGTTTGGTGGACAGGCTTCTATGCCGGTCGTCTTTCGCTCCGCCATGTTCTATGGCATGAATACGGGAGCTCACCATTCTGACCGCCCGTACCCGATGTTCATGAACGTGCCAGGGTTGAAGATCATCGCGCCGTCGAGCCCGTCAGATGCCAAGGGACTGCTTCGCGCCGCAATCGATTCCGACGACCCGGTGCTTACCTTCGAGGCCTGTCTCTTGTGGGGAACGAAGGAAGAGGTCGACGACAACGAATTCTGGATACCCCTCGGTGTCGCTCGCACTGTGCGTGAAGGTACCGACGTGACCGTGGTCGCCATTTCAGGTTCCGTTCCGGAGGCAATTCTTGCAGCAGAGGATCTTGCCGCCGAAGGCGTTTCGGTGGAAATTATCGACCCGCGCACGCTTGTTCCCCTCGATCGGGACGCCATAGTCCGTTCGGTGGTAAAAACTGGTCGCCTCGTCGTTGCCGAGCCCGCCCACCGCACGTGTGGTGCCGCCGCTGAGATCAGCGCCATCGTGGCTGAGGACGCGTTCGACGCCCTTCGAGCGCCGATCGTTCGCGTTACGGCTCCCGACATGCAGATACCGTTCAGCCCGTCGTTGGAGAGCCAGATGTATCCGACACGACTGACCATCGCCGCCGCGATTCGTCGTGTTCTCGATCTGGAACCTGCACTTACATCAGCGTCAATCATCCGCTGATTTACCGCACGAGCGCTTAAGAAAAGAAGGAAATCGCATGGCTAGAGTGGATGTTCTGTTGCCCCAGTGGGGCATGGGAATGAGTGAAGGCACCATCGTTGAGTGGCTCAAGAAGGTGGGAGACAAGGTTCAAGAAGACGAGCCTCTCGCGGACATCGAGTCGGAAAAAGTCGAAGAATCTCTCGAGTCGCCGGCTACTGGAACGCTCATCGAAATCCTCATGGCGGAGGGTGAGACCGTTCCGGTTCGCACCGTTATCGCGGTCATCGAGACGGACTAACCATGGCGGGCGGGCGGGGTGCGCAGTCAGGCCAACTTTCTACGAAAGACAGCAAGGAACTCATGTCGAACGAAGAAATACAAGCGTCGCCACTTCCCGTGGTGCCATTTGATCTCATTGTGATCGGGGCTGGGATAAATGGCCTTGGCATAGCTCGGGACGCCGCCTCCCGCGGCCTGCGTGTGGCCGTGGTTGAACAAGACGACTTGTGCAGCGGTGTTTCAGCGTGGTCTGGACGACTCATTCACGGTGGTCTGAGATACCTCGAGCACAAGGATTTTGCCTTGGTGCGCGAATCGCTCAAGGAGCGAGAGCGCCTCTTCAAACTGGCGCCCCACCTTGTCCGTCCCGTTCCGTTGCTCATGCCGTTCTACGCAAAGAATAAGCGTCCGGCATGGTTGATCCGGCTGGGCATGATCGCCTATGACGTGTTGTCGTTTGATAAAACGCCGCCGAATCATCGCATCCTGTCCCGCGAGAAAGTGCTCGCGCGCTTTGGCGGAATGGAAAAAAAGGGGCTCGGCGGTGCGGCGCTGTTCATCGACGGCCAGGTTGAATACGCCGAACGCCTGTGCGTTGAGCTCGCCATCGCCGCGCAGGCAGATGGCGCCGTCATCCTGACACACTCCAGGGTGGACTCGCTCCTGTCGCGCGGTACGACCGTAACCGGCGTGCGCTACTCCGACGCCGCGACCGGTGAAAGCCGTGAAATCTATGGTTCCGTGGTTATGAATGCGGCGGGGCCCTGGTTGGACTGGGTGTTGAATGCCACGCCAAAATCCAATCTCGCCCAGACTGAGAAGCAGCTCATTGGTGGTTCAAAGGGCAGCCACATTATTGTTGACGCCTTCGACGGCGCGCCCACTGACGTGGTCTACTACGAGTCTCAGTCCGACGGCCGCCTTGTTCTGGTCATTCCGTGGATGGGGCGCTTTTTGATCGGGTGCACCGACGCGTTGTACGAGGACGAGCCGGGAACCGCGCGTGCGGAGTCCAATGAGGTTGAGTACCTCCTCGCCGAGGTGAACGCACTCATTCCGCAGGCGAAGCTCACCGTCGACGACATCCTCTTCACCTACAGCGGGGTGCGTCCGCTGCCGTATGCCCCCGGGGTGCCGGAGTGGAAGATCCCCCGAAGCCACGTCATTCATGACCACGCTGGTACTGGGCGAAAGGGCTTGTTCTCCGTCGTTGGCGGCAAGCTGACCACGTTCCGTCAGCTGGCCGAAGATGCCGTTGATATCACGTACCGCAGCCTGGGTCGACCACGAACGAAAACCAGCACGCGGGATATGCCATTACCCGGCGCACGCGTGGCGAACTGGCCGGAATTTCAGAAGGCATTTATCGCTGCACCTGGCCTGGACCGGGAAACCAAGAAGCGACTCCTGAAAATTTACGGAGTTCGCGCGGATTCCGTGTTGGATCTCGTCAGGGCGGATGCCTCGCTCGGCGAAAAATTCGACCCACTGTCGAATGCGATCGCGGCAGAGCTGGTCTTTGCGGTGAAGTATGAAATGGCCAAGTCGCTGACGGACGTGTATGCACGACGCACCCTCATCGCTTTTGAACCCGGTCACGGATTGGCTTCGGTATCTCGGGCAGCCGACATTTTGGGCGAGACTCTGGGCTGGGACGCCCAGCGCCGCGCGGTGGAAATTGCCGGCTACGAGAAGTGGCTGGAACATCTTGCTGTGCCCGGCCGCGCCCCGAAATCGCAGTCGAATGGTATTGCTGCGGCCGGCACCGGTTCAGGGGAAACCACGTGAGCAAGCGCTATGTTCTTGCGCTAGATGAAGGATCCAGCAGCGCGCGAGCGATACTCGTTGATCCTGACGGTCGAATCGTAAGCGAATCCGCGACACCGATTAAGGCACGTTTCCCCTCTACGGGTTGGGTCGAACTTGACCCGTGGGACCTGTGGAACGCTGCGAAGGGGGCCATGGACCGAACCATGGCCCAGGCAGGCGTGACCGCTTCCGACATTGCCGCGGTCGGCGTGACTACCCACCGTGAAACCTGCCTCATCTGGGACCGTCAAACCGGGCAGCCGGTCTATAACGCAATCATGTGGATGTCGAAGCAGACAGATGACATCGTCGCTCGGTGGTCAGCCGACGGCCTCGATGGGCAAATCCGCGCCCGGACGGGGCTGCGCAACGACTCGTTCTTCTCGGCTGGCAAGCTGGCTTGGCTCCTCGAGCACGTGCCAGATGTGAGAAGGCGGGCGCAGCTGGGAGAACTAGCCGCTGGCACCGTCGAAACTTGGTTGTTATGGAATCTCACCGGTGGGCGCTCCCACCTGACGGATCCCAGTTCGGCTTCGCGTACCGCCTTGTTTAATATTGGCGAATGCAAGTGGGACGAATGGTTGTGCGCTGCGTACGGTATCCCGATGGAGTTGCTGCCTGAAGTCGTGCCATCCGACTCCTGTTTTGGCTATTTAGATGCTGCCGTGCTGCCGGGCGGCCACGCGGCGAGTGTTCCGGTAATGGCCATTTTGGCGGATCAGCAAGCCGGACTCTTTGGCCAGGCATGTCTGGAAGCCGGATCCGCGAAGAACACCTATGGAACGGCGGGTGTCCTCACGGTCAACGTCGGCGATGCACCCCTAATCGTTGACGGTATGACCAGCAGCGTCGCGTGGACGCTTGGCGGTCGAACGACCTATGAAGCCGAGGGCGTCGTTTTTCATAGCGGTCAAACTTTGCACTGGCTTCGCGACAAAATGCGGGCGATTGATTCTTCGGAAAGCAGCGAAGCGCTTGCTGCCAGTGTTCCCGACAATGGCGGCGTGTACTTTGTTCCGGCATTTGCCGGACTCTGCGACCCGCACTGGGACCGGAACGTTCGGGGTGCGATTGTTGGGCTCACGCTAGAAACTGGCATTGAGCACGTCGTCCGGGCGGCCCTAGAGGCAATGGCCTACCAAACTCGCGACAACATCGACGCCCTAGCCCGAGGCGGTATGCGCATACCCACCCTCAAAGTCGACGGTGGGGGGATTGCGAATGATTTCCTCTGCCAATTTCAAGCAGACATCCTCGGCATAGCCGTGCATCGACCGCATGGACTCGAACGCACTGCCCTCGGCGTAGCGCACGTCGCTGGATCCGGCGTTGGTCTGTGGAACGGGGCGGACGACATCGCTGTGTCCTGGCGAGTCGAGCGTGTATTTGAGCCAGCCATGTCCGAGACGCGGCGTGAGGAGCTCTACGCCGGTTGGCAGGATGCTGTCACTGCCGCCCGCGGGTTGCCCCTTCGCAAACCCTCCTCACAAATACTTCCCGCAGACAACCAGCCGCTGCTGGTTGCGCGCTAAAAATATCCCCAACACGAACGAAAGAGGAATGACCATGGGCAAATTTGACCCGGCAGAAATAGTTGAAAGCGCCCGTCGCGGAGGCTACGCCGTTGGCGGTTTCAACATGCACAACGTCGAGACAACACAGGCGCTGCTCCAGGCGGCCGAATTGGCGGATGCCCCTGTGTTCATGCAAGTGGGGCGCGCGGTAGTGCCACACATGGGTCTCGCCGAATCATTTCGGATGACACAGCGCGAACTGAGCAAATCAGACGCCCAAGCCGTCATTCACCTTGACCACGGAACGTATGACGAAGTTTTCGAAGCCCTGCGGCTGGGCTTTGACTCCATCATGTTCGACGGCTCCCACCTGGACTTTGAAGACAATATCGAAGCCACGAAGTATGTCGTAAAAGTTTGTCACTCATTTGGCGTTCCGGTGGAAGCTGAACTGGGCAAGATCCCGGATGCGAATACGGCCATCAACTGGCCGGACTTCTACACGAGCGTGGACGAAGCCGAACGCTTCGTCGCTGAAACCGGGGTCGATTTTCTGGCAATTTCGGCCGGGGTTATGCACGGTGTGACGGCTACGGAGCCGTTGCCCCTTGACATTGAACGCATTGCACGCATTCGCGACGTGACCGGCATCCCCTTGGTCCTTCACGGCGCATCCGGCGTTCCGCTCGATGACATTCGTGCTGCGATCGCTGCGGGGATTAACAAACTCAATGCCGACACCGACCTGCGTCATGCCTTCCGCCGCGGGATAGAAGAAACCTGGGCACTAGGCGATCGTCAGTTAGAAGACGGAATGGCTGAAGGCCGGCGTCAAATGATCGAAGCCACCGTTCAGAAGATGCGCGAGTTCGGCTGCGCAGATCGATCGCAGAACCAGAATCTCGCCCAGGCAGTCACGGCATGAGCGACACAACGGCTGCGCCCGTCGGAGTGACAACGCCGCTGAAAGGGATCCGGCGCACAGCTGCACGTCGTATGGTAGCGGCGTGGGAAGCGCCAGTCTTCCACCTGACCATCGAGATTGATATGACGGAAGCTTCGAAGGTAAAGCAGGTTGTGCCGGAAGCGACCGTCACGGACGTCCTGGTCGCAGCAGCAGCTCAGGCGCTTATTGCAGTGCCAGCACTTAACAGCTACGTCGGTGACGATGAAGTGACCGTTTTTAGTGAGGCGAATGTCGGCGTCGCCGTGGCCACCGATAAGGGCCTCACGGTGCCGGTAATCCACGGTGCTGATCGCCTGACCATGACAGAGATCGCGGCACGCCGTCGTGAAGCTGTCGATCGCGCCCGCACAGGAACCCTGGTCAGGGACGACATCACCGGCGGAACCTTCACCATCTCCAACCTCGGGATGATGGGAATCGATCGATTCGATGCAATTCTTAACATTCCGCAGTCCGCGATCCTCGCTGTCGGAGCCACAAAGAAACGACACGTCTGGACCGAGGCGGGTGGCGAGTGGCTACCGATCGCGGAGTTCACCTTGACCTGTGACCACCGCTCAGTAGACGGAGCCACCGGCGCAACTTTCCTGAAGGCATTCAGTGATGCCCTCACCACTCCGATTGCCGTTTAGCCAACTCCCGCCGCTCGGATGAGTCGTCTGTGTCTGGAGTGACGACTCGCGGCCCGGAACCAGCCAATCTGCGAGAATCACGTATGGATGCATTGCTCGTCACTCACAGCGTCGGACACGGCGCAGCTGGGGATCTGGACGTATCTCTGCGAATGCTCAAGTACGTCGCGGCGAACCCAGAAACCCCCCGGCTGGTTCGGGTCTACCAGCCGGAGCCGACCGTTGCTTTCAGTCGTCGCGAGAGCTTGCTCCCTGGATTCCCTGCTGCGGTGAGCGCAGCTGCCAGCCATGGATTCACGCCTGTCATACGACCCGCCGGAGGACGAGCGGTTGCGTACGATGAATCATGCCTAGTCGTTGATCTCGTGAACGTTGAAGATGGTGCGTACGGAGGTCTCGATAACGAATCTCATTTCAAGACGGTAGGGAATCAGTTCGCTGATGTCCTGCGAGAGTTGGGAGTGGATGCGCGGGTGGGTCCCGTGCCGGGCGAATACTGCCCCGGAACCTACAGTGTTAATGCCCGCGGCCAGGTAAAGCTCGTGGGGACGGCGCAACGCGTGACACGTGGCGCACGCCTCATGAGTGCCTCAATTCCCGTCGCTGAAACTGGTGCACTCATCGACGTTCTGGTCGCGGTAAACCGTGAGCTCGACTTCGCCTGGAACGAACGCACATTCGGGTCGGTGCTCTCTGAAACGAGCGGAATGACCGCCGGCGATGTTACCGAGTCCATCGTTCGGGCGTTTGCTGGTCATCGGAGCGGCGAAATTCAGTATCACGTCTTAGCGAATCGCCTGGAATCATGATCCACGAATGAATTCAGGGGGCGAAACAGTCGTTGCTTCTGGCGTGGCATTGGTCAGCTTGAAATTTTATTCTTCGTCGCTCGGTAGGTAATCGGCAGAACGCCCACGGGAGCGGGCGACAGCCGATCGCCAGCGTTCTCTGCGTACGAGAGATTGCACTGGGTCCATGCCGGGAAAGAAGACTGAGGTTTCGCGGGGGAGTCGTGCGCATTCGTCGGCGCTCCATAACCCCGACGAGATGCCCGCCAAATGGGCGGCCCCGGTAGCTGAGAGCTCCGCGATATTGCTACGAATGACGTCTCGTTGGCTAAAATCTGCTTGCAGCTGCATGAGCCAATCGTTCTGTGACGGACCTCCATCGGTGAGTACGGTCTCTATTCGTGCACCCAATAGCTGTTCGACGGCCTCGAATAGAGCTTCCGTCTGAAGAGCCACCGATTCGAAGGCTGCACGGGCCAGCTCAGCGGGTTTGGTTCCAAGACCAAACCCACAAATCACAGCAACCGCTTTCTCGTCCCAATAAGGGGCACCCAGGCCTGCAAAAGCAGGTACCAAGTCCACACCCTGGCTCGTGGAAACTGTCTGGGCGATTGCACTCAACTGTCCGGGGCCCATTCCCAGCAACTGACCCAACCATAGGAGCGTGGCGCCGGTGGAAAGAATTGTGCCCTCGAAAGCGTATACCGGATCAGGGGTGGCCCACGCGATGGTGCGCACCAAACCCCTCCCGTCGGCAGGGTCTGGCGCGCCCGGTTGGAGCAATCCCATGACCGAGCTGCCGCTGCCATGCGTCGCCTTGACTTGTCCAGGGCCTCGAACCCCGTGAGCAAAAAGAGCCGCGTGAGAATCGCCCAGTACTGCGTAAATCCGAGTATCCGCAGGCAGCACTGGCACACCCACAATGGGGTCAGTTGGTTCGTGTGATGCCGCGAGACGCGGCATGCACCGGAGAGGAATCTGAAAAAGCTCGAGGAGCTCGAGATCCCAGCTCGCTGACTCGAGATTCAATAGTTGAGTGCGGCTCGCGTTGCCGAGTTCAATCCGATGTTCCCCGGTAAGGGAATGAACAAGCCAGGAGTCCACGGTCCCTACTGCAATACGACCGGCCATCGAAGCGGTTCTATCAGGGTCGATCTGGTCAAGCAGCCATTGGATTTTCAGAGCCGAAAACATGGGGTCAAGCGGGAGCCCTGTCTTGTGGCGCACGATGTCGCCCCAGCCCAGATCCTCGTATTCCGCTACCCGACTTGCTGTTCGACGGTCTTGCCAGCCGAGCATGGGGCCAAGCGCCTTGCCGGTCTCCCGGTCCCAGACAACGGCCGACTCGCGTTGGTTGCTCAAGCCGATTCCGCGAATGTCGACGTCACCATCCAGCCCTGCGAGTGCCGCAGTGATCGAACTAATAACACTCGACCTTATTTCCTCAGCGTCCTGTTCGACCCAGCCGGGTCGGGCATCTACCCGGGATACCTTGACGGAAGCACGACTAAGGATTCGCCCTTCTCCGTCGACGACGATTGTCTTCGT
Organism: Cryobacterium sp. Hh38; assembly: GCF_004403235.1. Classification (NCBI taxonomy): domain Bacteria; kingdom Bacillati; phylum Actinomycetota; class Actinomycetes; order Micrococcales; family Microbacteriaceae; genus Cryobacterium; species Cryobacterium sp. Hh38. The sequence goes on along the minus strand of NZ_SOHD01000010.1, from coordinate 62,730 downwards.
TGAGCTGGTTCCTTGGTCCACGGCCACAATTGCCGGGAGAACAATCTTGGTGCTGGGTGACATGTTGAACACCTATTCATCATTGAATGCAAGTTTCCAAGGCTCACATGACGTGTGCAACTTGTCAAAGATTCGCCGGAAGTGAATTACTTGATTTTGTACAGAGCTCTGGTCTCGTCCGGGGTTGCAATGGGGCGGCCCACCTCACGGGCGATTTCCTGGGCCTGCTGAAGCAGCTCAAGGTTCGTGGGGTTGCGGGCCGGATCGTAGAAGAGTTCCAGTCCAGTCTTAATGTGGCCCCCGAGCTCGATGGCCCTGCGGAGGATCGAGGTGTCGTCGAGTGCCCCTTGGCCCCAGATCGAGATGTACCAGGGGTGCTTGACCTTCGCTTCCTCGATCATCGAGAGGTAGTAATACAAGCTCTCCAGAGTCGGCTTCATGCCGTTCGTTCCGATGGGTTTCGTAGCGGTCAGACCATAGTCTCCGATGAGGTAGAAATCCCACATCGATCCGGGCGTGGAGAGCCCGTTGTTGACATAGTGCATGGCGTGCCGGAGGTGCCCTGGTTCGTAGACGCCGAAGACCATGGGGGTATTGTGCTCGCGCAGCATCCTGATTTGGCTGGCAACGCGCTCGTAGTTGAAACCGAATTCGGGGCCGATGAGGTAACCATCGGCATCCGTTTCTGTAGCGAAGAGCGTGAGCCCGGTGTCGACACAGGCGATTCGAACGTTTGCGTTCTCGACGAGGAAGGGTACGTGCTGAAGCCCGTTCTCGTCTCCCTTGAGGCGAAGGTTATTACAGGTGGTGGGGTACCAGGTGATGTCGGGATGTTTCTGCAGCACCTTGTCCCAGGTGCGCATGTAGTCCTTGTACGCGTCTTTGCCCATGAGATCGAAACTGGTGTTGTGTGCGTGGATCGCGCCCGCGCCGGCCTCCCAGCACCGAATAGCATCTTCCGCAATTTCATCGTAAGAAATTGGGGTGTTCGGGTTCATTTCTTTCGTGCGGATGCCGTTGATGTGAGACTCGATGATGACCGGATAATCCCAGTTCGGCTTCATATCTGCATATTTGTCGAGGGCAGTGCCCATGGTTCACTTCTCTTTCTCACGAGGGCTGCATGTGCAGCGATTTGATGCCTTCGCAAAGCCGAACAACGACGTTCGGTTCCCGTCCGCAGACTGTAGCGCAGGTGCTGGAGCTCAACTTCGAGTCGACCAGCCTTTCGCCGAACCGCATGAATAGACGAACGAGCGCAACTTCTCAGTTGGCACGATTCGTCGCCACATATACCCCGTCGGGATGTAAAGTGAATATACACGCAAATGCTGAATATAAAATCCGACACGTGTCCTGCACTGAACAAGGAGGTTCAAGATTGTCAAATTCTTTTGATGTTCGTCCGTACGAGATCCGTATCCCCGATGCAGATCTTCACGACATGATGGAGCGGCTGAAGCGGACACGCTTTCCGCAAGACTTCGCCAACGAAGATTGGCGGTACGGATACAACACCGAGTATCACCGCACTCTTATCGACTACTGGATCAATGAGTATGACTGGCGTGCTGTGGAGCGCCGGATGAACGAGCTGCCACATTTCAAGGTCGACCTGATGGGCGTTCCCCTCCACTTCATCCACGTGCGCGGCAAGGGCCTAAACCCGAAGCCGCTGCTTCTCCACCATGGCTGGCCCTGGACTTTCTGGGACGTTCGCAAAATCATCGAGCCGCTGACCGACCCGGTGAAATTCGGCGGTCAGGAGTGTGATTCGTTCGATGTGGTTCTCATCTCTCTGCCCGGCTACGGGTTCTCCTCGCCACTGACGGAGACGGGGTGGAATTTCTGGAAGACCGCCGATCTCGAGAACGTCCTGATGAAGCAGGTGCTCGGGTATGAGCGCTATGCCACCGCTGGGGGGGACTGGGGGGCGCTGATCGCCCAGCAGCACGGGCACAAGTACGAATCCGACGTCATCGGCGTCTACACGCACTTTCCCGCTCAGTTGTCGCACTACCTCGCGGAGCATCCCGACCAGCCCGAGGGTGTCGAGTACGACCCTGCTCTGGGACTGCCGGCTTCGAGCGAATATTCGACTGACGAAGCAGGCTGGTTTGAACGCGGCAAGTTGTTCGTCGAGAATGAGAGCGGCTACGGGGAGCTCCAGTTGACGAAGCCACAGACGCTTGCGGCGCTCGTCGCCGACTCCCCGGCCGCCCAGTTGGCTTGGATTACGGAGAAGCGGTATTTTTGGGGCCTCGCGGAACGTGGTAGCGGCACGGAGGCATTCGAGGGTGTCTGGCCTAAGGAAGACTTGATCACGACCGCCGCGGTGTACTTTCTCACGGGAACAGGTGGAACGTCTTCCCGGTATTACTGGGAGTGCCGCGGGAACCCGTGGACGCCCAGTCATGACCGGGTCCCCGTCGTGGGAGTGCCGACCGCGGTTTCGATCTATCCGGGCGAGATTTACAAGCCGCCGAAAACCTGGACGGAGAAGTACTTTAACCTCCAGCAGTACCGGGTGCACAGCAGCGGTGGCCACTTCGCGCCTCTGGAGGAACCGGAAATCTACGTGGCCGACGTTCGGGATTTCTTCCGAACTCTGAGCTGACGCCCCAAGAAGAGCTCCCCACGTCGAAGCCGAATTATAACGGTTCGGTCACGTGTGGGGCATTGACCGAAAACTTCTTGCATGTGCACGTCCACTCGCATAATGTCACTATGAATCAATACCGATCTACTGAATAAAAATGCAGTAGAACTAAATATAGGAGTCAAAGATGTCTCTCAAGAACAAACGCGGCGTTCTCCGCCTCGCGGCCTTCGCGGCTGTTGCTGCGCTCGCACTCGCCGGGTGCACGTCAACCGCAAGCGGAGCCGACAAGGCTTCCTCTGGGCCGATTGCTAAGGAGGACCTAGTCCTCGTTGCATCCGTGATCAACACCACCAACCCCTACTTCATCGCCAACATTGAGGGAGCGAAGGCCCTCTCCAAAAAACTGGACATTCCTCTCGAGATCATTGACTCGCAGGGCTCGTCGCAGACTGAAATCTCAAAGATTCAGGCGATTTTGGCGCAGGGCAAGAAGGTCGTGATGTTCGTCAACACCGTGGCGAGCTCGGACGCCCCGACAATCGTGGACGCCGTGGAGCGTGCCGGCGGTTTCGTATCGATCTGGTGGAACAAGCCCGACGACTTCGAGCCCTGGGACTCGGGCGACAACTTTGTGGCCTTTCAGAAGCACGCTGGCGTGGACTCAGGCCGCTGCAACGCTAAGGCAATCGGTGATTCGCTGGGAGGTAAGGGCAACGTGATCATGTTCCCTGGCGTGGAGGACAGCACGACCAGCGCGACGCGTGTCGCCGGCTTCGAAGCCGAGATGCGTGAGAACTACCCCGACATCAAAATTCTCGAGAAGCAGGCTTCGAACTGGGACCCGCAGCTCGCCAACCAGAATTCCAAGGACCTGATCGCGAAGTACGGGGATCAGATCAACGGCGTCTGGAGTGCCGATGACGGCATGCAGCTTGGCGCGATCCAGGCCTTCGAGGACGCGGGTTTGCTGGACAAGGTCAAGTTCGCCTCCGACGGTCTGTACCCCGACACCGTGGAAATGATGAAGAACGGCTACGGCAACAACGCCATTGTCGGGGAAACCTTCCACCGCGGCTACATGGCCTCCGCCATCGGCCTCTACACGGCCTACCTGGCCGCGACCGGAGAGATCGTCCCGTCCGAATTGCCCAAGGAGAAGCGCACGAGTTTCTTCGACATCAAGTGCGTCACGCCCGACACGCTAGACGACTACCTTCAGTACGACGGTCCCGATGCTGCAGCTAACTTCGTTGATGAGCTCATTAAGACTGGCCCGTGGGACACCGAGCCGGCGACTCTCGTCGGCGGCGGCGGACCAGAGGTCCTGCCCACGTCGTAGTATTACGGCCAGCCTGTTCCCGGCCCTCGTCAACAGACGAGGGCCGGGAACAGGCGCATCACCATTATGTGATCGGTATCTGCGAGGAGAATTTTCATGGTTCACAAAGTTTTAGCGGAACAGGGCGCGGGAGGCATAAATACCACCGCGATCAGGATCCGCGAATCCGGTATCGAGCGCCGCGCTCGGTTCCGGGGTCTGGCCGAGCCGCTGAGTCTACTCGTGGCTCTGGCCGTCCTTATCGGTGTTTTTTCCCTGTTTAACGAGCGTTTTCTGACGGCATCCAACTTTCAGAACGTGCTCACCCAGTCCGCCATTCCCTTGATCGTTGCCGTCGGCGCGACCCTGGTCATCCTTCTCGGATCCATCGACCTGTCCGTGGAGGGGGTCATGGGGGCAACCGGAATGACCTGGATCCTCCTCAGCGCCAACTCGCGTGGAGGAGCGGACCTGGGACCATGGGCTTGGGTCATCGCCCTCGGCGTGGCCGTCGTGCTGGGTGTCGCCAGCGGCCTCATTTTCACCGCACTAAAAGTGCCCTCTTTTATCGTCACCCTGGGAATGTGGTACGTAGGGCTCGGAATCGCCACAATGCTCTACGGGACCGACCTTCTCCCTCGCCTCGAAGACGAGGCGCTCAGCGGCTGGACTTCGCACATTACCCTCGGTCTGCCTAACTCCTTCTGGGTGGCGCTGATCGTTATTGGCCTCGGCATACTCGTTCTACGCAGTACCCGAATCGGCCGGGTAACTCTTGCTATTGGAAACAGCGAGACGATCGTGCGCTCGGCGGGCCTTCCCGCTTTCCGCGTCAAGGTTGCCGTCTTCGCCATTGCCGCTGTGCTCAGTGGCCTCGGCGGAATCCTTGCCACCGTCCAACTCGACATCGGGTCGCCCACCGTAGGCTCCGGTGTGCTCTTCATCGTCATCCCTGCGGTTGTCATCGGAGGTACGCACCTCGGCGGCGGAAAAGGGGGAATCCTGCGCACCGTACTGGGCGTGTTCTTGCTGACGATCCTCAATAATGGACTCATCCTCTCCGGCGTCGAATCGAGCTATCAATCGGCCGTCACCGGAGTGATCCTGGTCGCAGCAATCGTGTTCGCAGCGTGGTCTCAGCGCGACAGATTGCGGGTGGCAAAGTGAGCGACGTGACCACAACTCCCGCAGTGCTTCACCTGGACGCAGTCTCTAAAAGCTTTGGATCGAATCATGCCGTTCGCGGTGTGTCCCTCAGCATTCGATCCGGTGAGGTCATCGGCCTTATTGGAGAGAACGGCGCTGGCAAGTCCACGCTACTAAAAATACTTTCGGGCAACTATCGGCACGATGGAGGAACAATCGCGGTAAACGGACGGGAAGTCCAGTTCCGCGGACCAGCCGATGCCTTGCGCGCAGGGATTGGGGTCGTGCACCAGGAGCAATCACTGTTCACGAACCTCACCGTCGCCGAAAACATCGAGGTCAACACCCCAATCGGCCGGGGCGGGATCAACCGGTTGGGGCTATACAACTGGCGACGCCTCCACGCGGACGCAGCCAAGGCGCTCGACCTCATCGGATCGCACTTGAATCCGAGAACGCGGGTCAGCGACCTGTCATTCGTTGATCGCCAGATGGTGGAGATCGCACGGGCGATCCGGGTAAGTGCCTCCAGCCACACGACTCCTCTCGTGATCCTCGACGAACCGACCGCGATTCTGGAGAGAACGGAGACCGAAATTCTGGAGAGGGAAATCTCCAAGCTTCGCAACATCGGCTCGGTAATCTTCGTCTCGCACCGACTCGACGAGGTCATGCGTATCTGCGATCGCGTCGTCGTCATGCGCGATGGCGAGTTGATCGCCGACCGACGAGTCGATGACGTGACCGAAGAGGAACTATTCCGGCTCATGGTCGGTCGGGAAACTCATGCCGCCGTTCGAGACCGCCACAGTATTGAGCCGGACAGCAGCCCGGTCATCTCGATCCACGATCTCACGAAGGCCGGCGCCTATACTGAGGTATCGATCGATGCCTACCCGGGTCGCATCCTGGCCATTCTGGGTACCAGTGGTTCCGGCCGAGAGTCCGTAGCGCGAGCGATATTCGGGGCAGAGGGCTTCGATTCCGGATCCATCTCGATCGCGGGTTACTCCGGGCACCACTTGTCCATTAAGAAGGCCGTCGCCCTTGGTGTGGGCTACGTTCCCGCGGAGCGCAAGACTGAGGGAATGGTCGGGGAAATGCCGGCGGATCAAAACATCACGCTCACGCATCCAGGTTCCGCCGCCATCGGGCCGTTCGAGCTTCCCCGACGCAGGCTGTCTCTGGCACGTATGTGGTTTGAGAAGCTGGACATCCGGCCTCGGGAGCCCGAGCACATGCTTCAGGACTTTTCTGGCGGTAACCAGCAGAAGGTCGTCCTTGCCAAGTGGTTGAACTCTTCGGAGCTGAAGGCGCTCGTACTTGACCACCCACTCCGAGGCCTCGACCCGGGCGCGGGTGAGACAGTCAAAGCGCAGATCCGGTCGGTATGCGATTACGGAACCGCGATCATCCTCATTCCCGACACGATCGAAGAGGCGCTTGACATCGCCGACGACATCGTGGTGATGCGAGACGGTCGGATCTCAGGCGTCTACGACCTTGGGCACGATAATCCCGCCACTCTGGACCTGCTCGAAAGGATGCTGTGATGTTCAAGACTGACAGCGAGACAACGAAGATCGCCGTGCCTGCCCGCGAAAAGTTGCAGTCTATGAAGCGCATCGGAGGCTGGCATGCGATTGGCCCGATTGTCATTTTCCTTGCGATACTCGCCGTTGTTGCGATCCTCACGCCAGCATTCATCGGGAGCGGAGGGCTCGCGGTAATCGCGTCGTCGTCGGCCCCCATCCTGTTGCTGGCACTCGGGCAGGCCATGGTGCTCAACGTCGGGTCGATCGACCTGTCGAATGCCGCGATCGGGTTGCTGGGCGCAATTCTTCTTGCACTCACGCTCGGGCCCGTAGCGGGACTATCTCCGATCATCGTGCTCCTGGCCACCACCGCCTTTGGCGCCGTGAACGGTCTGATCCTGGCATACGCGCAGGTACCGTCCTTCGCGCTGACACTGGGCACGTTGGGAATTTTTCAAGCAGTCGCGCTCGTGGTCAGCGGCCGGACGACCGTCTACGTCGCCAGCAACGGGGAGGGCGTCCACTCGTTGTACGAAAGCGGGATCGCCAATGTGCCGATGACGTTCTGGATGGGCGTCCTGCTTGCGGTCGCTCTCTGGGTGCTTCTGCGGTACACCCGCATCGGCCGTGGAATGACGGCCATCGGAAAGAACGAATCCGCAGCGATCTTCTCCGCGGTGCGAACGCGCGCGCTCAAGGTACTCGCCTTTGCTCTCTCCGGGTTTGCCGCGGGACTCGCCGGCATCGCGATCATCGCGCAGGCGGGGTCAGCGTCACCCACCGGCCTGGGCAGCGACCTGCTGCTGCCCGCCATCGCCGCAGCTCTAATCGGAGGAACGTCGATCTCCGGAGGTGTAGTTAATCCGCTCACAGTGATTTTCGGAGCGCTGACCATTGCCCTTGTTCCCATCGCGACGACCGCGGTCGGCATCGAGGCCCAAGCGCAGAGCCTGGTCTACGGCGCGGTCATCATCGCGGTGGTTGCCCTCACCATGTCGCGCAACAAATCAAGCATTGTTAAGTAATTAACGTAACGAACAAACGCAAGTAACAAACGCAAGTAACAAACGAGAGGGAACACACATGCCCACTGTGGACATCATGGAAGCGACCAACTCTGGCGTGCTTAAAGACCTCGAGCCCCGCGAGGTTTTCCGATTCTTCGAGGTGCTCACGAGCATCCCGCGAGGCTCGGGTAACGAAGAGCAGGTCGCCAACTGGGTTGTGGATTTCGCGCGCTCGTGTGGACTCGAGGCGACGAAGGATGACCTGCACTGCGTACTCGTGCGCAAGCCCGGTCAGGGCGGCCTTGAGAATGCAGCACCGCTAATCCTGCACGGCCACTTGGATATGGTCTGCGAAAAGGCAGAGGGGGTCGAGTTCGACTTCGTGAAACAACCGCTGAGCCTCCTCGTCGACGGCGAGTACATCTCGGCGGCTGGAACCTCTCTGGGCGCGGACAACGGAATCGGAGTGTCCTACATACTTGCGTTGCTTGAATCAAAGGACATCCCTCATCCGCCGCTGGAGGCAGTCCTCACCGCCATGGAGGAAAAGGGCAAGGTGGGGGCCGGACAATTCAACGTCGGGCAACTTGTTGGGCGCCGCATGATCGATTTTAACTGGATCACGGACGAGGAGATCCTCGCGGGGTGCAGCGGCGACGTGACGTTCACCGTTGATGTCCCCGGTGAGTTTGAGCCAGTGCCTGTTGACTTGACCAGTGCGCGCTCGCTTGAGGTGCGCGGGCTCAACGGCGGTCACTGCGAATTCGACATTCAGCTGGAGCGGGCGAACGCTCTGCAGGTGCTGGCTCGTGCGGTCCACAAATTGGCGGGTGCGCACGAATTGCGCATTAGCAACCCGTTCGGAGGTGCCCAGAACAGTGCGATCCCGGCCGACGCATCCGCTGTCATCGTCTTCGGAGACGCAGACACTGATTCGATCGAGGCGCTCATTGCCCAGCTAGACGGCGAGCTCAAGAGAGAGTACGAGCTTTCTGACCCTGCTATTCGCGTCGAGCTCAAGAGTGCAATACGCCCCGATAGTGCATTTTCACGCGGCGCAGGGCTGCGGCTCATGTCCATTTTGCGCCTCATTCCTCATGGGGTGATCAGTTGGAACCTTCACGTTCCCGGTCGCGTAGAGACGTCGAACAACCTCGGAACGGTGCGGCCGACTCCTGAAGGTGCGCGCGTGATGTCGACGGTCACGTCTGCCCTCACCTCCCGGAAGCACGAGTTGGTCGAGCGAATACAGGCGCTCGTCGCGCTCGCCGCCGGTGGGGTCGTGTTCGAACTCTACGGCCTCGACGCTGCAGAGTTCCCGTATCGTCCTGACTCGGAGCTGCTCGCAGCGGCATCCGAGGCCTATCGTGACGTGCTCGGCAAAGAACCCAACATTGAGGTGTCACAGTGCTCACTCGAGCTGGGCATGTTCAGCAAGCGGGTGCCGGTAGCCGACATCATCTCGATCGGCACTGAGCTTCAAGCCCTGCATTCGTCAGCGGAGCGGGTGAACCACAAGTCCGTGGAGCGCGTCTGGCCGTTGATTAAGAGTGTCGTGTCGCGACTGGGATAGGCACGCGCCGGTAGCGCCGTGGGGCTGCAGCTAGCTGACGTCCTTCTTCCAGCTCACGGCGTACCCGATGACGGTGGCCACGAGCGCGTAGCCGAGCAGCACGAGGCCGCCCTGCCACCAGTCCAGGGGGGCTGCGCCGGCCGGGTTCATAACCGTGAAGATGCTCGCGCCGACCAGGGCGTCGGAGGCGGCACCGGGTAGAAAGTTGCCGATCTTCGCGGTGACCTCGAGAAAAGAGGCCGCGAGCCGCAGCAGAGGTTCGACGAACTGGGTGAAGGCGAGCACGATCACGATCGAGGCGACCTGATTGGGCACGAGCACGCCGAGACCGACGCCGATCGCGGCCCACAGGGCCATGGCGAGCACCGAACGAGCTACCAGGAGCCAGGTCTCCGAATCGAGTAGCAGCGCATCCACACCGAAAGCACTCATGACGCCGCCGCCGATACCAACGGATGCCGCCAGCGCGATGAGACCGAATGCCGCGCCGACCAAGAGGAGTGTGACCGTCTTGGCGCCGAGCACGACCCCGCGGCGTGGTGTCGCCAGAAACGTCGGGGTCAGCGTCTGGTGGCGAAACTCGCCGGTCGTCGCGAGGGCACCGATCAGCACCGGAAAGACGTAGCCGACCGACGATGCGAAGCTATAGATGATGGGTGGGAGACTCCCGAAACCGCTCAGCGCGCCGCCGCCGGTATTTACAGTATCGGGGCTGATCACACCGGACTGAAGCCCGGAGAACAGAGCGGCGAGGCCGCCGGCCAGCAGCCCGATGTAGCCAAACAGTACGAGGGCGAGTATCCACCAGAGGCGAGTGGTGAAAATCTTGGCGAATTCGGCCGCAATGGACCGCAGGAACGAAGTCATAGTGAGTGGCCTCCGCCGACGAGGGCGAGAAACGAGTCTTCCAGGCCGGCTTTCTGCCGATGCAGCACGCTCAGTTCGACCCCGGCTTCGAAGGCGAGGTGGCCGAGCAGGGCCGGGTCGCTGGTTGCCGCGATGAGTCCGGTGCGGCCGGTCGTGAAGGTGATGCCGGCCGCCGTGAGTGCGGTGGCGAGGTTCTCGCGGTCGGGAGAATCCACGATCGTCTGGGCCGCGGCATCCGTGTCGAGGCTCGACAAGGGCCCGAGGTGCACGAGCTCGCCGCGGGCGATGATGACGACATCGTCGACGCTCTGCTGCACCTCGGAGAGCAGGTGCGAACTGACCAGAACGGTGCGTCCTTCGGCGGCCATGTCGCGCAAAAACCCCCGAATCCAGCGGATGCCCTCCGGGTCGAGCCCGTTGATCGGCTCGTCGAGAACCAGTACGCCCGGGTCGCCGAGCAGGGCATAGGCGAGGCCGAGGCGCTGACGCATGCCGAGCGAGTAACCGCCGACGCGTTGGGCGGCATGGGCGGCGAGGCCCACCTGGGTGAGCACCTCCAGCACCCGGGTGCGCGGCAGTCCGGCGGCGATGGCGTAGACGCCGAGGTGGTCGCGAGCAGAACGACCCGGGTGAAAACTCGCCGCTTCGAGGGCGGCCCCGACCGTTTTAAGCGGATGCGGCAGGTCGCGATAGCGCACGCCGCCGAAGGTGGCCGTTCCGCTGCTCGCGGCGACCAGCCCGAGCAGAATACGCAGGGAAGTGGTCTTTCCGGCGCCGTTCGGTCCGAGAAAGCCGGTGACCCGGCCGGGTTCGACTGTGAAGGACAGATCGTTGACCGCGGTGACACCGCCAAAGCGTTTGCTGATGTTCGTGAACTCGATGAGCGCGCCGGTAGGCATCCGACTCCCCTCTGTGCTGCTTCAAGAAATAGTGCTCCCAGCCTATTCCCCGTTTGGGTGTTTTCGGCTGCCGACCGGGGATTATTTGGTGAGGGCATGCTGTTCGCAGGTCGGAGCAGCCAGCGCAACGCACTCGGGGCAGACCACGAGTTGCTCCCGGCAGGAGGCGTCCCGGCAGTTGCGCATGTTCGTGGTCGGTGCCGCGCAGACCTGGCAGCTGCCGAGTACGGCAGCCTCTGGGGCGAAGTCGATGGACATCCGCTGGTCGAAGACGTAGAGCGAACCCGACCACAGGCCTTCGTTGCCGAAGGTCTCGCCGTAGCGCACGATGCCACCGTCGAGCTGGTACACCTCGCCGAATCCGCGCGATTTCATGAGGCCGCTCAGCACCTCACAACGGATGCCGCCGGTGCAGTAGGTCACGACCGGCTTGCCCTTGAGATGGTCGTATTTACCGCTGTCGAGCTCGGCCACGAACTCGCGGGTATTGGCCACATCCGGCACGACCGCGTCCCGAAAATGGCCGATCTCGGCCTCGAACTTATTGCGCCCGTCGAAGAAGACGACTTCATCGCCCCGCTCGGCGACGAGCATATTGAGCTCGGCCGGTTGCAGCTTGGTTCCGCCGCCGATGACGCCGTTCGCGTCGACGCGCAGTTCGCCGGGGGCTCCGAAGCTCACGATTTCGTCGCGCACCTTGACCACAAGCTTGGGAAAGTCGAGGCTGTGGCCGTGCGAGTCGAGCCCGGTGCCCTCGCTGAACTTGAAATCGATGTTCTTGAACGCCGGGTAGTCGCGGGTCCTGCGAATGTACTTCTTGATCGCCGGCAGGTCGCCGCCGACCGTGCCGTTCAGGCCGTCCTTGGAGATCAGGATGCGCCCGCGCAGGCCGAGCCCGGCGCACAGGTCGCGTTGCCAGAGCCGCACAGCGTCTGGATCGGCCAGGGGAGTGAAGATGTAATAGAGCAGAATCTTCGGAATGGCCATGAGCCCATTTTATTAGGGGCGCGTAGGCTGGCCGCACAACAAATAGGAGGCCCCTCGTGACCGTAGATCCGCTCGCCCGCTTCGGCGAAGTGCCCCAGTTCTCTCTCACGAGCGCCGACATGACCGACGGCGGCCCCCTCGCCGCGCCCCAATACGGTGCCGGTGCCGGGGGAGCGGATGTCTCCCCCCAGCTGGCCTGGACAGGCTTCCCGCCCGAGACCCGGAGTTTCGCCCTGACTGTGTACGACCCCGATGCCCCGACCGGCTCCGGGTTTTGGCACTGGGCGGTAGCGAACCTGCCGGTATCGGTGACCGAGCTGCCCGCCGGAGTCGATGCCCTGCCGTCCGGCTCGCTCGTGTTGCCGAACGAGCAGCGCCTGACCTCCTTCTCCGGTGCCGGACCGCCGCCGGGAACAGGCACCCACCGCTACCAATTCATCGTGCACGCCGTCGACGTTCCCATGCTTGATCTCGACGCGCAGTCGACGCCGGCCGTTCTCGGCTTCAACCTGCACTTTCACACGCTCGCGCGTGCGGTGCTGGAGGCGACCGGGGTCGCGGGCGGGGCATCCGCTGCCTGAGTTGAAACCGGGAGTTCACCCCATATGGGGTAGCTCTCAGCGGGGATTCGGGGGATTCGACATAACCTCAGGTAATGAGTTACACCAGTACCGCGTTCGACATCGTTCGTCCCACTCCCTTCGCAGCACACCCCTCGACTTCGGCGGGCACCGCCCGCGCTGACCGCCGCGCACCGGCCTGGCTGCACGGTATCCGTTTGCACGCGGACGGTGTCACCGTTGATCGGTCTACGCATCGGGAGACGGGCATCCGTCGGTTGCCGGTCTGGGCTTGGCGCGCACTCATGTTGCGCCCCGCGACACCCGTGCACAAGTTCAATCTGCACCCGATCGACTCCGTGGAGTACGACCTCGATATCGACTACATCGGCGACGGGCAGCAGATTCACCGGCTCGACGTCCTCGTGCCCAAGCGCACGGATGCCGTAGCGGCGCCCCTGCCGGTCTACGTGTACTTTCACGGTGGCGGCTGGACCTCGGGCGACAAGGATCCGCTGACCAAATATTGCGCGAGCCAGGCCGCTGAGGGCATGATCGTCATCAACGCCAACTACCGCATGGCGACGCGGTTTCAGCTGGGCCACATGATGCAGGACGGCAACGCGGTTCTCGACTGGGTCGCCCGCAATGTCGCGGCCTATGGCGGCGACCCGACGCGCATCGTGCTCGGTGGCGATTCCGCGGGCGGCCATATCGCCGCGCTGCTCACGGCCGCCGCCTATGCGCCCGAACTCGCCGAGCACTACGGCATTCGTCCCCCGGTCACTGCCCGCCATCTGCGCGGTCTGGTGCAGCACTGCAGCATTGCCGACTTTTCGGTGCTGTTCGACCGCGGATTCGTCCTGAGCCTCAATTTCGTGCGGATGCTGCTGCCCGAGCGGGGCCGCGGGCTGCACCTGCGCACGGCTGCCCGGTTCATGTCGCCGATCGAGTGGCTCGACCGGGGCTTTCCGCCGGTGTTCGTCACGACCTCGGAGCGGGACTATTTCTATCGTGCCAACCTCAACTTCATCGAGGCGCTGCGGGCGCGCAAGATCTGGGTGGACACCCTGATTTACGGACGTCGCAGCGTCAACACCAAGCACACCTGGCAGCAGGACGACTCGCATCCGGAATCCCAGGAGGTCTACCGCCGCCTCGGCGCCTTCGTGCGTGCGGTCGCGCCGCGCCCGGTGGTCGCTGTTTAGGACCGTGCGCCGGTCGCGGCGAGCACCCCGCCGAGCCCGATCATGATCACGCCGCCGGCCGAGGAGAGATGCTCGACGCGTTTCGGTGATTTCGCGAACCAGGTCCGCGCCGTGCCGGCCGCGAGAGCCCAGGTGCTGTCGCCGAGCAGGGCAAGCACCACGAAGACCAGCCCAAGCACTGCCAGCTGCAGCGGCACATCGCCAGCCCGATAGTTCACGAACTGCGGCAGTACCGCGATGAAGAACACGAGCGACTTCGGATTGCTGAGCCCCACCACGAACCCCTCGAACACGAGCCGCCACTTGGTTTTACGCGCCACGCGGGCCTCGCTCATCCGGGCCGCCTTGTGCCGGTTTCGAATAGCCTGCACCCCGAGATAGATGATGTACGCGGCACCGGCGAACTTCACGATCGTGAACAGCAGCACGGACTGGGTCACGATTGCGCCGAGTCCGAGCGAAACCGCGATGATCACCGGAATCAGACCGAGAGCGTTGCCGAGAACGCTGAGAAAGCCACCGAGGCGTCCGAGAGCGAGCGAACGCCCGATCACAAACAGCACGGTCGGGCCCGGAATGACGATGAGCGCGATCGACGCGAGGGCGAACGTCAGCAGGGTGGGCAGGGAAACCATGTTTGAGCATATCGTGCAGGCAAGCTGGTCTGGAGAGACGGATGCTGGCGCTCACCCACAACGGATTGCTCGCCGCAGCCGCGGCCTCGCTAGCATCGGGGTCGTGCATATGTTCTTCAGAACCCTCCTCCATGCCCTGCTGTCGCAGTTCGGCCCCCGGCTCGGTCACTTCGACGTGGCGCGCACCAACTTCGTGACGCTGCCCACCGACCAGGACATTTTGCGGCACATGAACAACGGCGTCTACCTGTCGATCATGGACGTGGCCCGCTTCGACATGCTGCACCGCACCGGCGTCTGGGCGATCTTCAAACGGCAAGGCTGGTATCCGGTCGTCGTGTCGGAAACGATCAGTTTTCGCAAGTCGCTCAAGCTCGGCCAGAAGTTCACGGTCGAGTCGCGCATCATCGGGTTCGATGAGAAAGCCGTGTACGTCGAGCAGCGCTTCGTACGACCGGATGCCGATGGCACGCCCGAAATCTACGCCCACGGTCACATTCGTGGTCGCTTTCTCAAGCGCACCGGTGGAATCGTCACGATCGACGAACTGCTCGAGGCCATCGGCGTCGCCCCCGACAACGTGAGCGTGCCCGACTGGCTGCTGGAGTGGGCAGCCACCGCGGCGGTCCCGCCCACGCGCGCTCCCGCCCCCAGCATTTGGAACTAACCGCGCGGATACGGTGACGTCGGGGGAATCCATGCTCGCAACGCTAGGGCGACTTGACTGCGGGGCGCTTGGTCTTTCCATGAAAATCGACCTCTTCGGCTCACGTGCGCCAGGGTGGTTCCGGGCTGGGCGTATTGGCCCGGTGGGTTTGGGCTGGTCGCCAGGTCTGAGACGGGTCCCACAGGACGGGGCCGAGTAGTTGGGGTCGGCCGTGGATCATGCGGATTGTCCAGCCGCTGATATCGATCATGTGGTGGTGGTACCAGCACAATAGGATCCCGTTGTCGATACGTTGCTTATTCAAGCGCAGGCGGGCTTTCTGAGCAAATGTGATCCCTTTTCGCTCGCCCATAGCGAACGCTCTTTGTCATTATTCAGGAGGTGGCGAAACGGGTGGCCATCATCATTCAGGATTTGGTGTGGCCCACGAGGCGGATGTTGCTGGTGGGACAGCGCCCCGGCCCTCGAAGGTCATGCTGGCCAGATACTCCTAAATTCTGACGGTCGCACCGCCCAGGAACTCCCGAATGGTGAAAGGGAAAGGGGCCGGGATGCTGGCGGCATCCGATCCCCGCCAGTCGCGCTACTGCTTGTTGAGTGGCAGCAGGATTCCCTTCACCGACGGATCGGTCGCGAGGAACTTCTGCACGGCCGGGTCCTGGAAGGCCGCGACGAGCTTCTTGATGTTGTCGGTGTCGGCGTAGTCGCTGCCGATCGTGAGCTGGCCGGCGAAGTCGTCCGGTGCGGCGGGGGCGAAGATTTGCTGCTCGAGCGGGATCTTTGCGGCGAGGTAGTACTCGGTGTACCCGGCGGCGGCATCGATGTCGGGCAGCGCGCGCGACTGGGCGGCGAAGTCGAGCAGCACGAACTTCAGGTTCTTCGGATTCGACGCGATGTCGTCCTGGGTCGCGGTGCCGGCGGTTGCGCCGTCTTTGAGGGTGATGAGCCCGGCGTTCTCGAGCAGCCATAGCCCCTGTGCCTCGTTGGCGGGGTCGGAGTAGAGCGAGATAGTGGCGCCATCCGGGATATCCTCGACGCTGCCCCACTTCTCGGACCATAGCCCGAAGCCCCACCGGAAGACCGGTGTCGCCGCCGTCTCCCGGAAGTCGGGGTTGGCCTCGAGCACCTGGCTCAGCCAGAGCTTGTGCTGGTAGATCGTGCCAGCGACCTCGCCCTCGCTCACCGCACGGTTGATCGTGTTGCTGTCGGAGAGTCCCCTGAAGGCGACCGTGATCCCATAGTCGGCGGCCACGTTCTTGGCGACGAACTCGACGAGGGCCTGCTCGGCCGCGTTGCCCTCCGCCGTCGCGATGACGAGCGTGGCGCCCGCGACCTCGTTCGGCGAGACGCTCGGATTGAGCAGCGGGATGCCGATCGCGGCGGCGACCGCGACGACGGCCACCGAGGCGCCGGCGATCCAGGGCCAGCGGCGGCGCGTCTTGAGCTCGAAGCCGTGCGGCTCGTCGGGGTCCTGCGAGGTGGGTTTGGTGATCGTGCCTTGGGACATGGTGTTTCCTTTCGAGGTGCTGGAGTCGTGGTGACGCAGTGGCGTGAACGGGCGGGTGGCAGGGTCGAGCGGATGCCGGGTGGGGAGGCTCATGCCAGGCAAGGGTGGTTCGACGGAAGCGTCCCCGCGCTCAGCGTGGGACGGGCATCGACTTCGCGCGCCTCGGCTGGCGCTCGCGGGCGTGCGGCGTCGCCAGTCGCACGAGCCGGTCTCCGAGCAGCTGCACCGTGGCGACCGTCGCGACGAGGATGATGATCGTCGCGAGCATGACGGTGTTGTCGAAGCGCTGGTAGCCGTAGGTCACCGCCACGTATCCGATGCCGCCGGCGCCGATCGTGCCGGCGATCGCCGAGTACTCGATCATCGCGATCGTGTTGATCGTGAGCCCGCCAATGATCGCGGGCAGCGCCTCGCTCAACTGCGCGGTGCGGACGATCTGCAGAGGCGACGCACCGGACGCCCTCGCGACCCGCACGAGCGTGGGCGGTACGCCACGCAGCGAGTTCTCGACAATGCGGGTGAAGAACGCGATCCCGGCGATCGCCATCGGCACGACGGCCGCGGCGATGCCGATGTTGGTTCCGGTGATGAAGCGCGTGAACGGAACGATCGACGCCATCAGGATGAGGAACGGCAGCGACCGGCCGATGCTGACGATCCAGCTGATCGACTGGTGTAGCGCGGGGTTCTCGACTAGGCCGCCAGGCGCGAGGTTGTGCACGAGCGCGCCAAGCGGCACCCCGACCAGCACGACGATGACCATGACGATGCCGACCATGATGAGGGTGTCGATCAGCGCCGGGAACACGAGCGCCGGGATCTCGGCGATCGGCACGTTGTTGTTCGTCGGAAGGGCCGTGCGGATGCCGGTGGCGAGCACGCTCAGGGCAGCGCTCATGCAACACGCTCCAGTGCGGGCACTGTGGACGAGATCGAGGCCGCCGGGGTTGTGTCGCCTGCCGCAGCCGGGGCGGACGCATCCGCGGACGTCGAACGCCCGCCATCCGAGGACCTCGAAGACTCCTCCGCCGACCGGTCGGCCAGAGCCGCAGCCTCCGGATCCTCGGGCACGGGCCGGGCATCCAGCCCCAGGCGGCGGGCAGTCTCAACAAGCAGGGCCGGTTCGACCGCGCGCACGCCGATGTTCGCGTGCCCGACCGTCTGGCCGGCGACGGTCTCGATCGACGCGCCGAGCACGGAGACCGGGGCGTCGAGCTCGCTGGCCAGCCGTAGCACCCAGTCGGCCGGCACCGCGCCGGAGGTGTAGCTCACGAACCAGTGCGTCTCGCCCAGCTGCGGTGTGGCGTGCGGGCGGGCCGGGCGGAGGGCGCGGCCGAGGGCGGATGCCGGGTCGCGCAGCAAGTCGACGATGCGCCCGGACTCGACGATGTGGCCGTGGTCGAGACGGGCGACGGCGTCCGCAACTTGGAGCACGGTGTCCATCTCGTGGGTGATGAACAGGATGGAGAGGTCGAGGTCGTCACGAAGCTCCTTGAGCAGGGAGACGATGGATGCCGTCGACTCGGGGTCGAGGCCGGATGTCGCCTCGTCGGAGAGCAGCACCTGCGGGCGCAACGCGAGCGCGCGGGCGATACCGACGCGCTGGCGCTGGCCGCCGGAGAGCTGGTGCGGGTAGTGTCCGGCGCGGTCGGAGAGCCCGACGCGGTCGAGCAATTCGGCGACGCGGCGCTTCGCCTCGGCGGTGGTGACGCCGAGGTATTCGAGCGGTAACGCGACATTCTGGGCGGCCGTGCGACGGCTGTAGAGGCCGTCGGACTGGAAGATCGTTCCGATGCGGCGGCGGGCCGCGCGCAGCTGGCGCTCGCCGAGCTGGGAGAGGTTTTCGCCGTTGACAAGCACCGAACCGGACGTGGGCCGCTCGAGCAGGTTGACGCACTGCGCGAGGGTCGACTTGCCGGCGCCGCTCGGTCCGACGACGGCGAAGATCTCGGCGGCGTCGACGCGGAAGTCGAGCCGGTCGAGGACGACCGTCGCTTTGGCGCCGTGACCGTAGACCTTGGTCAGTTGTTCGATGCTGATCATGGCCGTGAGCCTATTGTCGGCGCGGCGCGGCGCCTAACCGCGGCGAAACAATGTTGCGTCGCGTGACGATGTGTGACGCGAACGACTTCCGCTGGTTGAGCAGGTCTCGGAGCGATCGTCTCGAAATCAGAAGATGCGGCGGGGTTTCGACTCGTGCCAGAGCGCGTTGCTCAACCAGCAGAAAACAGCCCGGGGGTCGTGGTGGTCTCGGTACGAAAAGTTTCCAGCGGCGCTTGGGTTTGCGGCTGGGGTCGATGCTCGCTGGTGGGGCGAACCAGCGCACGTTGTCGACGACCTGCACCCTTCAGCCTCTATGGATCACGTGGTGGTGGCTGGGGCCGGGCAGCGCACGTTGTCGATGTTGGTTAGTCCTCCTTCGTGCCAGGGGAGGACGTGGTGGACTTCGGTCCAGCGGGCGGGGATGGTGCAGCCGGGGATGATGCAGCCGCCGTCGCGGGCGGCGATCGCGGCGCGTTGTTTGGCGGTGAAGCAGCGGATTTTGTCGCCGAGGTAGAGCACGTCGCCGTTCTCGCCGAAGAGGGCTTGCTGGTAGCCGCCTGCGCAGATGAGTTCTTGCACCCGGCGAAACGACACGGGTGCTTCGATGCCGTCGATCCAGCCGACGCCGCGGCCCTGGTCGAGGTCGACGGCGTTGATGTGCACCATGACGGTGGGGGCGGCTCCGCCCATGGTTGGGGTTTTCGGGTCTCGTGCGGCCGCTTCGAGGATGGCGCGGAGGATGTCGGCGCGTTTCTCACCGGCGGTGCGGCGGTCGCCGTCGAATCGGGGGTCGCCGGTGAATGGGTCGGCGCTGAATGGTTCCGTGCCGAAAGTGGCCGAGCCGGGGATGCTCTCCACCCCGTCGATACCGTCGATGCCGTCCAGCTCGGGCTTATTGCGGCTCTCGAGCAGTTCGGTGGGTAGGAAGATGGGGGTGCGGGATCGCGCCGACAGGTAGGTGTCGAAGAGGGTGTCCATAACACCGCGGAGTTCGGGGGTGACGTCGGCGCGCAGCGGGTAGAGCCCGTTGCGGAGCACGCCAAACGTCAGTGTGCTCTTTGCCTCCACGACATCGTCGCCCGGGGCGGCGCCGTCGGGGTCGAGCCGCCCCTGCCATTCCATCGCTTGCGCCCGCAGGTAGTCGGGTGCGAAGCGGATGCCCGCTCCCGGCAGTCCCGCGGTCTCCGGAGTGATCGCGCCGGCACCCATAATTATAGCTGAAAGAGCACCTGAAGACGATATATCCTCAGTAATGTGTTGAAGATTTTTCAGAGTTGTATACGATATTCGGGAGCGGGGTGCCTCCTCGCGGTGAGTGCCAGCCCGCTCGGCGTCGGGGGCGTGGGCAGTTGGGGCTAGGTCTGCATAAACCTGACATCGCCAGTACCATCCGTTGGCCATAAGTGGGCAATCTCCGTGGCCAACAGCGCGCCGTTCTCCTGTCCGCCCGCGCCCACTTCGAACTGGCCGGTAGCCTGGCTGGCTGCAATAGTCGGGAGATGATCCAATGCACCCTCCAGACCAGCCGGTTGGTTCTCATTCCACTGGCACACGAGCATCTCGAATACGAGGTCACCCTTGACGCAAGCCCCGGCGTCATGCGTTATCTGGGGGCCGGCTCACCTCGGGATCGTTCGGTAGTGGAAAAGCACCATCAAGAACGGCTCGACGTAGCGCGAGACGGTCTTGGCTTCTGGGCTGGTTTTCTTGAAGCAGAGTTCGTTGGCTGGTGGCTCCTTGCGCCGGCGGACGACGATGCGCGAGGGCAAGCAGAACTGGGGTATCGCCTGAAGCCAGACTTCTGGCGCCAGGGATTGGCGGCTGAAGGTGCCGCCGCCCTGCTCGCTTACGGCTTCGACGACGTGGGGCTGACCCAAATCTTCGCCGAAACGATGACCGTCAATGCAGGATCTCGTGCAGTGATGAGTCGCCTCGGCCTGACCTATCTAGGCACTCGCGACGAAGGGATCGCCGGTCCTATCCCCGGCTCCGACCAAGGCAATGTCGATTATGCAATCACGAGAGACCACTGGGCTGCGGGCGCGCGCTGAGGAAGCCGCCGAGCCAGCAGTGCCAGGCACCGGACGTCGTCGCAACCCCGGGTCTGCGCCGTGAGGCCGCAGACCCAGAGCAATTCGCCGAACGTTAGCGTTCAGGCGGTGCGAGCAGGAACGATCAGGTCCTTGTAGAACTGGGCGTGCGCGGGGTAGTAGTGCTCCCACTGCGGTAGCGGCAGACCGGCGCGCGAGGCCACCAGGCGATCGAGGTAGTAGTCCCATCCGGGGCCAACCGTGGAAGCTTCCGACGGGCTCCGCAGGCGCTGCCCGAAGGTCAGGTTGGTCATGCCGTCGCCCTCGACCAGGTGGAACATGGCCCGCCAGGAATCCTCACCCTTGCCGAAATCACCGTTGAACCGGTGCGGAGCCTGGCATTCGCGAACGCTCACGTACTCCCACTTAGCATCGGGTTCGGCGGTCATCTTGAACTTGACCGCTCCGGTGGCCGGCGAACCGGTAAAGGTGCCGATCCACTTCTCCAGCTCGGCCGGGCGGGTCAGGCTCGCCCAGACTTGTTCGATCGGCGCATTGAAGAGCCGATTGAGCATGAGGTACAGGCCGTCCTCGCGGTGAACGAGACGACCGGTGGGCTTGGCTGACATGGTGACCTCCACTTTGAGTGAAACGCGAGTCTTCTCTCAGGCTAGGCCACTTTCAACCCGTCGGCTACAAGCGTTGATCCGTCTACTACGCACCCTCGAGCACGGCCATCGCGGCGTTGTGGCCGCCGAGCCCGCTGACCCCGCCGCCGCGCCTCGCACCGGCCCCGCAGATCAATATGCGCGGATGCGAGGTGGCTACTCCCCAGCGCTCGGCTGGCGTGCCGCGCGGCTCGTCATCCTCGAGGAACGGCCAGGACAGCCCGCCGTGAAAAATATTGCCGCCGGGCAGATTCAGCGCCTGCTCGAGGTCGAGCGTGGTCTTGGTTTCGATGCAGGGACGACCGGCAGCATCCGTCATTAAGAGGGGTTCGATCGGCTCGGCCAGCACCGAATTGAGCGAACGCAGCACTGCGGCCTGCAACTGCGCCCGCATCTCGTCGTTGTTGGTCTCGGTGAGCGCGCGATGGGGCGTGTGCAGGGCGAAAACGGTGAGCGTGTGCGCCCCGGCCTGGGCGAGTTCGGGCGAAAGAATGCTCGGATCGGTCAGCGAATGACAGTAGATCTCGCACGGCAAAACGGAGGGAATCTCTCCGGCCAGCGCCTGCTCATACGCGGCCTGCAATTGCTCGTACGACTCGTTGATATGAAAAGTGCCGCCGAACGCGGCCTCGGGCGCGACGCTCGCGTCCAACAGTTGCGGCAACCGGGTCAGCAGCAGGTTGACCTTCACCTGCGCGCCCTCCGGCTTTTCTATTACAGCGGATGCCGTTTCTCCAGCGCCCAGTAGCTCCCGCAGCGACCAGGGCGCGACGTTCGCCAAAATCACCCCGCCGTGCGCCCTCTTGACGCGACCCTCTTGGAAGTACTCCACGGCTCCATCGGCGCTGACCGATGTGACTTCAGCCCCGACTTCAAGTCGCGCGCCGGCAGCGCGGGCCGCCCGCTCGAGCGCCCCGGTCACGGCGCCCATGCCGCCGATCGGCACGTCCCAGTCCCCGGTTCCATTGCCGATCACGTGGAACAGGAAGCAGCGGTTCGCGTCGAGACTGTGGTCGGCGAGGCTCGTGAACGTTCCGATCAGCCCGTCGGTGGCCACGACGCCGCGCACGAGGTCGTTCTCGAAGCGGTCGCTGATGGTCAGGCCGAGCGGCTGCTCGATCAGCGCGGTCCAGAGCTCGTCGTCGTCGACCAGCCGCTTGGCCTCCGAGCGGGTGAGCAGCGGTTCGCAGACCGTGGGGAACACGGCGCGCGCCAGTCGAGCGGTGTCCTCGTAGAACGCGTTCCACGCGTCGAAATCGGCCGCAGCCCCGATGCGCGCGAACGAGTCCCTGGTCGCCGCGGCGTCGCCGTGATCGACCAGCAGCCCGGCTGCGCTGTCAGCCGACGCGCTGCCAGTAGACGCGACGCCCGGCATCGGCGTATATGACGAATACCGCCGTCGGGCGAGTTCAATGTCGAGCCCCAGCTCGCGAATGATTCTGGCCGGCAGCAGGCTCACCAGGTAGGAGTAGCGCGACAGGCGCGCATCGACGCCGGCAAAGGCATCCGTTGAAATGGCAGCGCCACCGACCTGCGGCTCCCGCTCGAGCACGAGTACGCTGCGTCCGGCTTGGGCGAGGTAGGTGGCGGCGACGAGGCCGTTGTGGCCGCCTCCGATGATCACGACGTCGTGTGTGGGTTCGCTCATGCGCCGAGCCTACCCACCGGCTCCGTGTCACCCCGCGCCCACGTCTGCACGCGAAAGCGGATAAACGGTTGCTTCGGGGGTGCTGAAGCAGCACTTGACCCGCTCTCGCAGGAGGAGGAGGAGGAGGAGGAGGGCGGCCCGCTACACCGGCGCGAGGGGCTCGAACGGGCGCGGCGGCTCCAGCGGGTCGGATTCGGTGGGCTTTGCCACCTTGCTCACCGCCCGGTCGAGGGCGCCGCGCACCGCGACCACCCCCGGCCGCTGCGCGCTCGACCGGCGCGCGGCCGAAAACAGGGTGCGATGCGGGGTGCCCGGCAGATCGTGCAGCTGCACGGCCGGCATCCGCCCCGCCCAAACCAGGTCGGGCAGAATGCCCACCGCATTGCCCGATTCAATCAAGCGGATGTGCGCGATCAGGTCGGCGGTCTCAAACCGAACGTCCGGTTCGAACCCGGCGGAGCGGCAGAGCTGCGTGGCCCATTGCCGCGATGCTGTGCCGACAGGTTCCATCACCCAGGGCAGCCCGGCGGTCTCCTCCAGCGTCGCCGCACGCACGCGGCCCGAGCTGGCATCTTCGGGCGGCACCGCGAGCCGCAGCGCATCCGTGGCCAGATTGACCCGGTCGAGGTCGGGCCAGTGCGCGCGAGTATGGCCGGGGTACTGCTCGGCGAGTACGAGGTCGAAGTCGCGCGCGGCGACCTCGAACAGACCACGTTCTGGCTCGCGCTCGGTCACTTCGACGCGCAGCGCCGGATAGTCTTCCGCCAGAAAGGTGAGCGCCCGGGGAATCACCGCAAGGGCCGCCGACTGGAACACGGCCACCCGCACGGTGCCCGACACGGTCGTGGTGCTCGCGCGCAGGTCCGCTTCGGCGAGTTCGAGTCGCTCCAGCAGGTAGGTGGTGTGCTCGACAAGAATCTCGGCCTGCGGCGTGAGCTGCACCCGGCGGCCGACCTTCTTCAACAGCACGACGCCGGCCTCCTTTTCGAGCAGCGCGAGCTGTTGCGACACCGCCGAAGGGCTGTAGGCGAGGGCCTCGGCGACCCCGGCGAGGGTGCCGCGAATCTTCAATTCACGCAGCAGTCGCAGCCGCCTGACGTCCAGCATCCACTGCCCCTTACACCCATCAACCCACCGAAAACCAAATCATTAGAAATTGTAACGAATATCATGCATAAACAATTGCTTTTGCTAAATATAGGCTGGCCTCAGACTTGAAGCATCAGAGCCACCCACCGCGAACGAAAGACTAGTCTCGTGACCATGACCAACGCCTCCACCCGTCCCGCCAACGAGGATTTCAGTTCGGAGGTCGTCAAGCTCGTTAAGAAATGGCTTGACGAAAGTGCCACCATCCCAGCGGATGCCGCGGCCGAGCGGCTCGCCGGCGTGCTGAAGGACCCCAACGGCCTCGACTTCACGGTGGGATTCGTCGACGGCGTCATGCGTCCCGAAGACAAGATGGTCGCCGGCTACAGCCTGCAAAAGGTCGCCAAGAAGGCGCCCGGTTTTCTGCCCGCACCGATGCGCGCGGCGATCGGTCTCGGTGGAATGCTCGGACCGGTGCTGCCCTGGGTCGTCATCCCGGCCGCCCGCACCGTGTTGCGCCAGATGGTCGGCCACCTCGTCGTCGACGCCACCCCCGACAAGCTCGGCCCCGCGCTCGTTCACCTGAAAGAAGGCGGCAACCGCCTCAATATCAATCTGCTCGGCGAATCCGTGCTCGGTGAGAAAGAAGCGCTCGAACGCCTCGAAGGCACCAAGCGCATCCTCGAACGCACCGACGTGGACTACGTCTCGATCAAGGTGTCCTCGATCGCCAGCCAGCTCTCGATGTGGGCGTTCGACGAGACCGTCGCCCGCGTGATCGAGCGCCTGACACCGCTGTTTGAGTTCGCAGCACAATCCGCTACCCCGAAATTCATCAACCTGGACATGGAGGAATACCGCGACCTCGACCTCACCATTGCGGTGTTCGAGGGCCTGCTCGACCAGCCGCAGCTCGCCCAGCTTGAGGCCGGTATCGTGCTGCAGGCCTACCTGCCCGACGCCCTCAGCGCCATTCAGGGCCTCACCCACTGGGCCCAGAACCGCCGCGCGGCCGGCGGGGCCCCAATCAAGGTGCGCCTGGTCAAGGGCGCCAACCTCGCCATGGAGCACGTCGATGCCGCCGTGCACGACTGGCCGCTCGCAACCTTCGGCACCAAGCAAGACAGCGACACCAACTACAAGCGGGTGCTCAACTGGGCGCTCACCCCGCAGAACACGGATGCCGTCAAGCTCGGCATCGCCGGCCACAACCTGTTCGACGTGGCCTGGGCGCACCTGCTCAGCGTCGCCCGCGGCGTCGACGACAAGGTCGAGTTCGAGATGCTGCTCGGCATGGCGACCGGCCAGGCCCAGGCCGTGCGCAAGGACGTCGGCCAGCTGCTGCTCTACACACCGGTCGTCGACCCTTCAGAGTTCGACGTGGCCATCAGCTACCTCATTCGCCGGCTCGAAGAGAACGCGAGCTCGGAGAACTTCATGTCGGCCGTGTTCGAGCTGACCAGCAACCCCGAGCTGTTCGACCGCGAAAAGGCCCGTTTCCAGGCCTCGCTCGACGCGCTCGATGACCGGGTCCCCACCCCCAACCGCGTGCAGGATCGTTCGAGCAGCTACGACCTTGATCGCCTGGCCGCCGCCGCAACGGATGCCCGCAGCCACGACGCCGAGACCGCCGCCGACGACGACCCGCAACTGACCGGCGTACTGCTCGGTATCACCCGCGGCTCGGTGCCCACCCACTCGACGTTCCACAACGAGCCGGACACCGACCCGTCGCTGCCCGCGAACCGCGCCTGGGGCCGTCGGATTTTGGCCCGCGCCGACGCATCCGTTCTCGGTACCGAGACGGTCGAGGCCGCCGCCGTTGCCGATGAGGCAGCGCTGAATACGATCATCGACGGTGTGCTCGAAGCCGGAAACGCCTGGGGCCAGAAGACCGGCGCCGAACGTGCCGCCGTGCTGCACCGCGCCGCCCTGGCGCTCGCCGCGAACCGTGACCGCCTGATCGAGGTCATGGCGAGCGAGTGCGGCAAGACCATTGCCGAGGGTGACGCCGAGGTGAGCGAGGCCATCGACTTCGCCAACTACTACGCCGAACGAGCCAAAGACCTCGACCGGGTGCAGGGCGCCATCTTCGTGCCGTCCAAGCTCATCGTGGTCACCCCGCCGTGGAACTTCCCGACCGCCATTCCGGCCGGCGGTGTCCTCGCCGCCCTCGCCTCGGGTGCCGGCGTCGTGATCAAGCCCGCCGCAGTAGCCCAGCGCACCGGCGCCATCGTCGTCGAAGCGCTCTGGGAAGCCGGCATCCCGCGCGAGCTGCTCGCGCTGGTGAACCTGCCCGACCGCGATCTCGGCGCCAAGCTCATCGCGCACCCCGCGGTGAACCGGGTCATCCTCACCGGCGGCTATGAGACGGCCGAGCTGTTCCGTTCATTCCGTCATGACCTGCCCCTGCTCGCCGAAACAAGCGGCAAGAACGCCATCATTGTGACGCCGTCGGCCGACTTCGACCTGGCCGCCGCCGACGTGGTGAAGAGCGCCTTCGGCCACGCCGGACAGAAATGCTCGGCCGCGAGCCTGGTGATTCTGGTCGGATCGGTCGCGAAGTCGGAGCGGTTCCTCGGCCAGTTGGTCGACGCCGCGACCTCGATCAAGGTCGGCCCGGCGAGTGACCCGGTCACCCAGATGGGCCCGATCATGATGCCGGCCGACGGCAAACTGCTGCACGCGCTCACCACCCTCGGCGCCGAAGAACAGTGGCTGGTAGAGCCCCGGCAGCTCGATGAGACCGGCAAGCTGTGGTCGCCGGGCATCCGCACCGGCGTCACGCCCGGATCGTATTTCCACCTGACCGAGTTCTTCGGACCGGTACTCGGCGTGATGCACGCACGCAATCTGGAAGAAGCCATCCGCTTTCAGAATGCCGTCGACTTCGGCCTGACCACCGGACTGCACTCGCTCGACGCCGACGAGCTGGCCCTCTGGGTCGACACGATCGAAGCCGGCAACCTCTACGTCAACCGCGGCATCACCGGCGCCATTGTGCAGCGTCAGCCGTTCGGCGGCTGGAAGCGCTCGGCCGTGGGCGCCGGCACCAAGGCCGGCGGACCGAACTACCTGCTCGGCCTCGGCAGCTGGGTCAACGAACCCGGCCGCAACAGCTCGACGCTGCACCTGCGTGGCCTGGAGCAGCGAGTCACCGACATCATCGAAGCCAGCCAGCCGTTCCTCGACTACGCCGACTTCGACGTGCTGCGCCGCTCGGCCGTGAGCGACGCCCTGGCCTGGCGCGAGGAATTCAACGTCGTGCGCGACGCCACCGGGCTCGGAGTGGAGCGCAACCTGTTCCGCTACCGCGCGCTGCCGGTCACCGTGCGCCTGACCGAGTCGGGAACGCTCGCCCAGCTGCTGCGCGTGATCGCCGCCGCAACGCTGTCCACGTCGCGCTTCGACGTCTCGAGCACCATTCCGGTTCCGCCAGCCGTGCGCAATATCCTGGCCGACCGCGAGATTCCGGTGTTCATCGAAAGCGACGAGGAGTGGCTCGCACGGGCCCGCACCGGCGGCATCACCGCCAGCCGGGTGCGTCTGATCGGCAGTGACCCGGTGCTCGGGGCGAGGGAGGCGGCATCCGCTCTCGCCGAGGCGCTGGCCGGCAGCCCGGACATCGCGGTGTATTCGAACGCTGTCACCCAGGCCGGCCGCATCGAGGTGCTGCCGTTCCTGCGCGAACAGGCCATCTCGATCACCGCGCACCGGTTCGGTAACCCGAGCACGCTCTCGGACGGTGTGATCTAGCCCGTCTGCCTGTGTGCCCCGAGCGGGCACACAGGCCACGTGCGGTTTACATACAGTTTCGTGGGTCAAACTGTTAGGGGACGTATGATTACCGCTGTCCACAATTCGACAGGGGTTCACGCTTGAACGGAAACGCGACGACGACGCATCGAAACGTCGCCTTGTTGTCGGTCGCGAGTCTGATGGCGCCGCTGATCACGACGTCGGAAGAAATCGACCGACGGTTGAAGCCCGTATTGACGCGCCTCAAACTGCCGACCGGGCTGCTGCAGCGCGTCGCCGGTGTCTACGAGCGACGCAATTGGGGCCCGGACGAGACCTTCGATGACGCCGCGGTCAAGGCCGGCAAAATCGCGCTAAAAGAGGCTGGCATCAAGCCGAGCGACGTGGGCCTGCTCATCAATACCTCGGTCACCCGCAAGCACCTCGAACCCTCTGTTGCCGTGCGTATTCACCACGGCCTCGGCCTGCCGTCGTCGGCGATCAACTTCGACATTGCCAACGCCTGCCTCGGCTTCGTCAACGGCATGACCCTCGCCGCCCAGCTCATCGACAGCGGGCAGATCAAGTACGCCGTGATCATCGACGGTGAAGACGCCGACGAGATCCAGACCAACACGATTGACCGCCTCGGTCGCCCGGGCATCAAGCGCAAAGACTTCATGAGTGAGTTCGCCAGCCTCACCCTCGGCTCCGGCGCTGCCGCCGCCGTGCTCGGTCCAGCGGATGCCCACCCCGCCGGCCACCGCATCCTCGGCGGAGTCACCCGCGCGGCCACTCAGTTCAACGGACTCTGCGTCGGCAGCGTCGATGGCATGTTCACCGACGCGAAAGCGCTGCTCAAGGGCGGCATGGAACTGGTCGTGTCGGCCTGGACCGAGGCGAAGCGCGACTGGAGCTGGTCCAACATGGACCGCTACATCGTGCACCAGGTCTCGGACGTGCACACCAACGCCATCGTCAAGGCGACTGGCATGGACAAAACCAAGGTTCCGCTGACCTATCCGAAGCTTGGCAATGTCGGCCCGGCATCGATTCCGATCACCCTCTCCCAGGAGGCGTCGAAGCTGCAACCGGGCAACCGGGTGCTGCTGATGGGCGTCGGTTCCGGCCTCAACACCGCCATGATGGAACTCGTCTGGTGATCGTGTTGGCCTCCAGCCACTTCGTCCGGATGCCTCTGGGCACCGGAGCCTACGTTGCCGCAGGAGGTAGCCATTCGGTTGGCTGGGCTGGACGAGGCACCTCGCGAGGTGCCACCTTTGGCCCCATTAAATGACTGGACGAGCATCCGCTGCACTGTCACGGCCAAGCAACCAGCAGCAGGATTTCGGTAGTCAGGTGCATGACCCAATCGGAGAAGAAACACTGTGACCACTTCCCGCGCAACCGCAGCTAACCGCCTTCCGCGCCTGGTGCCAGCCCCGGCGACACTCCCGCCGGCCGGACTGACGGGGCTCGACCCAGAGTGGTCGCGCCTGATCGAGGTTCCGGAAGGCAGCGCTGCAGGCGGCCTAGGGGGTGGGTTGGGCAGCGATTTGGGTGCCGCGGCAACCGGCAGCACGGCGAGTGGCGTGGCGCACGGCTGGCACCTGCTCGACAATGGCCCGCAGCTCGACGCGCTCGGCGTGATTCCGGTCGGAACGATTCTGTGCGTGCACGGCAACCCGACCTGGTCCTACCTCTGGCGCGGCCTGCTGTCGTCGGCAACGGATGCAGCGGCGTCGGGTGCGCTCGCCTGGCGCGTGATCGCCGTCGACCAGCTTGACATGGGTTTCTCCGAGCGCACCGGAGGTTTTCGCCCACTGGCCCGCCGGGTGCAGGACCTCGGCGACCTCACCGACGCCCTCGACCTGGCCGGCCCGGTCGTCACCCTCGGCCATGACTGGGGAGGAGTCGTCTCGCTCGGCTGGGCCGTCGACCACCCCGAACTGCTGGCCGGAGTCATGCTGCTCAATACGGCGGTGCATCAGAGCGCTGGCGATCCGATTCCGGCGCCACTGCGGCTCGCCCTCGGTCGTGGAATTCTCGGCCCGGCGACCGTGGCGACGCCGGCGTTTCTGGCCACGACGCTGGCGCTGGCGCATCCGTCGCTATCGACCGAGGTCAAGCGAGGCTACCGAGCTCCGTATTTGACGAGCGCTCGACGCGGGGGAATCGGCGGGTTCGTCGCCGACATTCCGGTCGCACTGAGCCACGAAAGTCGGCCTGAACTCGACCGCATAGCGGAGGGCGCGCGCGCGCTCGCGGTGCCGACGCTGCTGCTTTGGGGTCCCCGCGATCCAATCTTCAGCGACCGCTACCTCGACGACCTGGCCCGGCGGATGCCGCACGCCCGCGTGCACCGGTTCGAGGGCGCTGGGCATCTGCTGGCCGAGGATGCGGACTACAGTGCTGCCGCGCTGCTCTGGCTCGGCGACGCTGTCGCGGTCACTCCCGACGATGCGGCTAATGCGGTCACGTCCCCCTCCCGGACTGGCGATCTCGGCAAGCTCGATCAGCGGATGGGAGCGTCCAGCACGCTGCTCACCGCCACTTCGGGCGCCGAGGCGGTCGCACCATCTCCGTTGGCCGAGACCGCCGTAGGGGGACCGCAAGCCGCGTGGGAAGCCGCGGGGACGCATCCACTTTGGTATTACCTCGACGAATTGCAAAACTCCGACGAGACCGCCCTCGTCGATATGCAGCCGGCCTCGCGCACCGTCAGCTGGCGCTTACTGTCGCGGCGCGTACGCCAGATCGCGGCCGGTCTCGTCTTCATTGGCGTCAAGCCCGGCGACCGCGTCTCGCTGCTGGTTCCGCCGAGCGCCGACCTCACCGCGGTGCTCTACGCCTGCGTGCGCATCGGCGCGATCGTCGTCGTAGCGGATGCCGGCCTCGGCCTGGCCGGCCTCACTCGCGCCGTGCGCGGCGCTCGTCCCGACTTCGTCATCGGCGCAGCTCCCGGCCTCATGGCCGCCCGCGCCCTCGGCTGGCCCGGACGCAAAATCTCCACGGCGCGCTTCCCGGCTCCGATGGCCGCGCTCCTGAGCATCGAGCAGACTCTCGCCGAGCTCGTGCAGTTGGGCCAGGCGCGCCTGGACGCCGACGACGCACTCCCGCCCGGCCCCGCACCGACCGACCCGGCCGCCGTACTGTTCACCTCCGGATCGACCGGCCCGGCCAAGGGCGTCGTCTACACGCACGGCCAGCTCTCTGCTGTGAGCAATGCCCTCTTTCTGCAGTACGGAGTGGGCGTCGGAACCGGTCTCGTCGCCGGATTCGCCCCGTTCGCCCTGCTCGGCCCGGCCCTCGGCGCCCGCTCGGTCACCCCCGATATGGACGTCACGGCCCCCAAAACCCTCACCGCCACCGCCGTCGCGGCCGCCGTGGCCGCCATCGACGCGACGGTCGTCTTTCTCTCGCCCGCCGCGCTCGTGAACGTCGTCGCGACCGCCGGCGCGCTCACCCCCGCCGATCACGCGGCCCTCGCCGGGGTTCAGCGTTTTCTCTCGGCCGGCGCGCCAATCTCCGAGAGCCTGCTCGCCCAGGCCGCGACGCTCATGCCGCAAGCGACCGCGCACACCCCGTACGGCATGACCGAGGGCCTGCTCATGGCCGACATCACGCTCGAGGGCATCCGGGCTGCCACTGCGAGTGTTTCCATGCCTCGCAGAGCGGATGCCGCAGCGCACGACGGCGAGTCGGCCCCGTCCACTGCCTCACTGCCCGACACTGCGGTCTCGGCAAGCTCGACCGGCGGAGATGGTGAGGCCGCGCTCATTGCAACGTCGGCTGAAGTGAACCCGGCCGGGGGAGTCTGCGTCGGGGGGTCGACGCAGACCACGCGCATCCGGATCAGCGCGCTCGACGCGAGTGGGGCATCCGTTGGTGAGTTGTCGGAGCAGCCCAACGTGACCGGCGAGATCGTCGTGTCGGCGCCGCACGTCAAGGACCACTACGACCGGCTCTGGCTCACCGAACGGGCCTCGCGTCGCGGCGGGGTGCCCGGCGAACGCTGGCATCGAACCGGCGACGTCGGTCACCTCGACAGCGCTGGCCGCCTCTGGGTCGAGGGCCGCATGCCGCATGTCATCGTGACCGCTGGTGGCGTCGTCACCCCGGTCGGTCCGGAGCAGCGCATCGAAACGCTGCCCGACGTTGCTCGTGCGGCCTTCGTCGGGGTCGGCCCGGTCGGTACCCAGCAGCAGGTCGCCGTGATCGAAACCGTGCCGCCGGCCCGCAGCGTGCACCGGGCATCCGCTCCGCTCGCCGCCGCCGTGCGCGCCGCTGTCGGCTCGCCGGTCGCCGCGGTGCTCGTCGTGCCCGGACTGCCCACCGATATTCGGCACAACTCCAAGATCGACCGCAGCCGGCTGTCGCGCTGGGCCACCGGCATCCTCTCTGGCGGTCGCTGGACTAAGCCATGAGGGGCGCGCCATGAGAGTGCTGGTGACCGGAGCCAGCGGCTTTCTCGGTCGCGCCGTCGCTGAGCGCATCAGCGCGGCCGGGCACGAGGTGCGCACCTTTCAGCGGCGGCCATCCGGCGTGGCCGGCGTCGAGGACGTGCACGGCTCCATCACGACGCCGGCCGACACCCCGTACGCCGGTCTCGCCTATGCCGTCAGCGGCATGGACGCGGTCGTGCACCTCGCCGCGAAGGTCTCGCTCACCGGGGATCCGGACGAGTTTGCGGCGGTGAATGTCGGCGGCACCCGCACGGTGCTGCAGGCTGCGCAGCAGGCCGGCGTCTCCCGGTTCGTCTACGTGTCCTCACCGTCGGTCGCTCATGCCGGCAGTTCGATCATGGGTTCGGACGCGCTGCCGGCCGCGCCGGAACACGCTCGCGGCGACTACGCCCGCACCAAGGCTCACGCCGAACTGCTCGCGCTGGCCGCCGATGCTCCCGGATTCAGCGTGGTCGCCGTGCGCCCGCACCTGGTCTGGGGTCCCGGCGATACCCAGCTGATCGAGCGCATCGTCGACCGTGCGCGCTCCGGTCGGCTGCCGCTGCTCGGCCACGGCGCTGCACTGATCGACACGACCTACGTCGATAACGCGGCTTCGGCCATTCATGCCGCGCTCGACGCAGCTGTCACCGTGCATGGCCAGAGCTACGTGATCACCAACGGGGAACCGCGCCCAGTTGCGGACATCCTCGCCGGAATCTGCGGCGCGGCCAACGTGCCGGCGCCGACCTGGCGGGTGCCGGCATCCGCTGCCCGCGGTGTCGGCTCGCTCATCGAGGCCATCTGGCGGCGTCGCCCGGGTGTCGACGAGCCGCCAATGACCCGGTTTCTGGCCGAACAGCTCTCGACCGCGCACTGGTTCGACCAGCGCCGCACCCGCGCCGACCTTCACTGGACCCCCGCGGTCTCACTTGACGAGGGCTTCGGGCGTCTCGCCGCGCACTATCGCGCTCGCTCCTAGCTGCGACCCGCTCCGCCCACCACTGTGCTCGGGCCCAGACCGCTTTGGTGTGGGCGGCAGGCGCTACGCGCGAAACCCGAGGGCCGCGCGCGCGAACGTGAGCGCCTCCTCGGGGGCCACGCCGAGCTTGCGCGCCCGGGCGGCGAACGCGGCGGCGGCGGCCTGCACGTGCTGCTGGGCGGCATCCCCACTGGCGGCGATGAAGGAACCGTTGCGGCCGCGCGTCTCGATTACTTCGTCGCGCTCGAGCTCACGGTAGGCGCGGGCCACGGTGTTGGCGGCGAGCCCCAGATCGTCCGCGAGTTTGCGCACGGTCGGCAGCTTGTCGCCGGGGGCCAGTGAACCCGCACGAACGGCGGCGAGTACCTGCACCCGCAACTGTTCGTAGGGCGGTGTGGCGGAGCGCGGATCGACCAGCAGCATCATGCCGAGGTCTTCTCTCGGCTGTCTTCGTCGGGCCAGTTGTCGGCGGTTGGGCCGCGCCGGCGCCGGTCGAGTTCCCTGGCTGTCTCGGGCCACAGTCGACGCAGGTAGTGCGTGGTGCTGCGATTGCGCAGGCTCGTCACGCTCCAACCGATTAGGGCGAAGACCAGCACCGGTCCCATTATCGTGAACGATTCGACCAGAATCTCCCCGACCGAGCCGGGCTCCGGCAGATAGATCGAGTCGCTGAGTGACAGGAACAACACGCAGGTACTGACGGCCGCAATGATGCCCGGGATCCCGACCAGGCTGCGCAGGGTGGTGCTGCGAAAGGCATCGCTCCAGGCCAGTTCGATGGATGTGCTGGCCGGCTGGCCGCGATCGAGCAGCGCCCCGGCTGCCGCCCAGGTGAGCAGGCTCGCTGCAGCCGCGAGGGCCAGGAGCAGTCCGGCCGGCCAGAGAATAGTTCGCACCGAAACGTCATCGAACACCCGCTCAGGGTTGATCGCGATGACTCCGAGCACGGCAATGTAGCCGAGGGTGGCCAGCGCCAGGAATCCCAGCGAAAACGTGCGGTCGAGCGGCGTGACATAGTCGGCCAGCCGGGGCGACAGGCTGCGCGCGAGTCGCGGCGCCTCGGGAACCGGGGCGAAGGCCGCATGCGAATCGTTGAGGATCACGGCGCTTGTCGACGCAACCGTCATCGTGACCCCGACCAGAAGTCCGTTCCACGGGCTCTCGCTCCCGCCCATCGAGACGAGCGCCGCCGCTCCGACGACGAGTCCGATCATCGCTCCGACGACCCCGGCACGTTCCCGGCGATAGAGTCGGCGCGACAGCTCGGGAACGATCCCGGGCACCAACGCGAGCCCGACCTGCTGAGAGTAGGCGTGCAGCATCCGTCTGCGCGGTTCGGCTCTTGAGATATAGGCCAAACGGATGCCGAGACCCGCCATCACCAGCGCTGCCAAAATCACCAAGACCGGATTCACAAAACCCTCCCTTTGTGTGCGTTTTGTACCAGAGTAGCAATACAAACAACTGTGGCAATAGGTGCTCGGCAGGAAAAGCTGTCCTGGCCGTGCCTGACCGCGAAAACTCAATGCACCCAGAAAGAGCACAGCACCAGCGGTTCAGGCGCTGGGACGCTCCAGAGCTTCGGTGACGAGAGCGAGCGCCTCCTCCCGGCTCACCCCGAGCTGCTGAATGCGAGCGGCGAACGACGCGGCGGCCGCCTGGGCCTGCCGCGCCGCCGCATCGCCATTGGGAGCGATGAATGACCCGAATCGGCCGCGGGTTTCAATGACGGCGTCACGCTCCAGCTCACGATAGGCGCGGGCGACCGTGTTCGTGGCGAGGCCGAGTTCAGCGGCGAGGGCACGCACGGTCGGCAGGCGAGTGTCGTGGGCGAGCTCGCCGGAGCGCACGGCCGCAATCACCTGGCTGCGCAACTGTTCGAACGGCGGCGTACTCGACTGGGAATCAATGGCAACAAAGGAAGCGGGCACGGGACCCTCCGTTCAACGTTATGGACAATTTTGCCCCGCTACAACGGATGCTGCAACAGCATACCGTTGGTACGTTCCTCCAGAATGTCCGAGAGCGCGGGTGCCTGCCTGCCTCAACGCCCACGAAGCACCGTTCGTGAGGCCGCGGCGGCTCGGTAGGCTCGAACCCATGACTTTCCCGGCCGATCTGCCCGCCCAGCTGGCCGGGCTGCTGCCCACCCTGGTCGGTGTCATGCTGCTTCTGGCGGTGGTCGTGACGGTGCTGCGCGGCTATCGCACGCAGCATCCGTTCGCGCCGGCGTTGGCCCTGCTGCGCGGTACCCTGCAGCTGGCCGCGATCAGCCTGATCCTCAGCGGAATCATCAACGATCCGCTCTGGGTCGGTGTCGGACTGCTCGTCATGTTTGCGGCGGCCGTTGGCACGGTGGCCCGGAGGATCGGCTTCAACCGGCGCCACCTGGTACGGGTTGCTGCGGCGATGGGGCTCGGTGTTGTCGTCACGCTGACGATCGTGTTCACGACCGGAGCGATTGAATTTTCGCCGCGCTACGTGCTCGCCATCGGCGGCATCGTCATCGGCAATGCCATGTCGATCGCGACGCTGAGCGGTCGGCGCTTCACCGAAGCGGTCGGCGACCACTGGGACGAGGTCGAGGGCTGGCTCGCGCTCGGCGCCACACCGAGCCAGTCCACCCGGGAACTCGCCCGGCAAGCGGTCTATTTCGCCATCATCCCGTCCACGGATCAGACCAAAACCACCGGCCTCGTGACGTTGCCCGGGGCGTTCGTCGGCGCGCTCTTTGGCGGAGCATCGCCGCTGGAGGCCGGCCGGTTTCAGATCGTCGTGCTCGCCGGCATCCTCTGCGCCGGGTCGATCGCCGCGGTGACCCTGCTGCACTTGGTCGGCCCGGTGCGCCAAAAGCCCGTCCCCACGGTCTAGCCCTCGAAATTACTCGACCGAACGGTGAATCAGGCGGGACAAGACGATCGCGCTCCGGGTGTGGTCGACGTTGGGCGCGAGGCGCACCTTTTCGAGGGCCGCCTCGAGGCCGGGAATGTCCCGGGCGCGAATGTGCACCATGGCATCGGCGCTGCCGGTGATCGTTCCGGCATCGACCACCTCCGGCACGCCGGAGAGAATGCGCAGCAGTTCGTCGGGCGCCACCGTGCCGCGGCAGAACAGCTCGACATAGGCTTCCGTGCTCATGCCGTCGACGGCCGGGTCGACCTGAATGGTGAAGCTGCGAATGACCTTGTCGGCCACCAGCCGATCAACGCGACGTTTCACAGCGGATGCCGACAGCCCCACGACGGATCCGATATCGCCGTAGCCGGCACGCGCATTCTGGCGCAGCAGGTCGAGAATGCTGTGGTCTAGGTTGTCCATGGGCCGAGTCTAGGCGATCGCTGTGCGCAAACGTGCGTCCCGACGGTCATTCTCGAAGATTTGTTGCGCAGATCAGCGTGAAACGTTGAATCGTGCTGTGTGAGACTAAGACTGGCGTCCCGGAACGATCGTGGTTCGATCGCGCCGGGCTCTCGTGAGCGACCTGGTCCGCCATTCACCCTACGTTTCGTGGGTTTTCAGGTCCGCGAAACGACGAAGGAGCCTCATGTCGATCAACTCAGCCACCCCCGTCCTCTCCGAAGAATCGGCCGTTCCGGTGCGCACCGCCACCAAGCGCACCATTCTCATGTGCAAGCCGCAGTTCTTCACCGTGGTCTACCGCATCAACCCCTGGATGGACCCGGCCCTGCCCACCGACACCTCGCTCGCCGTCGAGCAGTGGCAGACCCTGTACGACACCTACGTCGGCCTCGGTTACGACGTGCAGCTGATCGAGCCGATCGACGGCCTGCCCGACATGGTCTACGCGGCCAACGGCGGATTCGTCATCGACAACCAGGCCTACGGCGCCAAGTTCACCCACGTACAGCGCCAGCCCGAAGGTCCCGCCTACATGGACTGGTTCGGCGCCAACGGCTTCGACGTGCGCGTGCCGATCGAAACCAACGAGGGCGAGGGCGACTTTTTGCTGGTCGGCGACGTTATTCTGGCCGGCACCGGCTTTCGTAGCGATTCGAACAGCCATGCAGAGCTCTCGATTATCGCCGGCCGCCCGGTCATCACCCTGCGCCTGATCAACCCGAGCTTTTACCACCTCGACACCGCCGTTGCCGTGCTCGATGACAGCAATATCGCGTACCTGCCGAGCGCGTTCGATGCTCCGAGCCTCGCGATTCTGCAGGAACGTTATCCCGACGCCATTATCGTCACCGAAGAGGATGCCTCCATCCTCGGACTCAACTCCTACTCCGACGGCTACAACGTCGTCATCGCCGCCCGCGCCAAGGACTTCGAACAGCAGCTGCGCGCCCGCGGCTACAACCCGATCGGCGTCGACCTGTCCGAGTTGCTGCTCGGCGGCGGCGGCGTCAAGTGCTGCACGCTCGAGCTGCGCCGATGACCGCGCCCAACCTGAAGGAGCACGATATGACCACGAACCTGACCGCCGAGACCGTGCCCGTAGCATCCGTTTCGCCTGAAGCCACCGCACTGATCGCCCAGGAAAGCGCGCACGCCGCGCACAATTACCACCCGCTCGAGGTCGTTGTCGCGACCGGTGACGGCGCCTGGGTAACGGATGTCGCCGGTCACCGCTATCTGGACTGTCTCGCCGCGTATTCCGCCGTGAACTTCGGGCACTCCAACCCGGTTCTGCTTGACGCCGCCCGTGCGCAGCTCGGCCGCATCACGCTGACCAGCCGCGCCTTCTACAACGACCAGCTCGGCCCGTTCGTCACCGCGCTCTCCGAACTCGCCGGCAAAGACATGGTGCTGCCCATGAACACCGGCGCTGAGGCCGTCGAATCCGGCATCAAAGTCGCCCGCGCCTGGGGCTACCGAGTCAAGGGCGTCGCGCCCGATCTGGCCAACATCATCGTCGCCGCCGGCAACTTTCACGGCCGCACCACCACCATCATCAGCTTCTCCGACGACGAATCGGCCCGCGCCGGTTTCGGACCGTTCACACCCGGTTTTCGCACCGTGCCCTACGGCGACGCCGCGGCGCTCGAGGCTGCCATCGACGAGAACACCGTCGCCGTGCTGCTCGAACCGATCCAGGGCGAGGCCGGCATCGTCGTGCCGCCGGCGGCCTATCTGCCGGCCGTGCGCGAGATTACGACGCGTCTGAACGTGCTGTTCATCGCCGATGAAATCCAGTCGGGGCTCGGCCGCACCGGCTCGACCTTCGCCTGCGACCTGGTCGGCGTCGTGCCCGACCTTTACCTGCTCGGCAAGGCCCTCGGTGGCGGCATCGTGCCGGTGTCGGCGGTCGTCGGCAACACCGACGTACTCGGAGTGCTGCACCCCGGCGAGCACGGCTCCACCTTCGGTGGCAACCCGCTCGCCGCCGCCGTGGGCCTGGCCGTCGTGAAAATGCTGGCCACGGGCGAATACCAGAAGCGAGCGACCGAACTCGGTGCACGCCTTCATGCCGGGCTCTCGGCGCTGATCGGCCACGGCGTGGTCGAGGTGCGCGGCGTCGGTCTCTGGGCCGGCATCGACATCGACCCCGCGCTGGCCCCGGGCCGCGTCGTCTGCGAGGCTCTGCTCGCCCGCGGCGTGCTCGCCAAGGACACCCACGGCTCGACCATTCGGCTCGCCCCGCCGATCGTCGTCTCGGCTGACGACGTGGACTGGGCTGTCGAGCAGTTGCGCCTGGTGCTGGCCGACCTCACCGCCGCGAAGTAGGCCTCCGGTCGGTTCGCGGCACCGGCCCGGCCCGCCCCGTTCCGCGGGGATCGCGGCTCGGCGAACGCGCGTTTCCTGAATCAGCCACCGCAAGAGCGGATGCCCCCGCGTGACGCCTACGGCGCCAGGCGGGCGGCTCTAGGCTGAAGGGCATGTACACCGACCTGCCCGAAGCCGAACTCCGTGCCTATCGCAGCGGCCAGGCCGACCCGGGCGACTTCGACGCGTTCTGGGCCGACACCCTCGCCGAGGCCGAGGGCCATCCGCTTAATGTCACAGCCTTGAAGGTCGACGCCGGGCTCAGCACGCTGGACGTGTTCGACCTGACCTTCGCCGGCTTCGGCGGGCAGCCGATCAAGGCCTGGCTGCGGGTGCCCGTCGGCGCGAGCGGTCCGCTGCCGACCATCATGCAGTTTCACGGCTACGGCCGGGGACGCGGGCAGGCTTTCGAGAATCTGCTGTGGGCATCCGCCGGTTTCGCCCACTTCGAGATGGACCTGCGCGGGCAGGGCTACGGCGGCAGCGCCGGCGACACTGCCGATGACGCCGGGAGCGGCCCACAGGTCCCAGGGTTCATGACTCGCGGCATTGACTCCCGCGAGACCTACTATTACCGCCGCCTCTTCACCGACGCCGTGCGCGCCGTCGCGGCGGCCCGCAGCCTGGCGCTCGTCGACGAAGCCCGCGTCGGCGTGATGGGCACCAGTCAGGGCGGTGGAATCGCACTCGCCGTGGCCGGACTGGTTCCGGACCTTTCCGCCGTGGTCGCTCGGGTGCCGTTTCTGTGCGACTTTCCGCGGGCATCCGTTATCACCGACGCGCAGCCGTACCGCGAGCTGGGCCAATATCTGGCGACCCACCGGCTCAAGGTGGCTCGTGTGCACGACGTGCTGTCCTACTTCGACGGCGTCAATTTCGCCAAGCGGGCCACCGCGCCGGTGACCATGACGGCGGCACTGATGGATCCGATTTGCCCGCCATCGACCGTCTTCGCGGCCTACAACAACTATGCCGGCCCGAAGCAGATCACGGTCTGGCCATACAACGGGCATGAGGGCGGCGCCTGGGAAGACGACGCGCTCGCACTGCGGGCGTTCCGCGAGAACCTGGCCTGACGTTCGGCTCTTGCCGCCAAAAACCAATGGCGGTACCATTTTGGTATGGCTATCAATGTGCGCATCCCGGAGGAGCTCGATCGTCAACTGGAAGAGCTCGCGGCGGCACAACACGTGTCGAAGCACGCTCTGCTGCTGCAGGGGGCAACGCTGATTGTCGACCGCTACTCGCGTCGAGATGAAATCGAGTCGGGCCTACAGTTCGTACTGACCCATGACGCCGAGTTGCTGCAGCGGCTCGAAGACGCATGACCCGATACCTGGAGGTCGCCGACGCGCTTCAGGTGACCGAGCGCTACGGATTCCACGTACGGGACGCCGGCCTCCTCGCATCTGCGCTGGCCCGGCCGTCGGCGTCCATGTTTGGAAGGGATGCCTACCCGACGTTTGATCGCAAGGCCGCAGCCTTGCTCGAATCGCTCGTGCGTAATCATCCGCTCGTGGACGGAAACAAGCGCACCGGTTGGACCCTGATGGTTCTCTTTTTGTGGATCAACGGATTTACTCACGATTTCACCGCCAACGAGGGGTTCGACTTCGTGATCGGCGTCGCCGAAGGAATTATCGACCTCGACGAATCTGAACGCCGCATCGCGGCGCATCGGGTCCAACGGCCATAAGCCGCGGCGCAACCCGGACCGGGCTGCGCCGCGGGGGCTATTTCGGCGGTGCCGTCTTCCTCGGCGCCCGCTTGACCGGCGTGACCGTCACGGCAGCGGATGCACCGACGCTCTGTTTCGGCGCAGCGGCTGTGCCTACCGGAGCCTTGCGTACCGGAGCCTTCCGCGCGGGAACAGCCTCGGCCGCGGCGACCATGGGAGCGGCGACCGGCATCAGCCGGGACAGCTGCGTCACGTGCCCGGGGTTCAGCTCCTCGAGCGAGTTCACTCCGAGCAGCCGCATCGTGCGGCTGACCTGCTCCGACAGAATCTGGATCGTGCGGTCGACCCCGGCCTCACCGCCGGCCATCAGGCCGTAGAGGTAGGCGCGGCCGATCATGGTGAAGCGCGCGCCGAGCGCGATCGAAGCCACGATGTCGGCGCCCGACATGATGCCCGTGTCGAGGTGCACCTCGGTGTGCGCACCGACCTCGCGCGCGACCTGCGGCAGCAGGCGGAACGGAATTGGCGCCCGGTCGAGCTGGCGACCGCCATGGTTCGAGAGGGTGATGCCGTCGACGCCGAGATCGACGAGGCGCTTGGCGTCCTCGAGGTTCTGCACGCCCTTGACGACGACCTTGCCGGGCCACTGCGCCTTGATCCAGGCCAGGTCCTCGAAGTCGACCGTGGGGTCGAACATCGTGTCGAGCAGGTCAGCGACCGTGCCGCTCCAGCGGTCAAGACTCGCGAAGGCGAGCGGTTCGGTGGTCAGAAAGTTGATCCACCACTCCGGCCGGGGCAGCGCGTTGAGGACCGTGCCGAGGGTGAGCGCCGGCGGAATCGAGAAGCCATTGCGCTTGTCGCGCAGCCGGGCGCCCGCCACGGGCACGTCCACGGTCACCAGCAGCGTGTCGAAACCGGCCTTCGCGGCCCGGTCCACGAGGGCCATCGACCGGTCGCGGTCCTTCCACATGTACAGCTGGAACCAGTTGCGGCCGTTCGGGTTGGCGGCCTTGACGTCTTCGATCGAGGTGGTACCCATGGTCGACAGCGCGAAGGGGATTCCGGCCCGAGCCGCCGCGTGCGCCCCGGCGGTCTCGCCCTCGGTCTGCATCATGCGGGTGAATCCGGTGGGCGCGATACCGAACGGCTGCGAAACCTGCGCCCCGAGCACATCCCAGCCGGTCGTCACGGTCGACACGTCGCGCAGGATCGACGGGTGGAACTCGATGTCCTCAAAGGCCTGGCGGGCCCGGCCGAGCGATATTTCGGCCTCGGCCGCGCCCTCGGTGTAGTCGAAGGCGGCCTTCGGCGTGCGCTTCTGGGCGATGGCGCGCAGGTCCGCGATCGTGAGCGCGGCGGCCAGCCGGCGCTTCTTCGCGTTGAGCTCCGGGCTCTTGAATTTCATCAGCGGGGCGAGATCTTTGATTTTGGGGATGCGTCGTTGAACCATGGTCGTCCTTCTCTAGTGATCGCGCGGGTGGGTTTCGGCGTAGTAGCCGGAGATGTGGGCGTGCATCGCGAGGCGGGCGGCATCCGCTTCACCGGACAGAATGGCGGCCAGAATGCCGCGATGCTCCAGCATCAGGCGAGCGGATGTTGCCGGCCAGTTCGCGAGGCCCGCCGCGCCGGCCCGCGCGTACCCCTCGATCGCGCTGCGGAGGCCGGCCATCGTCGCCGTGACGACCTGGTTGCCGCTCGTTTCGGCGAGGGAGAGGTGGAACGCCGCGTCGAGGGCGAGAAATTCGGCTTCGGTGAGGGTCTGGTTTTCCATCGCGGTGAGGATCTGCGCGGAGGCGGCTAGGTCGGGGGAGCCTGCGGCCGCGAGGTCGGTGACGATCGAGCCCTCAAGCACGAGTCGGGTTTTGACCACGTCGGCCACCGCAAAGCCCTGGGCCGCGACCTGCAGGCGCATGAGCGCGGACATGCCACCGCCGGGGCGGGCGACGATAATCGCGCCCGCCGAGGGACCGGAACCGACCGCGGTGCGGATCAGACCGACCACTTCGAGCACGCGTAGGGCCTCGCGCACACTGGATCGGCCGACGCCCAGGTCGGCGGCAAGGGTGCGCTCGGGCGGCAGGTGGTCTCCCGGGCTGAGCCGGCCGTCGAGCAGGTCGCGTTCAACAGCGTCGAGCACGACCTGCCAGGCGCGTGGAGCGGTCATGGGATCTCCTCTCGATCAGTGTGGTCTGACCACAGGTTACAGGAGGATCACCCGGTCGCGCGATAGGCAAATCGTCATAACTTGGGAGCGCCCGTTTGGTGCGCACGCGTCTGCACCAAGCGACAGCGCGACGCGCGTCGCCCGGGCGCACCAGGGCGGAGGGAAGCAACTCGCGCGGGACTCAGGCATCCGTTCGAGGCAGGAGCACGTGGCCGGGTTGCCCCAGCCGCAGAGACAGTGGGTGGTTACAGCCTCAGACCGAGGGCGCTGATCATGTCGCGACCGTCGTCGGTGATCTTGTCGGGCGTCCACGGCGGCATCCAGACCCAGTTGATCCGATGGCGTTCGACCACGCCGACGAGGGCCTGCTCGGTTTGCTCCGTCAATACCTCCTGCTCGGGGCAGCCGGCCGAGGTGAGGGTCATTTGGATGACGAGCGTGTCGGTGTCGTCGTCCCAGGCCAGGCCGTAGATCAGGCCGAGGTCGAAGACGTTGATGCCGATCTCGATGTCCATCACGTTTTTGAGTGCTTCTTCGATGTCATCCTGGCGTGCCGGAGTGAGTGCTGAGACCATGGTCCCAGCCTACGGTCGCGGCGGGGCGCGCAGTGCCCGACTAACTCGTCAACACGACGTTGATCGGGGTCTCGCCGCGCAGCATCCGTTCTATTTGCTGGCGAACGAGCAGGGCCATGCGTGGCAGCATCGCGCTCGAGGCGCCGCCCACGTGGGGGGAGATGATCACGTTGGGCAGCGCGAAAAGTGGATGCCCCGCCGGCAGCGGTTCCGGATCGGTCACGTCGAGCGCGAGCCGGATTCGGCCGCTGGTGGCGTGAGCGAGCAGCGCCTCCGTGTCGGCGACCGGGCCGCGGGCGATGTTCACCAGCAGGGCGCCGCCCGGCATGAGCGACAGGAACGCGTCATCGACCATGCCGGTGGTTTCCGGCGTGAGCGGCACGCCGACCACGACGATATCGGCCCTCGAAAGCAGTTCGGGCAGGGACTCGAAGCCGTAGATCGTGCCGCGTTCGTCGGTGCGGGCGGTGCGGGCGACGCGAATGACCGTGGTTTCGAAGGCAAGCAGCCGAGTTTCGATGGCGTGGCCGACGCCGCCGTAACCGAGCAGCAGCACGGTGCGGTCGGCCAGGCTCGCGTGCTGCGCTGGCGCCCACTCGCCCCGCTCGGCGGCGCGTACGAAGTCGTCGATGCCGCGCTGGGAGGCCAGAATCAGAGCGAGGGTGAGCTCGGCGGTCGAGGTCTCGTGCACGGAGGCGGCGTTGGCGAACACGTGCCCGGCGGGCAGCAGCGTGTCGATGCCGTCGTAGCCGATGGACTGGCTCTGCACGAGCCGGGTGCGCACGCCCGCGAGGTGGGCCACCCGGTTGGCGGCGCCCATGTACGGTGTCACGACAAGGTCGATCTCGGGAATAGGTGCCGGGCCTTCCATCGCCCACTCGATGACCTCGACGCCATCGGGCAGCTCGCCGAGGGCGGCGCGCAGGTCGGGGTCGGGCAGGCTGACGCGCAGGGTTTCGGAGCTCATCGGTCAAGCCTAGACGGACACCGGTGCTCGGAGCCGAGGGTGGCGTGTAGAGCGGCGAGGTCGCCTGGACCATCCCGCGCCCGTGTCGGGGGTTCCGGCGGTGTGCCTCCTGCTTCGGCAGGAGCCGGTCGATGTTTTCTCCCGGGGCGATTGATAATCATGGCGCATGAGCAAAGTCGTCGACCACGCCGCTGCCCGCGATGACCGCTCCTTCTTTGGACAGCCGCGTTCACTCGCCAACATCTTCGGCGTCG
Organism: Cryobacterium sp. Hh38; assembly: GCF_004403235.1. NCBI lineage: Bacteria > Bacillati > Actinomycetota > Actinomycetes > Micrococcales > Microbacteriaceae > Cryobacterium > Cryobacterium sp. Hh38. The sequence goes on along the minus strand of NZ_SOHD01000010.1, from coordinate 18,211 downwards.
AGATGTGGGAGCGGTTTTCCTTTTACGGCATGCAGGGCATCCTGTTGTTGTATTTATACTTCTCGGCGGCCGACGGCGGCCTGGAAATCCCGCAGACCACTGCGGCCGGCATCGTCGGTGCATACGGCGGTGGCGTCTACCTCGCAACGATCCTCGGCGCCTGGATCGCCGATCGTCTCCTCGGCTCGGAGCGGGTGCTGTTCTGCAGCGCCATCGCCATTATGCTCGGCCACATCGCCCTGGCCGTCGTGCCCGGAATCGGTGGGCTCGTCGCTGGCCTCATCCTGGTGGCTATCGGCAGCGGTGGACTGAAGGCGAACGCAACATCCGTTGTCGGCACGCTCTACGCGCCGGATGCCGCCCGGCGGGTTTCCGATCCTCTGCCGCGTTCACGCTGGCCCCGCTACACCGTCATTGCGATCGCGACGCTCGGCGTTATTGTCGTGCTCGGGCTCACCGGGATGATTACCGCGAGCAATCTGGTCACCATCGTGATCGGGCTGACGATCGTCGGGACAATTGCCTACTTCGTGGTGATCCTGACGAACTGCCAGATCACCACGGTCGAGCGCAAACGGGTCTACGCCTTCATTCCGCTATTTATCGCTAGTGCGGCGTTCTGGTCGCTCTACCAACAGCAATTCACGGTCGTCACGATCTACTCGGACGAGCGACTCGACCGCGCGCTGTTCGGCTGGGAGATGCCGGTGTCCTGTGTGCAGTCCATCAATCCCGTGCTCATCATCGTGCTCTCCGGCATCTTCGCCGCCCTGTGGACCAGGTTGGGAACGCGGCAGCCCTCCACGCAGATCAAGTTCGTGGTGGGAACCGCGGTGATGGGCGGCGCCTTCCTGCTGTTCCTGCCGTTCGCCGGCGGTGCCGCGAACTCGACGCCACTCCTGGCGATGATCGGAATTCTGCTGGTCTTTACGATTGCGGAGCTGCTGCTCTCACCGGTCGGACTCTCGGTCGCCACCAAGCTCGCGCCGGAGGTCTTCAAGACACAGATGGTGGCTCTGTTCTTTCTCTCGGTCGCGCTCGGCTCCGCCGTGTCGGGTGTGCTCGCCACCTGGTACGCCACTGCGCCAGGGCGGGTCTACTTCAGCGTGCTCGGCAGCATCGCGATTGTGCTCGGGCTCCTGCTCGTTCTGATCTCCCGCCCGGTGCTGCGCCTGATGGGTGGGGTTCGCTAGGCCGTCCTTCAGCGGACAACTTTGTCGGGTGCTGCGGGGTCGTAACCCATCGAAGTTGTCTACTCAGCGGCAACCGCCCGAAGTTAGCGCGGAACCGTCGCCTCGACGATCGCGATCTCCCGGGTCGCGGTCTCTCGATCGAGGTCGGGCTCCGATCCCTCGGGCGCGGCCGGCGCCTGCTCCCGCTCCAGCACGGCGGACCGGCCTCGGCGCCTCGGCCGCACCGACGGCGCCTCGCGCCCGTCGCCGGCGTGCAGAACGCGCACCCGGGGCGCCGAGAACGGATGCACCTGCACCCGAAGCCGGCGATACCGCACCATCCAAAACAGCACGACCAGTGCGGCCAACAGGCCGGAGACCCCGGCGAGGCCGAGCGCCCAGCGCGGGCCGAATGCATCCGCTACCCAGCCGACCAGCGGGGCGCCGAGGGGAGTGCCGCCGACGAAGATGGCCATGTAGAGCGCCATGACGCGGCCGCGCATCTCGGGGCGGGTCGTCGTTTGCACGTAGGCGTTCGCGGTGGTCATCAGGGTGAGCGACGACAGGCCGACCAGGGTGAGAGATATGGCGAAAGTGGCATATGTCGGCATAATGGCCGACAGGGCGCAGGCCAGGCCGAACAGGGCCGCGCCGAGCACGATCAGGCGCAGCCTGGCGCGGCTGCGCCGGGCGGCGAGGAGCGCGCCGATGACAGCGCCGATTGCCATGATCGAGCTGAGCAGGCCGAACTCTGCAGCTCCCTGGCCGAACTCGATTGTGGCCATGGTCGAGGTGAAGATGGCGAAGTTGAGGCCGAAGGTGCCGATCAGAAAGACCGCGATCATGACGACGATGATGTCTGAACGGCCGCGCACATAGCGAAAACCGGCCAGGAGCTGCCCGCGCTCGCGGGAGATCTTCGGTTGGCGACGTAGCTGGTGGGTGCGCAGCAGCGTCATGGCGAAGACGGTCGCGGCGAAGGTGACCGCGTTGATCATGAAGACCCAGCCGGCGCCGACGGCGACCGTGAGCAGACCGGCGGCGGCCGGCCCGATCAGGCGTGCACCGTGGAATGACGCTGAGTTCAGCGCGACCGCGTTCGACAGCTGGTCTTCGGCGACGAGCTCGGAGACGAAGGTCTGACGGGCGGGCGCGTCGATGGCGGCGACGACGCCGAGGCCGAGGGCGAACAGGTAGACGTGCCAGAGCTGGGCCACCTCGAGCACGGTCAGAATGCCGAGGCCGAGCGCGAGCAGGCCCATCAGGGTCTGGGTGAGAATGAGCAGCTTGCGCCGGTTGAAGCGGTCGGCGATGAGGCCGGACCACGGCATGAGCACGAGCTGCGGGCCGAGCTGCAGCGCCATGGTGATGCCGACCGCTGTCGCGTCGTAGTTGGTGAGCTGGGTGAGAACGATCCAGTCCTGGGCGGTGCGCTGCATCCAGGTGCCGATGTTCGACACCAAAGCCCCCGCGAACCAGATGCGGTAATTGACGACGCTCAGCGAGCGAAACATGGCACTCAACTGTCGGCGAGCTCCTTCATGATGATGGTCGCGTCGGCGAGGGTGCTGCGCTGGGCGGGACTGAGCTGGGCGACGCGTTGCACCAGCCAGGCATCTCGACGCTTGCGGGTCTCGGTCATCATCTCGCTCGCGGCATCCGTTGTGCGCAGCACAATCTTGCGGCCGTCGAGGGTGGAATCGGTGCGGGCGACGAGGCCGGCATCGACGAGGCATTTGACCGTGCGGGTCATTGACGGCGGGGTGACGCGCTCGAACTCGCTGAGTTCGGTGAGCGTTAACGGGCCGTGCACGTAGAGCACGCCGAGGGCTGAGAACTGGCCGCTGCCGAGTTCGTTCTCGGCCTTCTCCTGGCGCAGGCGGCGGGCGAGGCGGCCGTTGGCCAGACGAAATTCGTGGCTGAGCTCGGCGGTGTTGTTCGCCGCGACGGGCTCGCTGTTCAGGGGCGGCTGCGCCTTGATGACGCCGAGGGCCGCGGTCTTGGGGTGCATTCGTGATTCCATATATCCTTAGCATAGCAAATTAGCTATGCTAAGTATATTGGCAGCAGGCCCGGAACAGGGCAGAATATCCTCGTGCCCACATATACGGATGCCTCTGGCCTGGTCGTCACCTACTACGTCTGGCCGATCGACGCCCCCAAAGCCGTGATCCAGCTCGCCCACGGCGTCGGCGAACACGCCCAGCGCTACGCGGCGCTCGCCGCGGACCTTAATCGAGCCGGCTACAGCGTCTACGCCGACGACCACCTCGGCCACGGTCAGACCGGGCTAGCCCAGCATGGCGGTGACCTCACGAAACTTGGTCGGCTGGGCGCCGGCGGGCTGCGCGCGGCCGTGGCCGGCGTGCATAAGCTGAGTGGAATCATCCGCTCAGAAAACCCGACACTGCCCCTCGTGCTGCTCGGACACAGCTGGGGATCGTTCATGGCCCAAATGATCGTGAACGCGCACGCCGCCGAGTACGACGCGATCGTGCTCTCCGGCAGCGCCTACCGCTGGCCGGGCTATCTCGACGGCGGCGACCTCAATCGCAAACACAAAACACTCGGCACGACCGGAGTCGAGTGGCTCAGCCGGGACCCGGCCTTAGCGCAGGCGTTCGTGGCCGACCCGCTGACCACGGCGACGCCGCTCGCCAAGCTGTTCGGCCTGCGTGAGGCTGCCCGCCTGTTCGGCCGGCCAGCGAAAAATCTGCCCAGCGAACTGCCCATGCTCGTGCTAGTCGGCGGCGACGACACCGTCGGCGGCGAACGCAGCGCGCTCAAACTGGTGACCTCTTATATCAAGCGGTCGGGGTTGCGCGATGTGCGCCTGATCGTGTACCCGGGTGCGCGCCACGAGGTCTTCAACGAGATCAACCGCGACGAGGTCATCGGCGACCTCGTCTCCTGGCTCGACGAACGATTCACGCCGTAGGCTGAAACCATGCATGGTGAATATAAGGTTCCGGGCGGCAAACTGGTCGTCGTTGATCTCGATGTCGTCGACGATGTCATCGCCAATTTTCGTCTGGCCGGGGATTTCTTTCTCGAACCCGACGATGCCCTCGAGGACATCAACGCGGCGGTGACCGGCCTGCCCGCCGGCAGTACTGCCGCTGCGATCGCGGACGCCGTGCGTGGCGCGCTGCCGACCGGCGCGATTCTGCTCGGCTTCTCGCCGGAGGCCGTCGCGGTCGCCATTCGTCGGTCGCTCGCGCAGGCGAGCACCTGGCGCGACTACGACTGGCAGATCATCCACTCCCAGACGCCGGTCGCGCCCGTGCTGCAGATGGCCCTCGACGAGGTGCTCGCCACCGAGGTCGGCGAGGGACGACGCCAACCCACCCTACGCATCTGGGAGTGGAACGAACCGGCCGTCGTCATCGGCAGTTTTCAGTCGCTCAAAAACGAGGTCGACCCCGAGAACGCCGCGAAGTACGGCTTCACCGTGGTTCGGCGCATCAGCGGCGGCGGCGCCATGTTCATGGAGGCCGGCTCGGTCATCACCTATTCGATCTACGCGCCGACCGACCTCGTGCAGGGCATGAGCTTCGCCGACTCCTACGCCTTTCTGGACGAGTGGGTCATCACCGCGCTCAAATCGCTCGGCATCGACGCGCACTACCAGCCGCTCAATGACATCACGAGCCCGACCGGCAAGATCGGCGGGGCCGCCCAGAAACGTCTCGGAAGCGGCGCCGTACTGCATCACGTCACCATGAGCTACGACATGGACGGCGAAAAAATGGTGCAGGTGCTGCGCATTGGCCGCGAAAAACTCAGCGACAAGGGCATTACGAGTGCCGCCAAGCGCGTCGATCCGTTGCGCAGCCAGACCGGCCTGAGCCGTGCCGAGATCATCGAACGCATGAAGGAGACCTTCACCGGCCTCTACGGTGCCTCCGAGGGCGACGTCACCGCCGAGGAATACGCCAAGGCCACCGAGCTCGTCGCGAACAAGTTCAGCACCGAGGAATGGCTGACCCGGGTTCCCTAGATGAGCGGATGCCGACATCCGCTCACCCAGAATCGGCTACCGGCTACCGGCTACCGGCTGCCGGCTACCGGCTGCCGGCTACCGGCTACCGGCCGCGGGTCAGCAGGTCCTGGTACTCCGCGTGCGTGTCGATCCAATGCGCCACATACGAACAATCGGCCACCACGGCCAGGTCGGTGCGCACGCGCACGTCGTCGAGCGCCTGCTCGACCAGGATGCTCGCCAAACCGTGGGCGCGCCGGGTCGGGTCGACCTCGGTGTGAGTGAAATGCACCGCCGATTGCGTGGTGACGTAGTCGGCCAGGCCGACGCAGTCGTCGCCGAGCCAGACCGTGTACCGGTTCTGCTCGGGGGTGTGGCGCACCTGCAGAGTGCCGGCTTCAGCCAGATCCTGCGAGTGGATGGTAGCCGATTCAGCAGTCATCCAGACAGACTAAGCCGATAGACGGCGCGGAGGCTGAAAGAATAGACAAATGCCTTTCTCGTGGACACCGACCAGTCCGAGCCGTGTCATCCACGCCAACAACCTCAAGGTGTTGCCGAGCCTGCCGGACGGTGCCTTCACCCTGATCTATCTCGACCCGCCGTTCAACACCGGCCGGTCACAGAAACGCCAGACCACCACGTCGGTGCGTTCGGTCGCCACCGATGGATCCCACGCGACCGGAACGATCACCGGATTCAAGGGCCAGCGCTACGAGCGCATCAAGGGCGACCTGCTCGGCTACGACGACCAGTTTGAGGACTATTGGGCTTTTCTGGAGCCGCGCCTGATCGAGGCCTGGCGGCTGCTGGCCGACGACGGCACGCTCTACCTGCACCTCGATTACCGCGAAGCGCACTACGCCAAGGTGCTTCTCGACGCCCTGTTCGGCCGGGAATGCTTTCTCAACGAGCTCATCTGGGCTTACGATTACGGTGCCAAATCGAAGAACAAGTGGCCGACCAAACACGACACGATTCTGGTCTACGTGAAGAATCCGGCCAGCTACTACTTCGACTCCACGACCGTAGACCGGGAGCCGTATATGGCCCCTGGTCTGGTCACGCCCGAAAAAGTCGCCAAGGGCAAACTGCCGACGGATGTCTGGTGGCACACCATCGTCTCGCCCACCGGCAAGGAGAAAACCGGCTACCCCACCCAGAAACCGGTCGGAATCCTGCGGCGCATCATCCAGGCGTCCAGTCGCGAGGGCGACTGGGTGCTCGACTTCTTCGCTGGCAGCGGCACCACCGGAGCCGTCGCGGCCGCCCTCGGCCGTCGCTTCGTACTGATCGACCAGAACCCCGAAGCACTCGTCGTGATGCGTGCCCGGTTCGAGCTGGTGCCAGGCGTCGAATTTCTAGAACTAACTCAGGAGAACCCATGAAATTTCGCATTTTCACCGAGCCCCAGCAGGGTGCCAGCTACGATGACGTCCTGGCCGTCGCGCAGGCCACCGAGCGGCTCGGCTTCGACGCATTCTTTCGCAGCGACCATTACCAGGTCATGGGTGACGGTGATGGCCTGCCCGGCCCGACGGATGCCTGGACCACCCTCGCCGGGTTGGCGCGGGAGACAAAACGCATCCGTTTGGGTACCCTGGTCTCCTCGGTGACCTACCGGCCGCCGGGAATTCTGGCCATCCAGGTCGCGCAGGTCGACCAGATGTCGGGTGGGCGCGTCGAGCTCGGCCTCGGCACCGGCTGGTTCGAGCAGGAGCACCTCGCCTACGGCATCCCGTTTCCGGACAAACGGTTCGGCCTGCTCGAGGAACAGCTCGAGATCATCACCGGGCTGTGGAACACCCCGGTCGGGGCCCGCTACGACTTCGCCGGCGAGCACTACACCCTCGTCGATTCGCCGGCGCTGCCGAAGCCCACACAGGCGCGAGTGCCGGTGATCGTGGGTGGCGGCGGTGCCAAGCGCACCCCGAAACTCGCGGCTCGCTTCGCGACCGAGTTCAACCTGCCGTTTCCCGACTTCGCCGACATTGCGGGCAAGTTCGACGGCGTGCGGGTGGCCTGTGAGGCCATCGACCGAGACCCGGCCGAGCTCACCTACTCGGCGGCGCTGATCGCCGTCGGCGGCTCGGATGAGACGGAGTTCGCCCGCCGGGCGGCCTCGGTCGGTCGCGAGCCGGCCGAGCTGCGTGAGCACGGCCTTGCAGGCACCGCCTCCGAGATCGTCGACCGACTCGGCGCTCTCGCCGATTCCGGCGTCGAGTGCGTCTACCTGCAGATCATGGATCTGTCCGACCTCGAGCACCTGGAGTTTTTGGCCGCCGAGGTGGTTCCGCAGCTGCGCTGAGGCGCGCCGAGCGGATGCCGCGGCGCCGGCATCCGTCGGTGGCAAGCGTTTGGGGAGCTCGCACGTGTTCAAACCAGTGCCAACCTCCTAAACACGTGCCGCGAGGCCCGGGCGGCGCCCGGCTCAGCCCCCGTGTGCCGCCCGAAGGTGCGCCGCGTACATGCGCCCACTGTCCTTCACCGTGCGTTCGAGCGTCTTGTAGTCGACCCGCACGATGCCAAACCGTTTCTCGTAGCCGTACGACCACTCAAAGTTGTCGAGCAGCGACCAGACGAAGTACCCGCGCACGTCGGCGCCGGCCGCGATAGCCTCGCCCACCTTGTTGATGTGCGCCACGATGTACTCCGTGCGTTCCACGTCGTGCACGGCGCCGTCGGCGCTCACCGTGTCGTCGTAGGCGGCGCCGTTCTCGGTGACGTAGAGCGGCGGCAGCCGGTCGTACTCCTGGCCGAGCCGCACCAGCAGCAGGCGCAGGCCGTCGGGGTTGACCTCCCAGTCCATCGCGGTGCGGGGCAGTCCGCGGCTGGGGAAGGTGATGTACTCCGATCCGATCCACGGCGAACCGACGGGCCGGTCGGCGCCACCGGCGTGACCATCGGTCGCCGAGGCATCCGCATGGCCGCTCACGAGGTCATCGTGATAGTGGTTGACCCCCAGAAAATCCAGCGGGGAGCTGATGATGGAAAGGTCATCGGAGTGGATGACCTCGGCGAGTCCGAACGGCTCGAGGTCGTGCAGGGTGTCGTCGGGATAGGTGCCGCGCAGCAGTGGGTCGAGGAAGATGCGGTTGGCGAGCGAGTCGAGTCGACGGGCCGCTTCAATGTCGATCGGGTCGGCCGCATCGCGCGGTACTGCATTTGTGAGATTCAGGGTGATCCCGAGGTTCTGCGCCCCGGCCGAGCGCAGCGCGTTCACCGCGAGCCCGTGCGCGAGGTGCTGGTGATGCACCGCAGCGACCGCAGCCCGGCCATCTTGCCGGCCCGGCGCATGGGCGCCCGATCCGTAGCCGAGCAGTGAGGAGCAGAACGGCTCGTTGAAGGTGGTCCAGTGGGTGACCCGGTCGCCCAGCGCGGAGTAGACATCCCTTGCGTAGTCGACGAACCGGTAGGCGGTGTCGCGGTTCGCCCAGCCGCCTTCCTCCTCGAGGGCCTGCGGCAGGTCCCAGTGGTACAGGGTGAGCCAGGGCAGAATGCCGGCGCCGAGCAGCTCGTCGACCAGGCGGGAGTAGAAGTCCAGCCCCTCGGGGTTCATCGCTCGATCGCCCGGGCGCACGCGGGCCCAGCTGGTCGAGAACCGGTAGGCGTCGAGGCCGAGCGAGGACATGAGCCGCACATCGGCGGGCATCCGGTGGTAGTGATCGACCGCTGTCTCAAGGTCGTCGTCGCCCGCGATGGCGCCCTTCACCCGCGCGAACGCATCCCAGATCGAATCTTCCTTGCCACCGGCGTGGCCGGCGCCCTCGATCTGCGCGGCGGCCGTCGCCGACCCCCAGAGAAATCCGTGCGGCCAGGTGAACGGTGTGGGTGTGATCTGCGACATGACGAAACGGTACCCCGCGGCGAGACATTGGACCAGTGCTTTGACGATGGCTCGCGTAACTGCGGATATCAAGTCGAACCCTCCCCGCAATCGCCCAGAACGGGTCGTCGCGGCTGAGATCTCGGCAGGGATGCACGCGGCATTCGGGGCTCTCAGATTCGGCGCAGCTAAGCTCGAAACATGTTGCAGAACAACGAACCCACCGAGGCCGATCAGCGGCGCACCCGGCGCCGGTTTTTGATCGGGGTTCTCATCGTTGGAGTGGTCGTCGCGCTCGCGGCGATCGGCCTTTATCTGAGCGCCGCGCTCAGCGTTTAAACAATCAGAAGTGAGTACAACGTGCAGTTGACAAGGTGGCAGCGACTCGGCCTGACGACGGCCGTGGGTGCCGTGCTCGCGGTCGGCGCGACGGCGCTCGTCGTGCAGGCCCTCGAAGGACCGGCCGACCCCACCAAGACGGCGCAGACACCGGATTCCGCAACCCCAGCCACAACGCAGGAACCGGTTCGCGCCACCCCCGCCGACACGGCCGCTGCGGCCCCGGTCGAGGCGGAGCCTGGCCTCAGCGCCCCCGTCGCCGCGCAGATCGATTACCTCCTCGCGCACTGGAGCCTGGAAAACTACAACACAGCCGAGTGGGGCGTGCTCGGCGAGAACGACTGCGTCAACTTCGCCAGCCAGGCCATGATCGCCCGCGGCTGGACCATGGACAGCGTCTGGTCGAGCCCGAAGAATGGCAACGCCTACGACGCCTCGGCCGCCTGGCGCAGTTCCACAGCATTCATGAACTACATCGCGCAGACCGGCAAGGCCGCCGCCCTGACCGATCAGCAGCGTGATCAGGTCAAGGTCGGCGACATCGTGCAGTTCGACTGGGACAATTCCGGCGACCGCGACCACACCGCCATTGTCACCAGGGTGGAGAAGGTCGGCGACACGATCGAGATCTCGTTCGCCGGGCACACCCTCGATTCCGACTTCCGCTCGGTCGACACGGCAATCACCGTGGATCACCCGGGCGGCACGGCGTACTACTGGAGTGTTCCTTAGGCGATCGCGGCGTCGACGATGGCCTTGGCCTCGAGCTGAACCTGCGCCAGGTGGTCGTCACCCAGAAACGACTCGGCGTAGATCTTGTAGACGTCTTCGGTGCCGCTCGGCCGCGCCGCGAACCAGGCGTTCTCGGTGGTGACCTTCACTCCGCCGATCGCAGCGCCGTTGCCGGGCGCAACGCTGAATTTGCCGGTGATCTTCTCGCCGGCTAACTCCGTAGCCGTGATCATCGAGCCGTCGAGCTTGGCCAGGGCGGCCTTCTGCGCGGGCGTGGCCGCGGCATCCACTCGCGCATAGGACGGTGCGCCGAAATGCTCGGTCAGTTCCGCATACCGCTGCGAGGGCGTCTTGCCGGTGACCGCGAGAATCTCGGCGGCCAGCAGGGCCAACAGAATGCCGTCCTTGTCGGTGGTCCAGACGGTGCCGTCGAAGCGCACGAAGCTCGCGCCGGCGCTCTCCTCGCCGCCGAACGCCACCGAGCCGTCGATGAGGCCGGGCACGAACCATTTGAAGCCGACCGGCACCTCCCACAGGTCGCGGCCGAGAAAGCCGGTGACCCGGTCGATCATGGTCGACGAGACGAGAGTCTTGCCGACTGCGGCGTCGATCTTCCAGCCTTCGCGGTGGCTGTACAGGTAGTCGATCGCGACGGCCAGAAAGTGGTTCGGGTTCATCAGGCCAGCGTCGGGCGTGACGATGCCGTGCCGGTCGGCGTCGGCGTCGTTGCCGGTCAGAATGTCGTACTCGTCTTTGTGCGCGACAACGGATGCCATCACCGACGCGCTCGACGGATCCATCCGGATCTTCTCGTCCCAGTCCAGCGTCATGAATCGCCAGGTCGGGTCGACCTTCGGGTTGACCACGACGAGGTCGATTTCGTAGCGGTCGCGGATGGCGCCCCAGTAGCCGACGCTCGCGCCGCCGAGCGGGTCGGCGCCGATGCGGATTCCGCTGGTGCGGATGGCCTGCATGTCGATGATGTTTTCGAGGTCGTTGACGTAGTTGCCGCGAAAGTCGTAGGTTTCCACGGCGCTCGGCTCGCTCCGTAGCACGCCGTCGAGGCCGCCCGCGATGAGCTCGTTGGCGCGGCCCGCGATCCAGGAAGTGGCGTCGCTGTCGGCCGGACCGCCGTGCGGCGGGTTGTACTTGAAGCCGCCGTCCATTGGCGGGTTGTGGCTCGGGGTGACGACGATGCCGTCGGCCAGGTCGCCGTGCTCGCCGCGGTTGTAGGCCAAAATGGCGTGCGACAACGACGGGGTGGGCACGTAGTCGTCGAACTCGTCGACCAGCACACGCACGCCGTTGGCGACGAGCACCTCGAGGGCGGTCGTGTAGGCCGGACCGCTCAGGGCGTGCGGATCGGTGCCGATGAACAGGGGCCCTGTAATGCCCTGGCCCGCGCGATATTCCACGATGGCCTGGGTGGTGGCGCTGATGTGGTCCTCGTTGAACGCGGTGTTCAGCGAACTCCCGCGATGCCCGGAGGTGCCGAAAACGACCCTCTGGGCTGGGACCCGGGCATCCGGTTTCAAATCGTAATAGGCCTTGACCAGCCCATCGACGTCGATCAGGTCAGATTCCAGGGCTCGGGTGCCCGCGCGTTCGCTCATGAGCACAGTCTGGCACCACCGGTAGGCTGTCAGCCATGCCCGACGCGCCGAATCCAGCCCAGACCCGCACCTACAGCTATCTGGGCCCGGCCGGAACCTTTACCGAAGCGGCCCTCGCGCAGGTGCCCGAGGCGCGCGGCCAGATCTGGCGCCCGGTCAACAACGTGGGCGAGGCCTTCGCTGATGTCGTCTCCGGCCGCAGTTTCGCGGCCATGATCGCCATCGAGAATTCCGTCGACGGCGGCGTCACCGCCACGCAGGACGCCCTGGCCAGCGTGCCAAACCTGCGCATTATCGGCGAATATCTGGTGCCGGTGAATTTCGTGCTCGTCGCCCGCCCAGGCGCGACTCTGGCCGACGTGCGGGTCGTTAATGCGCACCCGGTCGCCTACGGGCAGTGCCGCATCTGGCTCGAACAGACCCTGCCGAGCCACGGCCACATCCCCGCATCGAGCAACGTCGCCGCTGCCTCCGCCCTCTTAAGCACCGATCAAGCGGATGCCGCGATCGCCCCGCCCGGAATCGACAAACACCACGACCTCGTCGTTCTCGCCTCGAATATCGGGGACAACCCCAACGCCGTCACTCGGTTCGTGCTGGTCGGCCGCACCGCCGAACTCACCGCACCGACCGGCGCCGACAAGACCAGCCTCATCATCGAGCTGCCAAGTGACCGCTCCGGTGCCCTGCTCGAAATGCTCGAGCAGTTCGCCACCCGCGGCGTGAACCTCAGCCTTATTCAATCCCGGCCGATCGGCGATTCCCTCGGTCGCTACCGCTTCGTTGTCGATGCCGAGGGGCACATCCTCGATGAACGGGTCGCCGACGCGTTGCTGGGCCTGCGCCGGTTCAGCCCCAAGGTGATCTTTCTCGGGTCGTATCCGCGGGCCGACAAGCGCCCGATCGAGTTCACCTCGCGCTACGACGACGGCATCTTCATCGAGGCCCGCGACTGGTTGCGTGGGCTGATCGCGGGGGAGCCCACTCAATGACCGACCCGCGCTTTGACCCGAATCACGATGCCCGGTATCAGCGTGGCTATGAGCCCGGTGACTCGGCGGATTCCGGTGGCTCGGCGATGACCGAACTGTTCGCGCCCACCTCTCCCAACCAGCCAGAAGTATTCGTCGGCACAGCCGGGCGCGACTCGGGCGCGCTTCCCGTGCCTGCAGACGGTACAGCTGACGACGACGAGCCTCTCGACCAATACGAGCCGCGTAATCCGTTCATCATCGCCTTGTGGATTCTTGGGCCAGCCCTCATCATCGGCGGGATGATCCTGCAGGTGCGCACGATTACTGCCACCTATTTCAGCTCGGGCTTCGCTGGATCCTCGAGTGCGGAGGTACCCATCGAGATGGTGATGCAGCAGTTGATCTACGCTCTCGCGCCCGCAATGATCTCCACCGGTCTACTCACCGTTGTGGGCCTGCTGTTCGCCCACGCCCTGCGGTGGCGTTCCCGATCGTCGCGCCGATAGCTAGCTCAGCCATCTCACTCAGGCCATCTCACTCAGGCCGGCACACGCACGATCAGCGCGCCAGCATCGGCGTGTAGCCGCACCTTCTGCACCAGCCCGAACTCGTCGCCGTCGAGCTCGAAATCCTGGGGGTGCTCAAGAGCGATGCGAATATCGGGCCCGCGCAGGGTCGTCATCACGCGCTCATTCGATGACTCCGTAGCCGCAATCATGCGTCGCCCCACCGCCGAGCGACGCAGCACGCCGTTCTCCCAGGTCACCCGTCGCCAGATGGTCAGCCAGCCGAGCATGCCCTTGGGCTGCAGCACGGCAATGTCGAGAATGCCGTCGTCGAGGCGAGCGTGAGGCAGAAACTGCAGGTTGCCCGGCAGTAGCCCGCAGTTGGCGACGAGAATGGCGCTCACCTGCGCCGGGCGGGCGGTGCGCCCAGCAACGCTGTAGCGGATGCGAAATGGCCGCGCCTTCGGCAGCGCCCGCGCCACCCCGTCAACGTAGGCGAGCCAGCCCACTTGCTTCTTGAGGTCGTCCCGGGTGTGGGCGATCATCTGCGCGTCGAGTCCGAGCCCGGCCATGACCAGAAAAACGTGTTCTTCGACCGCGCCGGCCTCGGTGGTGACGCTGGCGACGCCGAGGTCGATGGACTTGTCCGCGCCGCCGAATGCGATCACGGTGGCAGCGTCGACGCTGCCGAGGGGCAGATCGAGGTTGCGCGCGAGCAGGTTGCCGGTGCCCGACGGCACGATCGCCATGCGCACGCCGGAATCACGCAGCGCCTCGGCCACGGCGCGAACGGTGCCGTCGCCGCCGGCCGAGACGACCATCGAGGCTCCGCCGTCGAGTGCCTGTTTGGTGGCGGCCTGACCGACGTCATCCTTGCTCGTTTCAAACCACTGCGTTTCGCCCCAGCCGGCAGACTGCTCGGCCGCGGCCACGCTGGCCCGCAGCTTGGCGAGGTCAACTTTCACCGGGTTGTAGACGACGGCGGCGTGCTGGTTGCGGCGTTCGGAGGCGGTCACGAGGCCTAGGCTACTGGGTTGACTCCGCGTTTGCCCGTCAGCGCGCACTTGTAGACTGGCCGGGTGATTGATCCGGTGCTGTTACGCGAAAACCCTGACCTCTTCAAGCGTTCGCAGGGGGCCCGTGGTGACTCCGTCGAAGCGGTAGAAGCCGCGCTCGCCGCCGACGCCGAACGGCGTTCTGCGATCACAGCCTTCGAAGACCTGCGGGCAGCCCAGAACCTGTTCGGGAAGCGTGTCGCGGCCGCGCCCAGTGCGCAGAAGAAGGCCCTCGTCGCCGAAGCGCAGAGTCTTGCCGCCGAGGTGAAGGCAGCCGGGGTCATCGCCGGCGAGGCCGATGCCCGCTTCACGGCAATCGTGAAAACCATCGCCAACCCCATCATCGACGGCGTTCCGGCCGGTGACGAGGCCAACTTCGTGACCCTGCGCACCCACGGCGAGGCCCCCGTGTTCGACTTCGAACCGCGCGACCATCTAGAACTCGGCGAATTGCTCGGTGCCATCGACATGCCCCGCGGCGCCAAGGTTTCCGGCACCCGCTTCTACTTTCTCAAAGGTATCGGCGCCCGCCTCGAAATCGCGCTCATGAACATGGCGCTCGACCGGGCACTCGAAGCGGGCTTCGTGCCGCTCATCACCCCCACCCTCGTGCGCCCCGAAATCATGGACGGTACCGGTTTTCTCGGCGAGCACAACGACGAGGTCTACTACCTGCCCGCCGACGACCTGTACCTCACCGGCACGAGCGAGGTCGCTCTTGCCGGCTACCACAAAGACGAGATCCTCGACCTGTCCGAGGAGCCGCTGCGCTACGCCGGCTGGAGCACCTGCTACCGCCGCGAGGCCGGTTCGGGCGGAAAAGACACCCGCGGCATCATTCGCGTGCACCAGTTCAACAAGCTCGAAATGTTCACCTACGTGCTGCCCGAAAATGCCGAAGCCGAGCACGATCGCCTCGTGGCCCTGCAGGAGGGCATGTTGCAGTCCCTCAGCCTGAGCTACCGGGTGATCGATGTGGCCGCCGGCGACCTCGGGTCGAGCGCCGCCCGCAAGTTCGACATCGAGGCTTGGGTGCCCAGCCAGAACGCGTTCCGCGAGCTGACCAGCACGAGCAACTGCACCACCTACCAGGCGCGCCGCCTGGACATCCGTTATCGCACCGAATCGGGCAAGACTGCGCCGGTCGCGACCCTCAACGGCACGCTCGCCACCACCCGCTGGCTCGTCGCCATGCTCGAAACGCATCAGCAAGCGGATGGCTCGGTGAGCGTCCCCGAGGCGCTGCGGCCTTACCTCGGCGGCCTCGAGGTGCTCACGCCCCTCCAGGTGAAGGGCGCGAAGTGACGTCGATCGTCAGCGAAGAGCCGTGGCTGGTCGCCCTCGACATCGACGGCACCACGATGCACGAGGACGGCTCGATCAGCCAGTCCGTGATCGACGAGGTCGCCCGGCTCGCCTTGCAGGGCCACGAGGTTATGCTCGCCACCGGGCGCTCGGCCGCCGCTGCCCTGCCGGTTCTCGACCGACTCGGAATTTCGCCGCGCTACGTGGTCTGCTCCAACGGGGCCATCACGATGCACCGCGACGCCACCGCCCCGCTCGGCTACCGCCGTGAATGGGTGGAAACCTTCGACCCGAGCGATGTGCTCACCTCGATTCGGGCGCACCTCGGCTCGGCCCGCTTTGCGGTCGAAGACGAGCATGGCTTTTACCGCTACACCGAACCGATTCCCGATGCCACGATCGGCATGGACAGTGAACGGGTCGACTTTGACGAGCTGCTGAAACACCAGGCGACCCGCGTGGTCGTCATCTCGCCCGACCACGACATGGAGGATTTTCTCCAGGTGGTCGAGCGCATGGGGCTGAACCGGGTGAGCTATGCGATCGGGTGGACCGCCTGGCTCGATATCGCCCCCGACGGCGTCAACAAGTCAACCGCGATGGAGCGGGTGCGCGTGGCCATGGGTGTGCCGCGTGAGCGCGTGATGGCCGTCGGCGACGGACGCAACGACATTGACATGCTGCAATGGGCCGCCGAATTCGGTCGTGGCGTGGCCATGGGCGAGTCGCCCGACGACGTTCTCGCCGCTGGGTCGGAGATCACCGGCAACGTGACCAGCGATGGCCTGGCCACGGTGTTGCGCACGCTCTGACTCGCATCCAGCCGTTTTTCAGGCACCTCTGTCAGCCTGAGCAGTCTGCCATCCGCTAGAATCGGGCCAGTTCGCCCAATTCTTCCCGGCAGGGCATTTTCGTGCTGGGAATGGGCAAACCGGGAGGGCTGTCCGAGCGGCCGATGGAGCCAGTCTTGAAAACTGGTGGGCAGAAATGTCTCGTGGGTTCGAATCCCACGCCCTCCGCAGCACCAGTGAAACGCACCACCACCGGCGCACAATGATTGTCGCCTCAGGCTGACCCAAGCCCACAACCCGATGAGAGGACATGAGTGAGCGACCAACTTCGCCCCCGCAGTGCCGGTTCCAAGAACCTCAAAACTGTTGCCCGTCACGGCCGGCTCAAAAAGTCGAACGCTGCGGTTGCCGTTGCGAAATTCATTGCGGGCAGCGTGGCGGTCGTTCTGGTCAGTGGATTCTCCGTGGCCGCCATTGCCACCTACGACGTCGTTCAGAGCGCGCCACCGAGCGTGCACCTGGCCAATGAGGGCAACGGTCCGGTTCCGTCGATCGGCGCCATCGACGGGGGCGTGAACATGCTCGTCGTCGGCAGCGACAGTCGCGTCGGCCAGGAGGCCAGGTTCGGCCCGGAGGATTCCACCGGCGACCTCAACGACGTGACCATGCTGCTGCACATCTCCGAAGACCACAGCAACGCCTCGGTCATCAGCTTTCCCCGCGACATGTTCGTCGCCATCCCCTCCTGCCCAAAGGAAGACGGCAGCGGGTCGCACAGCGCAATGAGCAGCCAGAAGATCAACACGACGCTCACCTACGGCGGACTCGCCTGCACCGTGCTGACCGTCGAGAAACTCACCGGCCTCTCCATCCCGTTTGCGGCTGAGGTGCAGTTCAGCGGCGTCATGGCCATGTCCTCCGCCGTTGGCGGCGTTCCGGTCTGCGTGGCCACCCGCATCGAAGACGAGTACACCGGGACCTTCCTCGACCCGGGAGAGCACACGCTCGAGGGCTACGAGGCTCTGCAGTTTCTGCGCACCCGCCACGGCCTCGGCGATGGTGGCGACCTCACCCGCATCAACAACCAGCAGTTGTTCATGTCGTCGCTCGTGCGCACGATCAAGAGCGCTGACACGCTCTCTGACCCGACCAAGGTGTACGCCCTGGCCAAGGCGGTCACGGCCAACATGCGCCTCTCCGACAGCCTGAGCAGTGTGACGACCCTCGCGTCCATTGCTATCGCGCTCAAGGACATCGACCTCGACCAGGTTGTCTTCGCGCAGGTGCCGACCGGCAGTACGACCGGCGGGGTGAAAGCCGTGCAGCCGGCCTTCGACAACCTGTTCGAGGCGGTTGCCGCCGACCAGCCGCTGACCCTGAGCGGAACCACCGGGCGCGGCACCGAGGCCGATCCGAACGCTCCCGTTGAAGCCGAGCCGGAACCGTCCGCGACCACCGATCCCGCGGCAACGGCCGATCCTTCGGCGACCGCCGATCCGACTGCGACCGAGGCTCCCGTCGCCACCGAAGACCCGGGCGTGGTGCTGTCGGAGTCTGTGACCGGCCAAACCGCTGGCGACTACACCTGCACCAGGGGCCGTACGCTCGAAAACCAGTAGCCGGGCCTGGCATCCGTTTTCGGGCCGTGATTTTTCATGGTCAGAACGGATGCCCGGGGTGCGGCTAAGATAGGAGAGTGTGTTTGCGCAAGCGGACACCAAGGAGACGTCGCATAGTTCGGCTTAGTGCACCACCCTGCTAAGGTGGAGTACCCGCAAGGGTACCGAGGGTTCAAATCCCTCCGTCTCCGCATCGAGGAATTCACGTAATTCCGGCGTTTAGTTTACGAAATTCTTGCGGCAACAAAAAACCGGCGATCGCATCGCCGGTTTTTTTGCATAAAAGCGCCGATTCTG